>VFZW01000304.1 GCA_016871055.1 Acidobacteriota bacterium
CGCGATATCCGTCGTTCCATAGCGCGCCAATCTGCCCTTTCCAATCCACGGCGCGCGTTCCCACCGGCCCCCAAATCGGCTTATGCCCGTCGATATGGCAGTCCTTGACGTGGACATGCGCAATGCGGTCCTTCGGCAACAACGAGTAGCCGCCAGGGTACGGATCCTCGCCGGAAACCAGCGCGTTCGCCGGATCCCAGACCAGCTTCAAGTTCGGATGCTGGACGGCATCGAGCACTTTCGCCGAATCGGCCGCGGTGGCGACATTACAGGCGTGTTCGTTTTCGACTCCAATGATCAATCCTTCCACGCGCGCCTGATCGGCCATATCCGCCAAGGCGCGGCAGATCGCCGTGAAACACGCCTCGGGCTGCACGGTGCGCCAGTAGGTAAACACGCGGACGATCTTGGCGTCGAAGTGTTTCGCGATCAAAAACGCGCGCTCCAGCAGCCTCGGTTGACCTTCGAAGGTGTGTTTCGAATTAAAGATGTCTTGCTGGAATCGCGTATCGATTTCCGGCGCGCCCGGCAACACACACTTCAGAATCGGCGACGCGATCGAGATGACCTCCATCTTGTGTTGCTGCGCCAGCTCTTTCGCCTTGGCGAGCTCATCCGGCGAAAGGTCCATGATGTTTTTGCCCCAAAGCACGCGGAGTTCGGCGCCGGTCATGCCAATGCTCTCCATCTGGGCCAGCGCCAGCGCCGGATCGGCGGGCGAAAATTCATCGGTGATCGCCGCAATTCGGAATTTAGGTTCCATGAGAAACTTCTATTCTACTTGTGCCGCCAACTCCGCGGGATCGCTTACCGGAAGCTTGCACACGAAATGTTCACAAACACGCGCGACAGCGGGGCCGCCGACGTCTTTCCCGCGCAGCTTCACAACGAACGGCGTGAACTTCGCATGAACGGCTTTGATCAGCTCCGCCGGATCGGCGCCGCCGAATTCCACTTGCCGCTCGGCGCCGGCTGCGATCATCCAGGCGCATAACAACTGCGGAACCGCGGCCGTCTGCTTGTTCAATCGCTCGGCCAGCGCGTCCAGGGTCGCTCGCCCCGCAACGCTAAACTCCTCGCGGCCTGTCATCGCCGCAAGCCGGAGCATCAACGTTGCCGCCATGGAATTGCCCGACGGTTCCGCGCCGTCGTAGTCCTCTTTCAAACGCATCACCAGCGACGGATCGCCCTCGGCCGTAGAAAAGAATCCCCCCGCCGGGTCGCCGAACAGTTCGATCATTCGCTCCGCCAGCGTCACCGCGAATTCCAGATCGCCGTCGTCGAACGACGTCTCATAAAGATCCAGCAGGCCAAGCGCGAAGAACGCGTAGTCGTCCAGAAACCCGTCGATCCCCGCATCGCCGGCCCGCCAGCGCCGCAGCAGCACCCGCCGTTCCGCCGACCACATCGCCGAGCGCACAAACCGCGCCGCCCTTTGCGCCGCCTTCAAGTACCGATCGTCGCCCAGCACCTGCGCACCCTTGGTGAACGCCGAAATCATAAGCCCGTTCCACGCCGTCAGCACTTTATCGTCCAGATGCGGCCGCACACGCATATTCCGCAGCGCCATCAATTTCGCTCGCGCTTCGGTAAACGGCTCTTCCGTTTCCAAGGCGCGATAGAGGATGTTCTTACCGGTGAACTCGCTGTGCGGATCCTCGTGCGGCGAAACATTCCCGCTCGACAGGCAACCAAACGCCGGTCCAAATCGCGCGGCTTCCTCGGCCCCCAACACGGCGACGAGTTCGCGCGCGTCGAAGACGTAGAACGCGCCTTCGCCCTTCTCCTTCGGATTCGAAGCGTCGATCACCGAGTCGGCATCTTCGGCCGAAAAGAAGCCTCCGTCGCGGTGCGTCATGTCGCGCAGCACGTAGTCGAAAATCCGCCGCGCTTCCGCCGCAAACTCCGCCTCACCGGTGATCTGAAACGCTTCGAGATAAGACACCGCCAACTGTGCCTGATCGTAGAGCATCTTTTCGAAGTGCGGCACAAACCATCGCGCATCGACCGAATAACGATGAAAGCCGCCTCCGAGTTGATCGTTCATTCCGCCGCGCGCCATCGCGCGCAGCGTCTTCACGACCATATCCAACGCGTCGTCTTCCTGCTCCACCTTCCAGTACCGCAGTAGAAAATTCAACAGCGAGGGCCGAGGAAATTTCGGCGCGCTTCCGAAGCCGCCATACCGCTTGTCGAAGGTGCGCCGGCAGTGCTGATACAACGCATGCGTCACATCGTCGTCGACCACCGAACCCGCCGCCGTCGTCGACATTTCCTTCAACTGCCCAATCACCTCACGCGCCGATTCCTCCACGCGTCCGCGTTCATTTTGATAGATCCCCGCCAACTGCCGCAGCACCGACGGAAACCCCGGCCGGCCGTACCGATTGTCAGGAGGAAAATACGTCCCGCCGTAGAACGGCTTCAACTCCGGCGTCAGCCACACCGACATCGGCCACCCGCCACCGCCCGTCGACGCCTGCACGAACAGCATGTAGATCCGATCGACATCCGGCCGCTCCTCGCGATCGACCTTGATCGACACAAAGTCGCGGTTCAGAATCTCGGCGACAGCATCGCTCTCAAACGACTCGCGCTCCATCACATGACACCAGTGACAGGTCGAGTAGCCGATGCTCAGAAAGATCGGCTTGTCCTCGGCGCGCGCCTTCGCGAACGCCTCCTCGCCCCACGGAAACCAGTCCACGGGATTATGAGCATGCTGCAGCAGATAGGGACTACGTTCCTTCGCCAGTCGATTGGTGAACATGAACTTCCAGGATAGAGTGAATCGAATGGCCCTCATCGAGTCCCTCCAAGACCTGCTCCGCATCCCCTCCATCTCCGCGCTGCCCGAGCACAAGGCCGATTGCCTCCGCGCCGCCGCCTGGATTCGCGACTACCTTCCCAACGCCCGCCTCGTCGAAAAGGAGAATTGCAACCCCATCGTCCGCGCCGACTACTGCAACGCGCCCGGTAAACCGACGCTCCTTCTCTACGGCCACTACGACGTGCAACCGCCCGATCCCATCGGCGAATGGCGCACACCGCCGTTCGAGCCCACCATCGTCGGCAACGACATTTTCGCGCGCGGAGCGTGTGACGACAAAGGCCAAACTTTAATCCTGCTCGAAGCCGTTCGGAGCCTACACCCCAATCTGCCCATCAACATCAAGGTCTTGATCGAAGGCGAAGAGGAATCCAACGGCGCGCACATCGAAGAGTACCTTCCCGAAAACGCAGCCGAACTCAGCGCCGACGCCGTTCTCATCTGCGACACCGAAATGTTCGCCAAAGGCCTGCCAACGCTCTGCACCGGACTGCGCGGCATTGTTTACGGCGAGATCCACGTCGAAGGCCCCGCGCAGGATCTCCACTCCGGCGTCTACGGCGGCGCCGCGCCCAATCCGCTGCAAGCCATCGCGCGAATCCTGGCCACGCTCAAAGGCAACGACGGCGTCGTCAACATCCCGCACTTCTACGACGGGATTCAACCGCCTACGCCCGCCGAACTCGCCGCGTGGCGTTCGCTCCCGTTCGACCAAGAACACTACCGCAAAACCGAGGTCGGCTCACCGGCGCTCACGGGTGAAGCCGGATACAGCGTGCTCGAACGCACTTGGGCGCGCCCGACGTTTGAGGTCCACGGCATCGTAGGCGGATTCACCGGAGCCGGCGCCAAGACGGTCATCCCAGCCAAGGCATCGGCGAAGATATCGACCCGCCTCGTGCCTGGCCAGGACCCCGAAGCGGTCGCCGAAAATCTACGCGCCGCCATCGCCCAAGCGACGCCGTCCGGAGTGACCTCCCGCTTCGAGTTAATGGCGGCCAATGAGGCCAGCGTCGTCGACACCAGCCACCCGCTTATCGAAAAGGCCGCCCAGGCGCTTCAACAAACCTTCGGAACGAAAACGGTCTACATGCGCTCGGGCGGATCGATCCCGATTGTCGGCCTCTTCCGCCAACACCTCGGCATTCCCAGCGTGCTGATGGGCTTCGGCCTACCCGACGACAACCTGCATGCGCCCAACGAAAAATTCCACCTGCCCAATTTCTACAAAGGCATCGAAGCCGTACGGAACTACTTCGCCGTCGTGGCACAATGACCCCATGCGCACCCTCGCACTCCTCACACTGGCCGCGTTAGCCGCAACCGCGCAGAAGCGCCCCGTCACGCACGAAGACATCTTCCTGTTGAAGCGCACCGGCGAACCCGCCGTTTCGCCCGACGGCAAACTCGTCGTATTCTCTGTCACCGAGCCCGCTTACGACGCGGCGCAGCAGTCGTCCGATCTCTGGATCGCGCCCACCGACGGCTCTTCCACCCCGCGCCGCCTGACTTACTCGAAGAGCCCCGAATCCAGCCCCGCGTGGTCACCCGATTCCGCCAAGCTCGCCTTCGTCGGCAAGCGCGAAGGCGACGATGTCGCCCAGATCTACATCCTCAACGTCAGCGGCGGCGCGGCACAACGCGCAACGTCGTCCAAGACCGCCTTGGCCAATCCCAAGTGGAGCCCCGATGGCAAACTCCTGCTCTGGGAATCGAGCGTCAAGCCGTTGTCGAACACGAAATCAACGGCCCGCGTCTACGACGCAATGCCGATCCGTTTCTGGAACGCGTGGCTCGATCACGGCAAGCCGCGCATCTTCGTCGGCGCGGCTGGCGACGACAAGCCGCGCGACGTTCTGCAGGGCGCGAAGCTCGTGGAAAGCCCTGGATTCGCGGGCTTAAACAGCGGCCTGTCGTCGGACTCGACTCTACAGCCCATCTGGTCGCCCGACGGCAAGCAGATCGTTTTCACCGCCGTGACGAACCGTCACGAGATGATGAAGGCTGAGACCGAATCGCACCTGTTCCGCGTCAACCTAAGCGGCGGCGAGCCGGAGCGAATCTCCCCGATGGGCACGTCGTTCGCACGGCCGAAATTCTCCCCTGACGGCAAAACCCTCTACGCCATCGGCCAACGCAATTCGAACGCCCAACAAGTCTTCTACCTGAACCGCCTCGGCCGCATCGATTGGCCCTCGCTCGAAAACGGAAAAATCCTCACCGCCAACTTCGACCGCGGCGTCGGCGGCTATTCCATCTCGCCCGATTCGCAGTCGATTCTGTTCGACGCCGAAGACGACGGCTTCTCGAAACTCTTCAGCGTTAGCGCTGCTGGAGGCGCCGTCACGCCGTTCTTCAAGGAGGTGAAGGAAGGAGGCTACGGCAACCCACAATTCGCCAGCACGCGGGTGATCGCCGTGTACAGCGCTTCGACTCAACCGAGCGAAGTCGCCGCCGTCACTCCTTCCGGCCACAAACTCATCTCGAACTTCAACGCCGAAAAACTCGCCGCTCTCGACATGCCCAAGCCGGAGCATTTCTGGTTCACGGCGAAGAACGGCAAGCGAATCCACAGCGTGCTCTTCCTTCCCCCCGCGCTCGACAAGTCGAAGAAATACCCGCTGCTCGTCTTTCCGCACGGCGGGCCTAATTCCATGTCGGGCGACTCGTTCTCAACCCGCTGGAACAACCACCTGTTGACCAGCCAAGGTTACGCCATGATTGAGACCAATTACACCGGCTCTACTGGCTTCGGCGAGAAGTTCGCCGACGATATCGAACGCGACGTGCTGCGCGGTCCGGCGCGCGAAATTCTCGAAGCGGTCGATGAGGCGCGCAGGCTATACACGTGGATCGACGGCGACAAACAGTGTGCTTTGGGAGCAAGTTACGGCGGCTATTTGATGAACTGGTTGAACGGGCACACCAAGCAGTTCAAATGCATCGTCAACCACGCCGGTGCGGTGAACAACGAGTCGCAGTACGGCGTCAACGACGGTGGCCTGTCGCGCGAACTCCGCATGGGCGGGCCGGTTTGGCAGACCGGCAAGGGCCAGTGGATGGACCAAAGCCCGTTCCGCTACGCCGCCGAATGGCAAACGCCGTCGCTCATCACGCAAGGCGAACAGGACTTCCGCGTTCCGGTCGGCGAAAGTATTACGACTTTCAAACTGCTACAGCGCCAAGGCATCCCGTCGCGTCTGATCGTTTTCCCCGATGAAGGACACTGGATCTTGAAACCGGAGAACAACCGCCATCACATGCAGGAAGTGCTGGCGTGGCTAAAGAAGTTTCTCGGTTAGGCCGCGCCAGTGTTGCTTACCGCACTTCTTCTCGCTCTCCAAGCCGCTCCCCCGCACTGTGTGCCCGAGCAAGGCCTCACCTACATCTGCGGACTGGTCGTCCCCGAAGACATCGAAAAACTCGGCTCGACGGGACTCCTGCTCGCCTCCGGTCATGGCGTGCGATCCACCAAAACCGGCTACATGTACCTGATCGATCCCGCCGCCGGCACCCACGCCGAACTCATTCACTCCGAGGCGTTCCTCCAAAAGCCCGACGCCAAGGCATTTCCAACTTGTCCCGGCCCGCTCAACATGCAGGCCTTCGATGTGCACGGTCTCAGTATCGCCGAAACTTCGCGCCGGCGATTCCGCATCTACACCACCAGCCACGGCGAGCGCGAAGCCATCGAAATCTACGATCTCGACCTGCGCAAGAAGGCCCCACGCCTCACCTGGCGAGGGTGTGTCCCACTGCAACAGGACGGCTACTTCAACAGTGTCGCGCAACTTCCAGGCGGCGGCTTCGTGACCACTCGAATGCGCGACGCCGCCACACCGGTCACCGGCCAACGCACCACTGGGAATACGGGAAAGATCTTCGAGTGGAAGCCCGGCGGCCGCCTGTCGCCGGTAGCAAGCACCGAACTCTCGTTTCCGAACGGAATCGATGTCTCCAAGGACGGGCGATTCCTCTACGTCGCCGCCTTCGGCTCGCAGGAGATCGTCCGGTTCGACCGGCATGCCTCGCCCATTTCGAAACGCACCGTCCGCGTCCCGATCCGCCCTGACAACATTCACTGGGACGGCTACGGCAAGCTCCTCACGGCCGGACCGAAGCCGGACGGCGCGGGCTGGGAAGTCCTCGAGGTCGACCCGGAAACACTCGCGTTCAGACGCCTTGGCGGCGCCGATCAAACCGCGGCCATGCAGGCCGTCAGCGCCGCGATGCGTGTCGGCGCTCAAGTTTGGGTCGCCAGCAACGACGATCGTATCGCCCGCTTCCAGCTTGCCAATTCGCAATAAAATCGTAGAATGCAATTACTTCGACTCCTCGCTTGCGCCTGCACGATCGCCCCCGCCGCCGACTGGCCGGAATTCCGCGGCGCCGGCCGAGGCGGAGTCTGGACAGAAACCGGCATCGTCGAGCGTTTTCAAGACAAGGAACTTCGCCCGCGTTGGCGAACCCCAGTGAGAGCCGGTTTCGCCGGCCCCTCCGTCGCCAACGGGCGCGTCTTCGTCACCGATTTCCTGCCCGGCAAAGCCCCTCGCGGGACCGAGCGCGCGATCGCCCTCGACGAGCGAACCGGCAAGGTTCTCTGGACCCGCGAGTGGGAAGCCAACTACTCCGGCCTCAGCTACGCCTATGGCCCGCGAGCAACACCGACCGTTGACGGCGACCGCGTCTACGTCGCGGGCGCCAGCGGCGTCTTGCTCGCGCTCCGCGCCGCCACCGGCGAAGTCATCTGGCAGAAGGATTATGTGAAAGACTACGCCGCGGTCTTGGCAGTCTGGGGCATCGCGAGCGCTCCCATCGTCGACGGCCCGCGGCTGATCGTCACCGCCGGCGGCCAACCGGGCGCCAAGGTCATCGCTTTCGACAAGATGACGGGCAAAGAGATCTGGCGTTCGCTCGCCGCCGACACCGAACCCGGCTACAGCCCGCCGATCCTGTTCGACCGCCAACTCATCATCTGGCACGCATCGGCCGTATCGGCGCTCGACCCGGTCACCGGCCGAGTGCTTTGGGAGCAGCCCTTCAAGCTGAATGCCGGTATGGCCCTTGCCACGCCGGTCAGCGACGGCCGCAATCTACTGCTTTCCGCTTTTTACAACGGCTCGATGTTGCTGGATATGGCGGGAAAACTCCTGTGGCGCGGCAAGAGCGACAGCGAGATCAACACCGACGGCCTGCACTCGGTCGTCAACACACCGGTCATCGATAACGGCTACATCTATGGGATCTGCAGCTACGGCCAGTTCCGCTGCCTCGACCTCCGAACCGGCCAACGCGTGTGGGAAACGATGGAGGTGACCGGCGAAAAAGCGCGCTGGGCCTCCGGTTTCATCGTGAAGAACGGTTCGCGGTATTTCATCAACAACGACCGCGGGGATCTGATCATCGCCGAACTCTCGCCCAAAGGCTACAAAGAAATCAGCCGGGCGAAGTTGATTAAACCGACCTCCGACTCACGGAACCGCCGGGAGCTTGGCGCGGTGCACTGGTCGCACCCGGCCTATGCCAACAAACACATCGTGACCCGCAACGACGAGGAGATTGTCTCCGTGTCGCTGGCGAAGTGAATTCGAGAACGGCTGTGCCGTTGTTGAAGGATTTTGGGACACACTTCACGGGCCGTGCCCGGAACTGCAACTCCTGCTCGCCAAGTTTTAGTATCGCAGCGCCGGGTCTAATCCCCCCGCCTTTCAGGCGGGCTGCTTTCAGCCACGGTACTGCAAAATGGAAAGATGGCCGAGTACCGACGGAGCGCGCATGCGGTTTTTGATTTGAAGTAC
>VFZW01000305.1 GCA_016871055.1 Acidobacteriota bacterium
CCTGCGGGCCGGGCTTCTGCCGCCCGTCGTCGGGACCGCGAATCACACTCGTGCGGTTGAAGCCGAACCGCGCATCAATGGACGTGCGCGGCGAAACCACCCAGAAGTCCGACAACATCGCGTTGCGCTGGCGCAGCGGAAACTGTTGCCGGACGTCCTCGCGCAGCACCGGATTGAACACGTCTTGCGTGTTGTAGTTCATGCGTCCGGACAAGCGGTGCGCTCCCAACAGGTAGTCCGCGCGCACAAGGTGGGTGGCTTCGTTGACGCGCTGGCGGTCGTTGCGAAAATGCTGCCCGATGAAAGCATTCGCCGTCGGCTCGAACGTCTTGGGCATATTCGACAAGTGCTCGCGCAGGCGGGTGTTGCGCAACGCCGCTAAGAACGCCGGCGTAGGGACCGTCCCCGTTATCGTTCGGCCGCGGCGGATGCGATCGCCCTCGAAATTGTAAAAGAAGAACAGCTTGTCTTTCTTGATCGGCCCGCCGATGTTGCCGCCGTACTGATTGTGGCGCAGCGGAGGCCGCCCCAGCCGCGAGCGGTTCGAGAAGAAGTTGTTCGCGTCCAGCTTGTCGTTGCGCAGGAAGTACAGCAGCGTTCCGTGAAGCTGATTCGTGCCGGACTTCGTCGTCAGATTGATCACGCCGCCCGTGGCGCGGCCGTACTCCGCCGAAAACGCATTAGTGGTGACTTTGAACTCCTCCAGCGCTTCGATGCTGATCGAGTTGATGACGGTTCCCGAGCCGCCCACGCCCCCGATGCCCACGCCGTTGTTCTCGCCGAACGACATATCCACGCCGTCCATCAACCAGTTGTTGCCCAACCCGGAGGAACCGTTCAACTCCACGCCGCCCCGGTTGGCGTTGCCTCCCGACGTGCTGACGCCGGGCTGCAGCACCAGTAATTGCGTGAACGTGCGGCCGTTCAAGGGCAAGTCACGAACCTTCTGCGAATCCACCACAGTGCCGAGCGATTGCGACGTGGCGTTCACCAGCGGGACCTCGCCGACCACCTCCACGGACTGCGACACCTCGCCCACCTGGAGCGCGAGATCGATCTTCGGACGCGTGCCCGAATTCAACTGCAGTTCCGCCGTGGTGGCGCGCCGGAAACCGCTCTTCTCCACCGTGATGTTGTAGCGGCCCGCCGGCAGCAGCGGAAAATCGTACAGCCCCTGTTCGGTGGTGGAAGTCGTGCTGACCGCATTGGTGCCGAGGTTCCGCGCTTCCACGCGGGCCTCCACTACCGCGGCTCCCGATGCGTCGGTCACCACGCCGGTGAACGAACCGCCGGTAATCTGAGCGAGGCACAGGGCCGGCAACAGAAGAGCGCTAAGGAAAGAGGTAGCCTTCGTCATGGTTGCTCCTGAAGCTGATGTTTCAAGACTCTATCGAATGAGATCGGTGAGAGCAAGCCGCTCAAACACGACGTCCGCCCGGCTGCCTTCATAGACGATGCCGACGTGGCCGTCGTCGATTTGAGTAAGGCTCGGGTAGCCGCGTCCACGCCCCTCATCAAGCAGCAAGCGGTGGCTCTCCGGCCACGTCATGCCGTCGTCGAAGCTCACCTGGATCGTGTGATGGGTTCGCGCCTTTTGCGAGTGGGGATTGGCAAACAGCAGGGCCTGACGCGAGTCAGCGCCTTTCTTGAAATTCACGCGGCGCAGGCTGGCGTTGCAGTTGGGCTCGATCAGCGTGTTGCGGTTGGTGGCGTGGGGCTTCCAGGTCTTGCCGAGATCGGCCGTCACATACACGGCGCGGAAGCGCTCATGATCGTTGCGAATGTTGAGCATGATGGAACCGTCACTCAGCGGCGCGGCCTGGCATTCGTTGCCGCCGCTAAACGCCGGAGTGCCCACGATCCAGGTGGCGCCGTGGTCACGGCTCGTCATGATCGTGGCGAACGTCTCACCCTTTTCGTCGCGGCCCTGAATCGGCATCACCATCGCGCCATCGGCGAGATGGAAGCCCTGCTGCGGCGCTGGCGCCAGCAGCCACCACTTCTCTTTTTTCAACTTGCGGGTCATGTTCTCGGGCTTGCTCCACGTCAGGCCGTCATCGCGCGACCGGACCAGCATCATCTGCGCGGTCTTGCCGATTTCGAATCCCGGCTCGGTGCCATCCTTGTCCCATTGATGTTTGCCCGGCTTGCCCCACATCCAGACGGCGAAGACGAAGATCTCGCCGGTCTGCGGGTCGATCACGATGCCCGGATCGCTCACGCCGTTCTCTTCCTGCGGCTTGCCGTTGTGGGCGCCCATGTCCATGATGACTTTCACCGGCTTCCACGTCTTGCCGCCATCGGTACTCCGGCTCAGCCCGATGTCGATGTCTTCCTGCAGGTCGCGCGATTTGCGGCGGCGCATGTCGTAGACGCTCAGCAGAGTTCCTTGGGTGGACGTTGCCAGAGCCGGGATGCGATAGGTGTGAACGTTGTCGTCCATGTGGCGGCGTAGCGCGACGCCGATTCGCTTCGGCCGCGCGGCGGCGGCGGCGGCTGAAGCAGCCGTGCCGTTCACCGACAGAAGCTTCGCCGCAACCTTGTGCGACAAATCCGCCGAGGCCTTCAGGCGGCACGAGAGCCAGAAGACGTTCGCGCCGGCCTGCAACGGCTGCTTGCCACGAAAGGCCACGGACTTGTTCGGCGGCTCGGCACCGCCGAAACGCGTCTCCGCCACGAAATCCGTTTTCGCGCCCGTGGAGAACAGCTCAAGACTCTCCAGATCACCCAGGTCCGTAGTCCCGTCCGTGGAGAACTCCATGGAGGCGAGTTCGCTCGCTTCGGCGGCCTTCACCGTCACCTGGAGCAGCACGTTCTGCGGATTGCGGATCAACACCGGGTGAACCGGGTCGGTTACGGATACGTCTAGCCGCGCGCCCGCGGGGGAGCAGGACGTCGCGGCGATGAGTGCAAGCAGCAGCGGTCCGACGTATCGTCTCGACCCGACGTATACTACAGCGTGTACAAGCACCCTGAAAGTATATTGCACACGAGTCTCAATGTCATGAAGGCACACTCACTGCTGCTACTGCTCGCCTCCGCCGCCGGTACGCTGCCGGCGATCGAGAAGCTGACCGTCTCGCGCGACGATAGTGTCTACGAAGCCTTCGCCGACATCGCGCAAAGCAGGGGCACGTTGGTGGTCACCTATCGCGAGAGCCTGATGCACTCGCCGTATCCGTTCTCGCGCATCGTGGTGCGCCGCAGCATTGACGGCGGCAACACCTGGCTGGCCAAACAACTCCTCATCGAGAAGGACGCCACCGCGGGACAAGAGCGGCTGAACTGCTCCCGCATCGCCGCGTTGCAGGATGGCACGCTGCTCCTGGTGGTGGACTACTATCCGGACGGCGCGTCGGAACTCAAGGGCATGGACGCGATCCGTATCCTGCTGTTCCGCAGCACTGACTCGGGCAAGACGTGGACAGGCCCGATCGAGACAGGCGTTCGCGGCGCCATCGTCCCCTCGCTGAAGCAGCTTGCGAACGGCGACCTGTTGATGGGGCTGACGCGGCTGGTGGCTCCCGATGGAACACTGGCCAACCGGCGCGAAGAGCAGCTCGTTTACCGGTCGACGGATGGTGGTGCGAAGTGGGAAGGCCCCGGCGTCGTTCCGCAGCATCCGACGATTGCGTTGAACCTGAACGAGGGCGACTTCGCGCAGATGGACGACGGTACGGTGGTGCTCTACATGCGCGAAGACAAGGAGGGCTTGACGGGATGGAAGAGTCTGTCGCGCGATGCGGGCAAGACTTGGTCACAGCCGTTGCGGACGCACATGCATTCGCTGTGCGGCCGTCCGTCGGTGGGGCGGCTGCGGAGCGGCGAGGTAGCCGTCACGTACCGCACCTGCACTGCGATTTCAGCGAGTTTGGCCTTGTACGTGGAGACGCCCGAAGAGGCCGTGCGGACCGCGCCGCGCGATCGCAACAACTACAAAACGGACTTTCACGCGGGCCGCTTCACGTTGCTCGATAATGACCGTTCGCTCTATCCCGACACCGGCTACTCAGGCTGGGTCCAGTTGCCCGGCGAGGACATGTTCGTCGTCAACTACATCGTGGACGACGCGCCGCGCGCGCAGATTCGCGGCTATGTGGTGTCGCACAAAGACTGGTTTCTGTTTCCCGAGGGTGCTATCCCCTGGCAACATGCCAGCCCCGAACCTTATATAGAGATCGCGGCGGATTGGGCGGAGAAGCAAGCGCGGGTGAACGAGAAGAAAGACTGGTCGCGCCGGGTGCCTACGCAAAAGTAATGACGCAGGATGTGGTGATCGCCGGTGGAGGCGTCAGCGGACTCAGCATCGCGCTGCATCTGAAGTTGCTGGGCGTTCCGCGTGTCACCGTGCTCGAACGCCACCACATCGGGGCCGGCCAATCGGGACGCGCCGCGGGCATCGTGCGCGCCCTGGTCAATAATGTTGCGGTCGCGTCGATGCTGATGGAGTCGCTCCGATTCTTCCGGGGTTTCGAAGAACGCTTCGGGCAGCCGATGCCGTTCCAGCAGCCCGGCTATCTGTTGGTGAACGACGTGCAATCGGAGGCCGCGATTGACCAAACGATCGCGAGCGCCAACGTCGCGGGGTGCCAAGCCCGGCGCGTTTCGGACGCGGAGGCCGCCGAGTTGCAGCCAAGCCTGCGGCGAAGCGGCGATGACATCTATGCGTACGAGCCCAGCGCGATTCACCTGGACCCGATGCTGGCGACGCAAGTGTTGGCGCGCGTCGCGCGGGGGTTGGGCGTGCGGATCGAAGAAGGGTGCGAGGTAGAGTCGATCCTGACCGGCAATTCGCGCGCGTTGGGCGTGAGTACAAGCGCGGGTGACTTTTTGGCCGCGAAGACAATCCTGTCCACTTCCGTACTGGGGGTTGCCCAATTGAAGCAGCTCGGCGTCGAAGTGCCGGTGTTCCCGCATCGCGCGGAGATGGCCTTCTTCTCCGTGCTCCCGCAATCCACGCACCAGCTCCGGCGGATCGTGTCGGATGCGCGAACGCTCCTCTATATGCGGCCCGAAGCCGCGGATCAGATGTTCGTCGGCTGGCGCGAAGGGGACCGCATCGCATCGCCGGAAGACTTTGCCGCCGTGGACCCGGAGAACTACCGCCAGACCGCGAACTACTCAACGCTCGCCGACATGCAGCGCCGCGTTACGCAGACACTGCCGTTCATGGCCGACGGCTTCGTTCATCGAACCTACGCCTGCGTCTATGACTACACGCCGGACGGCATGCCGATTCTCGACGAAGCCCCGGGCATCTCCGGGCTCTACTTTGCGTTGGGCTACAGCGGCGGTGGTTTCTCTCTGGCTCCGTGGGTGGGCGCGTCGATGGCCAGGTTCGCCATGGAGGGAGTCAGATCGCCCGAAATGCAATTGCTGCGCTGGTCGCGATTTCGTGAGGGCGCGCCGCTGTCGTGGAACAACGCGGCTTCCGCCGTCACGCAGGAGAGCTAACGGAGATGGCACTTCACGTCAGCGACTTGACGCCGGTGGCGACGCAGCCCGTCCACACGCGCTATCGCCGCATCGTCACGCCCATCCCGGTGCCGCAGTCAATCGCCGAGATCGAGCGGCTGCGCACGTTTGAACCGCAATCGATGGCGGGCATGCCGCCGATTCTCTGGGACAGCGCCGAGGGTTTTCTTGTGCGCGATGCGAATGGCAATCAGTGGATTGACCTGAGCAGCGGCATCGTGGTGGCCAACGTTGGCCACGCGCATCCGGACGTGGTGGCCGCCATCCGTCTGCAACTCGACGCGAAGCTGATCTTCTCTTACGCGTTCTCCACCAAGGTCCGCCGCGAATTGCTCGAACGGCTGGTGAAGGTCGCTCCCGAGGGAATGAACAAGGCGATCTTGTTCTCATCCGGTACGGAAGCCAACGAATGCGCGCTCAGCCTGATGCGCAAACACGGCTTCCAGATCGCGCCGGGCAAGCTGGGCATTCTCTCCTTCGAGACCTGCTATCACGGGCGAACGCTTTCCGCCAAACTCGCCGGCGGCGCGCCGGGTATTGTGGATGGTTTCAGGCGCGAGAGCGTGCATCATTGGCAACTACCGCTTCCCGGCGGGCCTGAGTCGCGGGGGTTCGACGAAGACCTCGCTGCCCGGGGCATCGATCCCGCATCCATCGCCGGTATCATCCTCGAAGCGATCCCCGGCTGGACCACCACGCTTCACCCTGATCTCTACCTGCGCCAAATGATGCAGTGGGCGGCGCGGAACAACGTGCTGGTTACCATCGACGAGATCCAGAGCGGCATCGGCCGCACCGGCCGCATGTTCGCCTTTGAGCATTACGGCATCGTGCCGGACCTCATCACGTGCGGCAAAGGCCTCAGTTCGTCGCTACCGCTGTCGGCCGTCATCGCGCGACAGGAGATCATGGACCTCGCCTCGCCCGGCGAAATGTCGAGCACCTTCGGAGGCAATCCGGTGTGTGCCGCCGCCGCGCTCGCCTGCTTGACGATTATCGAGCGCGACCGATTGGCGGAGCGCTCCGCCGCCCTCGGTGCAGAGTTGGGCGCGGCGCTGCAGACATTGGCAGCGCGGCACCGCGGTTGTGTCAAAACACACAACGGCCGCGGACTCTTTTACTCGATCCACCTAAAGGACCCGGCCACGGGAGAACCGCTCGGCGAGGTGGCCGACAACATCGTCATGACGTGCCTCCGCCGCGGCGTCTTGATGTTTCTCACTGGCAGAGGATTCTTCAAGATCGTGCCACCTTTGACGATTGACCGGGACGCGCTGTTTGAAGCTATCGAAGTGATCGGCGGAACAATGGATGAAGCACTCGGAGCATAGATGGAACATTTTGGCTACTTAGACTGGACCGTCCTGGCGATCTACTTCATCGGGTCGATCGCGCTGGGCAGCTACTTCGGAAAACGGCAGCAGGATGCTGAAGACTTCCTGCTGGCGGGCCGGAAGATGTCGTGGCTGCCAGTGGCGATCTCGATCATGGCCACCAATACCAGCGCGGTCAGCTACATGGGCGTGGCAGCGTACATCTACAAGCAGAACGTGATGCTGTATCCGAACATCCTCACGCTGATTCTCGTCACGCCCCTGGTGCTCTACCTGTTCGTCGGCTTCTATTACAACCTCAAGGTCTACACCGCCTACGAATACCTGGAGAAGCGCTTCAATCCCCTCGTACGCAGTATCGCCAGCGTGTTGTTCATCTTCCTGCGGCTGTGCTGGCTGGCCACGATGATCTACGCCACGTCGATCGCGCTGGCCGAGATCACGGGGGTTTCGCAGGTCTACTGCTCGCTCGCCTTGGGCCTGGGGACCTCTGTGTACACAGTGCTGGGCGGCATGGAGGGCGTCATCTGGACCGATGTCGCTCAAGCGGCCGTGTTCATCGCCGGCATCTTCTTCATTGGCGCCCACGTGCTGGCGGACTTCGGTTGGGACGTTGGGCAAATCTATGCGATCGCCGACGCGGCCGGAAAAACACGCATGGCCAACTGGAAGCCGGATCCCACCATCGATGTCACGGTTTGGAGCGTCGTGGCTGGCTACACGGTGATTAACCTCGCCTCGTACGGCGTTGATCAGGTGGTGCTGCAGCGCTACTTCACCGCCAAGGATCTGGCCACCAGCCGCCGCTCGGTCATCGCCAACGCCTTCATCGATGTTCCCACTTCCACTTTGCTGTTCGTGATTTCGATCGGGATCTTCGCCTACTTCCAGAAGCACGCCGATCAACTGCCGGCCAACTTCAGTCCGGACCGCGTGCTGCCCTACTTCGTGATTACGGCCTTGCCGCCCGGCGTGGCCGGACTCGTGATCGCCGGCATCATGGCCGCTACGATGTCGAGTATCAGTTCGGGCGTGAACTCCATTGCCACCGCTTCGCTCGTTGACTTCTATCAGCGGTTCTTCCGCCGCGAAGCGCCCGCGCAGCATTACCTCAGCGTGTCGCGCTGGATGTCGCTGTTCTGGGGCGTCGTCGCCACCGTCATGGGCCTGTTTGTCAGCCGGCTGGGAACCGTGCTGGAGATCTCGGCGAAGACCAATAGCTTCTTCACCGGCATTCTCCTCGGGATTTTTCTGCTGGGCATTTTGACACTGCGAGCCAACTGGCAAGGCACAAGCCTCGGCGCGCTCGTCAGCCTCCTGATTGTGATCTACGTTGGCACGTTCACTCGCACTTCATTCTTCCTGTACGCGCCGTTAGGACTCGGGCTCACGATGCTCCTGGGTTATCTGTTCAGCCTCGGGTTCCCGGCGATGAACCCGGAGCACCTCCGCGGTCTGGTCAAAGGTCAGGGCGCTGATGGAATGCAGGAAACTTAAAGGAGGTCGGGATGTTTGCTCGAAGAGATCTGCTGCTGCGATTAACGGCCACCGCGGCAGCCGTGGTTCCAGCGCTGGCCGCACCGGAGGGTCACAAAATGAAGATGTCGCTGTCGGTTCGCGTCGCCGAGGCGTTTCACAACAAAGAACAGTCCACCAAGACGATTGACGAGTTGATCGCGCTGGCCCGCTCGG
>VFZW01000306.1 GCA_016871055.1 Acidobacteriota bacterium
TAGCAACCCAACACCCCCGCGATCTGCGATCCGTACCGCTCGGTCAGTGATTCAACGCCCATCCCGGCATCGTATCCGATTTCCCTCTTTGGTTCCGGCTATGCCGGGTTAGGATAAATTACGGCAGTGGAATCGTACATGGTTCGGTCATCGCGTTTACACGCGATCCGTCGTTTCCAACGCCGTTCAACAATTCATCGAACGTCTGCAGCGGGAACTTGTTGCCACTTGCACCGGTGGCCGCAATGCCGGCCCAGCGCTCCGCCGATGCGCGCGGGAACTGCGGCAGTAATGCCGGCAACAGCACGCCGGGGCGCGCTTCCACGTGCCCATCCGGCACGCACAACTCGGGATGATCGAAGGGCGCTCGCTCAAAGCGGACACGATCGCCGGTGAGCGATTTCATGAAAGCGACTAAGGCCGCGCGCTGCGCGCCGCTGGCGTTGAATGCGCGGATGCCGTTGCTGGCGAAGTCGCCGCCACGCGCGTAGAAATCGACGACCTGTTCCAGCGTTGCTTGTCCGCCGTTGTGGAAGTAGGGGTCTGTCAGTTCGATGTTGCGCAACCCGATGCTCTTGAAGTTCCCGTTGCCGGAGCCCTGGTCGTCGCCCGCCGGCCGCACGCCCGTGCGTTGGAAGGCGCGGTTGTTGTTGCGGCCGACGACAGCGTTGCTAAATTCGGCGCCGCCGTGGCAGGTCGTACAGCGGCCCTGCTGTTGAAAGAACTGCATTCCCTCGCGCTGCTGCGCTGTCAACGCGCCTTGATCGCCTTCCATGAAACGGTCGAACGGAGAATCGTTGGAGATGAGAGTTGATTGGTAAGCCTGCAAAGCCAAGCCCCAGAACAGCGAGAAGTTCTGCTCGGCCTGTGTGAAGCCCGAGTCGTCGACGCTTCCGGCATACTCCCAGAATTTGGGTTGAAATGCCGATTGCACAAGGCTCAAATAGCTGATGCCACCGCGTAAGCCACGCCCGCCAATGCGAGCATAAGGACCGAGTACGCTATCGTCGTCGGCAACCTTTTGGAACGCCAACGGCCCCAGCGCGTACATCTTTCTGGCCAGTTGGGGCCACGTGCGGCCGGCGTAGGACATCTCCGTATCATCGAGAATCGGGCCGGTAGCCTGCGAAGCGAGACTGGAGTTGTCGAGTCCGACAAGTTGACGCTCTAAGCGGCCGTCGCGAATCACCCACGCTCCCGGCGCCGGGCCGTTCGGCGACACGCCGTTGAAGACACGTTGCGCACGGCCATCCCAGAAGTTGCGCTCGTAGAACACGGCGTTCAGAACGGAGGGAGAATTCCGTACGGTGACGCGCCGCACATGCAGATCACCGATCACGAACGACGAAGCGTCAAGCGCCTCTTCGCCCCGCTCGGCGGCTTCGCCATCGGTGATCGCCTTGAACATGCGCCGGAACAACCCCGCCGATCCGATGCGCATCTCCGTGTCCGTGAGAACCGTTGAATTCCGGTTGGTTGGATCGGCGATTTTTCGCAATGGGAACACGGGCGATTCAAGCAAGAGATTTGCCGGGAACGGATGGTTCGGGTCCTGGATCTGGTTCTGACGGCGATGGTCGGCGCCCGCGTGGAAGTGGCACGAAGCGCACGCCGTGCGGCCGTCGCTGCCGGCTTGCATGTCCCAGAAAAACGCCTTGCCGAGCGCGACCAATACTTCGCGGTCTCGTACATATTCATCAAGCCCAGGAATTTGTGGGACCGGGACGGTTTTCAACGAGCGTAGGGGCTGCGCCTGACAGGCAAGTGTCGCGAAAACAACAAATTTGAACATGCAGGATTCCTTCTGTGTGCTGGAAACCCGCGCAATTTTGAAAGGTTCTGTTGCCTGCGTTAAGGCTCTGTAAAGTTGTGGGAAGCTCAGTCGTGCCGTAACGCGCCGGCTGGGTCGATCTTTGTCGCCTTGCGCGCGGGCAGCGCCGCCGAACCCGCCGCGACCAACAACAAAACCAGCGGAGCTGCCGTGAACGGTACAACGTGGCTCGTTTCTTCGATGCGCAATTGGGACTTCGCGAATAGGATCAGCGCCATTGCGATTGGCAGTCCGATCGCGGCGCCGATCAACACTTGACGCGCTGTCCGGCCGATCATCAAGCGGACGACAGCAGGCCGCGATGCGCCAAGCGCCATGCGGATACCGATCTCGCGCGTGCGCTGCAGAACGGCGTAGCCGACGAGTCCGTAGAGCCCTATACAGGTGAGCAATAGCCCGATCGCGCCAACGCCGGTAGCAACGCCGCGCGCGATCACCATCGGGTAATTTTGCATCCAAAGGACGTCGGTCATAGGCATCGGCCGGCACGTAAGGCCGCCCGCGGTGTCAGCGCAGATCTTGTTGAGCGCGTCGATCGCTTCGTGCACAGCCACGTTCGATCGCACCATCATTTGGAGATTTTTCGGGGTTTCGGTTGGCAGCGTGAAGTAGACAAACGCGGCATCGTGACCCTGCAGCAAAAGGCCATTGACGACATCGGCCGCGACACCGGTGATCTCATGCCGTCCCGGCATGCTCTCGATGCCCTCGAACGTCTGACCGATCGGATTTGCGCCGGGCCAGTACTTGCGCGCCGTCGATTCGGAAATAACAACGCCGGGCGAGCCTTGGCGAAGCGGGATATTCATGGCTTCGAAATAGTTCCGGTCAACCGTGTTTTACCGGAGCGCGACGGCGCGATCGCCAATCTTGGCGGGCAATTGTTCCACGCCAAATAGCGGAATCCGTGTCATGCGGAGGACCGTCGCGAAACGGGGATCGTTCCTGATCGCCGTTTCCAGTGCGGGATGCGTTTGATCGGTGAGCGCAATCACGTGATCGACTGTGAAGCCGGGATCGGCCCGGCTCATGCGGCGTGCATCGGCCACGAAAACCGCGGCCAGCAACAGCAAAACCGCCGACGCGGCCGTCTGCACAATGACCAACGTTCCCCGGCGGCGCTGTACTTTGACTGCGTCGGGGCGCGTTGATTGCAGGGCGGGCGCGAGACCGAACATCACACCCGTAGCCAAAGATAACAGCGCGGTATAGCCAAAAACACGCCAGTCCAGCGCCGGCGGGGGCACAAACATTTTGACCTTCGACATGATGGCGAAAAGGAATTCGTGAATGGCTGGAATCGCCCAGGTTGCGAACGCAAGGTCGAGCGCGGCGGCGGCGACGGATAGAAGGACGGATTCGGTTAGAAGTTGGCGGATCACACGCCAGCGTGGTGCGCCAAGCGAAAGCCGAATCGCGATCTCGCGGCTGCGCGAGGCCGAGCGCGCCAGCCGCAGATTCGCCAGGTTCGCACACGCGATGATGAGGACCAGAAAGAACGCGCCGAACACCGGCGCGGCGAGCATCCGAGTCTGGAACGACATCGAGATGTGAGTCGTCTTCGGCTGGGCGGCGATTTCGAGATATTCCAGCTTTCCAAGCGCATCAAGCGGTTGTTTCAAATGATCGAGCGGGGGCGCGGACGGCGCGTGTCCGCCGATGCGAATGAGCTTCTCCGAATCGGCGCCTTGTAGGAATCGCAACGGTATGTAGAGATCCGAAGGCCAAGGATTGAGACCGCGGAACGATTCACCGGTGACACCGGTGACGACAAACTCGCGATCGCGGATCCGAATGCGCTTGCCAAGAATGGCGGGATCGCCGTAAAACGTGTTCTGCCAGGACTCGTAGCCCAGCACGGCCGTCGGCGTCGCATCGTCGGCTACACGGCCCATGAGGATCGGCGCGCCGAGCACTTGGAGGAAGTTGTCCGACACATAGACCACGCGAGCTGTCAGCGCGACCGGCGCGCTCATCGGCTCCTCGTTTTCGGCCCACTCGTAGATGTCGTCGAAGCGGCCGGCCGTGCCTGCGCGGATGATGGCCGCCTCCGGTCTGGTCCAACCTCGGCGTGTGTGCCGCTCTTGGCTTCCGCGAACGAGATACATGCTTCGTAGCTCAAAGTTCTTCTCCGCCCCGAGGATCGGTAGCGGCTTCAACATGAATTCGTTGAAGAAGCTGAACAGCGCGGTGTTGGCGCCGATGGCGATGGCGAGCACGCCGATTGCGGTGGCCGCAAATCCAGGGCTCGATTTGTAGGTGCGCACGGCATAGCGGAGATCGGCCCAGAGTTCGTCGAGCAATTGCTGGCCGCGGGCTTGGCGGCCTTGATCCTGATAGTTGGCGACGGAGCCGAACTCTGCCCGTGCGCGGCGCTGTGCTTCGGCCGGTGAAATCCCCGAACGCATCAGTTCCTCCGCGCGCATCTCAATGTGATGGGCGAATTCGTCGGCCATCTCGCGGCGTTGTTTGTTATGATTGAACATAGCTATGCCTCCAGTGCTTCGGCCATGGCCGAAGCAAATCGATTCCATCCTGCCGTTTCTACCCGCAGGCGCTTCTTGCCCGAGGCCGTAAGAGAGTAGAACTTCGCCCTGCGATTGTTGTCCGACACGCCCCATTCCGCGGCCAGAAAACCCTTTGTTTCGAGGCGATAAAGAGCCGGGTATAGCGCTCCCTGCTCGATGTTCAGGGCGTCGCCGGAAATCTGTCCGATGCGGACGAGGATTCCGTAACCGTGTAATTGGCCGAGCGATACGGCCTTGAGAATGAGCAGATCCAGGGTTCCTGGCAGTAGCTCGGCTTCGTGAGGGGGCATGGCTCTCCTAACTAAATTAGGAGAACGAGCCACACCCCCTCATTGTTCCGGAAATTTTCCGAATTTTTCGGACGCCAATTACCGCGATCGATTTCCCAGCGTTGAGTGTCGTTCGGTTCCTGTCGCATTGTCCGGTTCGGAGGCTCTTATCACGCCATGATTCGCCTGGTCCCCGGTTTCCTGTATGGCGCAATCCGCACCGCAACCGCGTCGCCGGAATTCGCCCAGCGGACCGCAGTCCTAGAAGGGAAGGTGATGGAGATCGTATTCGACTCCTTCTCCACCAGATCTATTCGGGCAGCAATTGCCCGGGGCCTCCGCCTTGACTATGACCTGGTTCCGCCCAGGTTCCTGTCGCGGCGCTTTCAGTTGTCCGGCGATGTGCATCAACCTTCGGAACGAGCCGGAGCCGGCGCTCGGCGTCGACGAACACATCGATCGTGCCTTTCCCAACGCCTCCAGGTCTCTGAAAACGACAACGGCGCTAATTCGTCCTTCGTGGGCCGCCGCAACTGGGTAATCGCCACCGCACGGCCCCAGACGGGAGACGAACTCGCCCGCTGGCCTCGCGTTCCTCAGTAAGAGGAGGACACCCACACCGGAGGAGGATCAACAAAACGCTGCCGCAGACGCTGGAATATTTCTGGCGCGATCGGCGGAAACCTGCATTCTCCGAAGATGGTAAGGTGAGTGAGAGGCGATACGTGCGTAGCCTGTTTCTGATATTTGTTCTCGGCACCGGCACCGTGGCCGCGCAGTCGCGGTTTGTATCCGACGCCGATTTCGCGCGGATCGGCGAGACAATCGGAAAGTATCGCTGGGCCGCCGATGTCCACACGAATCTCGTCAACGCCGCCGAAGCGTGGCCGCAGTCGCATCTGTCGCGTTACGGTCTTCGTGAACTCGCGCTTCCTCCTGAAGGCGGCCAGTGGTTGCACTGGTACGTCTGTCCTTCGACCGGCGTTCGTCTTCGCTTCGAACCGCCGAATGGCCACGTCTGTCCGAGCGACAACCGCCGGCTCACCGGCTGGCCTTACGAACAGGTGATCTACTCGCAACGTCACGACGCGCTCGCCAACGCCGCTCGCGATCTCGCACTCGCGTTTCGCCTTTCCGGCAAGCGAGAATACGCCGAGAAGTCGGCCTGGATTCTCAACGGCTACGCCGATCGCTACTCGTCCTTTGCACTTCACGATAAAGATAACCGCAATACGCGAACAGGCGCGCGCTCTCACGCGCAAACGCTCGATGAAGCGATCTGGATCATCCCGCTCGCCTGGGCCTACGACCTGCTCAACGGCTCGGGCGTGCTCAGCGCCGAGCGATCCTCGAACATCGAACGCAATCTCCTGCGCGAAGCCGCCGCGACGATCGAGCGTTACGATGCCGGCATCTCAAACTGGCAGTCCTGGCACAACGCCGGACTTGCGGCGATCGCCTTCGCGCTGAACGATTCCGCGTTAATCGCGAAAGTCATCGACGGTCCTAGCGGCTTCCGCTTTCAAATGAAGCGGTCGGTGTCGGCCGACGGCTTCTGGTACGAAGGCAGCTTCACCTATCACTACTACGCGCTCGACGCGCTGCTCCAAACCGCCGAACTGGCAGCGCGGGCGGGCGGCATCGATCTATTCGGCGACGAGACGTTTCAGAAACTCTTCGCCGCGCCGGTGCGGTTCGCGCTTCCCGATGGCACGCTGCCGCCATTCAACGACGCCACGACTGTCAACCTGCGGTCGTACAGCCGCTGGTACGAAAGCGCCTTCGCGCGCTGGGGCGATCCGCAATACGCCGCGATCGCGGGATCACGGGGGCGCGGCCGCGATGCATTGCTTTTCGGCGCCTCCGATCTCCCCTCCACGCAGCCGGGGACCCTATCGAGCGCCATCTTTCCCGACTCCGGCTACGCCGTTCTGAGATCTCCGTCCGATCACACCGCCGTCCTGAAATACGGCCCGCACGGCGGCGGTCACGGACACTACGACAAGTTGAACTTTGTTTCCTACGCGCGCGGCGGCGTCCTTGCCATCGATCCCGGCACCCAAGCCTATGGCGCGCCGACTCACACAAC
This sequence comes from Acidobacteriota bacterium, assembly GCA_016871055.1. Lineage (GTDB taxonomy): Bacteria > Acidobacteriota > Terriglobia > Bryobacterales > Bryobacteraceae. Next base: position 6,718 of record VFZW01000306.1, read on the forward strand.
GTGGGATCAACAAACGGTCGCGCACAATACCGTCGTCGTTGATGAACGCACGCAGGCCGCGGCAACCGGGGAACTCCTCGCCAGCCAGATGGAACCGGGATTCTCCTACGCTAAAGCCGGCGCCGGTGGAGTTTATGCGAACGCGCGGTTAACGAGGTCGATGCTGGTCACCGCCGAGTACGCACTTGATGTCTTTGACGCCGAGTCGACGGATCGCCAGCCGCACCGCTTCGACTGGGTCTATCACAACATGGGGGAGGTCGTTACCGATTTGCCGCTCGCGCCGACAACGGCGTTGCCGCGCACGATGGGCTATCAGCATCTGACAGGCAATCGATCGGCCACGGCCGACGGCGACTGGAAACTCGGCTTCGACGGCGGCCGTGCGCGGCTCGGCTCCTATGGTTCGGTTTTCGCCAGCACTGCCAATGTCAGGGGATCGTTCAGCAACTCCCGCGAACAAGCGGCCAGCGGCACGGGCTCCGGGAAGATGGAGTACCGTTTCAGCGGCGCCGGGTACCTGCTCTACTCGACGGCGAATGTTTCGAATCTCGCGCAGTCCAGTATTCACCCCAGCGGCGTGCGGCTTATGCTCTACGGCGACGGTTCCAAACACCGCATCGCGATTCGTATTAACGATACTACCGACGAACGTTTCGTCGCTCCGGCGATCACGGTTGATTGGAATGGTTGGAAAGAGGTCGAGGTGACGGGCCCGCAGCGCTGGACTCACTATCTTGGCAACGACGATGGCGTGATCGATCTACCGATTCGCACCGTGTCGCTTGAGTTGCAACAAACGGCGGGATCGCCCGGCGAAGGTGTCTTCTATGTCGACGATATCGACTTGGTTTACGAGACCGGTGAGCCGCTGCGCGTGGCCTCCTTCGAAGTGCCGGTGCAGAGCGTGCGCGTTTGGATGCTGGGCGAAGAAGGAACCGCTGTTGTCACCGGCAACGGGTTGGGCGAGGACCTTACGCGCCCCGTGCCCTATGTCATGGCGCGGCGCCGCGGCTTGCGCACGGAGTTTGTTTCTTTGATCGAGCCTTACGGCATCGAACCGGAGATTGTCGGGTTTCGCCGAACTGAAGACGGCGCTATCGTAGTGACGGGGCCAACGTGGATCGATACGATCCGCCTCACCGGCGACGGTGTTACCTACGAGCGGCGATAGCGGGGCGACGGAGGCGCGCTTGTGTGATAACTTCCAAGAGCCGGAGCGCGGCGCACGAGCGACACCCGTTACGCGTATCGCACACTCACTGGCGAGGTGGAACTTCGTATCACCGAAAATGCCGACCCATGATAACGACGAGTTTCAAAAGGCACTTCGTGTCTGTGGAGTTGCCAAAACGGAAAGAACGGCAGCTCGAAGAGAAGCTGGGTGCGGTGTCGAAGCCTGTCGGCTTTCAAATTCCGTGCGATTCCAATTGTTCTAGACGTGAGGCCGAGATCGAAGAGAACGATCTACTGCTGCCCGATGCTGAACACCCGTTGTGCCTCGTCTGTGAGGGCCTCGGCAACGCGACGCTGACCCGCCGTGCGACCAAGTGCCGTGCCAAATCCGCGGTTGTCGTTCGCCTCAGTTGATCGAGACGGCGCTACGAGCGAGTCGCCACGCTGGTGGAGTCCCCGGTTTGGAGCGGGGGGTAGAAGGAATGCTCGGGGAAGCCGGGCGCGCGAGAGCGCTACTCCTCCACCCGCCTCCGCGTCAAATCCGGCCGCTCCAGCACCTCGGGCAAAAGATCCACACCTAACCCCGGCCCCGCG
>VFZW01000307.1 GCA_016871055.1 Acidobacteriota bacterium
CTCCTTGCCGATCTCGCCACGCTGACTCAAAATCAGGTTCGCATGCGCGACCAGTCCTTCCAAATGCTTGCCTCGCCTACCCCCGTTCAACTCCGCGCTTTTCACCTCCTCGGCGTCACACCCTAACACTTTGTTCCCAGCGCCGCACACCCTCCTCTTCGTCTAACTCGTTTGGAGTGTGTCGATTGCCCCGTTTTGCCAAGGGGAACTTCGGTCTAGAGTCCCGGAAACCACATTCGGCTACCGCGCGGCTTCCCAGCCCTCGATGGCTTGCCCGGCGCGGCGGAGATCGCCGCCAGTAGATTTTAGCATCTCGGCAAGGCGCTTCTGCAGAGACGCGACGAGCGCCTTCAGCTTGGGATCCCTAATCACCTCGATTGTCCGGCCGCGCTGGTAGTTGGTCCAGACACGCGCGAGTAAGTTGTTTTTTTGGTCCGGATCCTTTTGAACATCGTACAACTCCTCGATATCCCAAACGCCGTGCGAGAGCATCAGCGAATACTGCTCGGTCCGAAGCCCGGTAATCGAAGGCGTGTAGGGATAGTCGCGCTCCCACTCGTACTCGTAGACAAAGTCCTTGCGCCAGTTGGCGGCGTTGCCGCGCATGACGGGAATAAGCGATTGGCCGTGCATTTTGGGCGGATTGGCGACGCCGGCGAGTTCGAGGAAGGTCGGCGCGAGATCGATGTTAAGCACCATCTCCTTAGGCTTGCTGGCTTTGGAAATCAGGTCGGGGCAATGAGCGATCATCGGAACGCGCATGGACGGCTCATACATCGCGCGTTTGTCGACCAGGCCATGTTCGCCCCACATATAACCGTTGTCACCCATATAGACAATCAGCGTTTCGTTGAGTAGGTTACGCTCCTGCAATTTAGAGGTAACTTGCGCGACGCTATCATCGATCGCGAGCAGGCAGCGCATGTAGTCTTTGTAGGCGTCCTCGAAAGAGATCACCTGGCCAAATAGGCCTTCGACGCCGTGTCGGGTATAGCGGCGTTTCTTGACCCAATCCGGCTTGCCGAGGTGGTTGGCATCGTTTTGCCAGACGGTCGCGGGGCGTGGCACAGGCGCGTCGGCGTAGAGCTTTTTATGCCGCGCGGAGGGTTCGAAGGGGAAGTGCACGCCCTTGTGCGAGAGATAAAGACAGAAGGGCTTGGAGGCGTTCGCGTCGATGAACCGGCAGGCGCGATCGGTGAGGATATCGGTGATGTTTCCGGTTTCCTTCTTGCGAACGCCGTTGTCGTTGACGGGCGGGTTTTCGTACTGGCCCTGACCAAAAAAGCTGAACCAGTCGTCGAAGCCGGGACGTTTTTCGTCGGAGTCGCCACCCATGTGCCACTTACCGAAAAACCCGGTGCGGTAACCAGTCTTTTGTAACAACGAAGGAAAGGTGGGTAACTTGTCGTCGAGGGGCGAGAAGTTATCTTCGACTTTGTGCGCGTGCATGTATAGGCCGGTGAGAATCGACGCGCGGCTGGGCGAGCAAAGCGACGTCGTGACGAAGGCGTTTTGGAAGTGCGCGCCGTTAGCGGCCAAACGGTCGAGTCCGGGGGTCTTCAACCACGGATGGCCGGCGCAGCCCATGGCGTCGTAGCGGTGGTCGTCGACCAGGATGAAAACGATGTTGCGTTTCTTTCCGGTGGACTGCGCGGCGAGGACGCTGGAGGTGGCTAGGAACTGACGTCGGTTCATTGATTTCTCACTAAGATTTTAAGGACGCCTCGTTCGGCGGCCGATTCGAAGGCTTGCGGGGCTTTATGGAGTGGAAATTCACCGTGGAGCATGCTGAGCACGTCGATTTTCCGGTTGGCGAGTAGGTCGAGCGCTGGTTGGAAGCGGCCGCAACGGGAGCCGACCAATGTAATTTCCGGAACAATGACGGACGCCATGTCGATGGCGAGTTTGTCATGCACGGTGGATTTCATGACGACAGTTCCCCGCGGGCGGCACATGACGACGGCGGTGGCGAGGCCGTCGGACGAGCCGGTAGCGTCGATGACTACGTCGAATTTTGCGCGCGGGATTTTGTCGCTGATTACGGCGCCGCGCTTTTTTACGATGGAGAGCTTGCCTTTGTGCCGGCCGAAGTGGTGGACCTTAATGCCTTGCGCGAGGAGCACTTGGCCGATGAGGAGGCCGAGTTTGCCGTCGCCGAGGACGGCGGCTTCGGTTCGAATGGGCAGTTGTTCGAGTATCTCGCAGGCGGCGGCGACCGGTTCGGTGAAGACGGCTTCGTCGTCTGATAGCATCGCCGGAATTTCCAAGAGGTTGGCGACGGGGAGGGTGATTTGTTCAGCGAAAGCGCCGGGGTGCCGCAAGATGCCGAGAACAGTGCGCGCCGGACAGTGGCGGCCGAGGTCTTTCGCACAATAGCCGCACTTGCCGCAGGCGAGGTTGATTTCGCCGACGACCCGTTTGCCGATCCACTGGGGCGCGGACGGACAATCCTCGACGACGCCCGTGAACTCGTGACCTGGGACGCCCCGGAAACCGTAATAGCCGGCTCTGAGTTCGAGATCGGTGTTGCAGATGCCGGCGACGGTCAACCGGATGCGAGCGTAGCCGGGCTTGAGCTTCGGCTCAGGGAGCTGGCGGACAGAGACTTTGCCCGCTTCGATCCAGGCGGCGATCATCGGACCGATGCAGCGGCCGCTACGGACTTCGTGACACGCTTGGGCGGCTTGCTAAGACGCTGCCGGCTCCACCACCACCACCAGTTGCATTGCTCAGCGGGGAGGTTCGGGTCCTTAGCTTGCGCGACGGCGCAGCGGAGGGTGTCGAGTACGCAGGGATCCTGCTGGACGCCGGTCAGATCGCACAGGCACAGGTAGAGAGCGTCGGGATTTCGGCGGGCGAGATCGGAGACAGAGCGGACGCCGAGCAGATCGAAGTCGGAGAGCATGACCTTGCCAATGCCGCGTAAATCACGTAAACGCTTGTCAGGCACTTGGGACCGTATAAACCCGCGCGGGCGATTTGTGTATGCTAAACTGTGGTTAAGTACTTCGACGTTACCATGATTCACAACGGCCGGCGCTCGCTGGCGGAGATCAATTCGAGTGTATCGACGTCCGCCTCGGGGGGGTGGAAACGGTGGCTGGCGTTTGCGGGGCCGGCGTATTTGGTTTCGATCGGATACATGGATCCGGGGAACTGGGCGACGGACCTGGAGGGCGGGTCGCGGTTCGGGTACCAACTGCTTTGGGTGCTGGTGGTTTCGAACGCGATGGCCGTGCTGCTGCAGACGCTGAGTGCCCGTTTGGGAATCGTGGCGCGGCGGGATTTGGCGCAGGTGTGCAGGGAGATTTATCCGCGGCCGGTTTCGATCTCGCTGTGGGTGTTGTCGGAGATCGCGATCGCGGCAACGGATCTAGCCGAGGTTTTGGGGGCGGCCATTGCGCTCAACCTTCTTTTCGGCATACCGCTGACCTGGGCGGTACTTCTAACCGCTCTCGATTCATTCTTAATCTTGTATTTTCTAAAACTTGGCATTCAGAAATTCGAATTTTTCATCCGGTTCCTTGTTGCGGTGATCGGGGGGTGTTTTGCGATCGAACTTGTGCTCGCAAAGCCGTCTCTTTCGGGGATTGTCGGCGGGTTGACACCGCGTCTGACTGGGGAGAGTTTGTATGTTGCGATCGGCATCCTGGGCGCCACGGTGATGCCACACAACCTCTATTTGCATTCTTCGCTGGTGCAGACGCGACGATTTGGGGCTTCCGATGAGGAGAAGCGGAAAGCGTGCCGGTTTAACTTGATCGATTCGGCCGTGGCGCTCAACGCCGCCCTGTTGGTGAACGCCGCGATTCTGATTTTGTCGGCATCAGTTTTCCACAGCAACGGCGTTGCCGTGACCGAAATTCAACAGGCCCATGAAATGCTCAGCCCGCTGCTGGGGACTACGGTCGCGAGCACGTTGTTTGCGGTCGCTCTCTTGCTTGCAGGGCAGGCATCTACGATTACAGGAACTCTTTCTGGACAGATAGTTATGGAAGGTTTTCTAAACCTTCGATTGAATCCAGTTTTGCGGCGTGCGATGACGCGCGGGCTCGCCTTGATTCCCGCGGTCGGAGTGATTTGGATGCAGGGCGAAAAAGGCGTATATCAACTCATCATTTTTAGCCAAGTGGTCCTGAGCCTCCAGTTGCCGTTCGCCGTCATTCCTCTGATTCGGGCAACGTCGGATCGCTCGCGGATGGGGGCGCTGGCCAATCCTGGGTGGATGACGGCGCTGGCTGTATTCACTTCTGGCATCATCTTGTTTTTGAATGGATGGCTTGTAAAGAAAACATTCCATGACTACTTGCACGATGACACGAACGCCTACTTGGTTTTGGCGCCAGTCGGTTTTTTGCTCGGGTATTTGATTTTCGAGCGGTGGTTGCCGCGAGCGGCAGCGAAACCGGATGACTTGGTGTTGGAGGACATTCCGGAGGTGGCCGCCGACCTGCCGGCGTATCGATCAATTCTTGTACCCTTGGATCACTCGAAGTCGGACGCGGGGGCTATCCGACATGCGGCGTTCTTGGCCAAGCAAACCGGGGCACAGTTGCTGTTGCTTCATGTGGAGGAAGGAGCGACGAGCCAAGTGTATGGACAGGAGAGTTCGACTTCGGAAGTGACGGCGGGAATTCGATATCTAGAGTCGATTAGAAAATCCCTTGTAAACCAACAAATTGAATCATCAACATTCGTCCATCACGCGACATCGCCAGCGGCGGAAATTATTCGCTTCGCGAAGGCGCATGGGCCGGATCTGATCGTGATGGCAGCACACGGTCACGGGACGCTGGGAGATCTTGTGTACGGGCAAACGATTGAGCGAGTTAGGCACGGGATCAAGATACCGATTTTCGTCGTACAATAGAGCTGAAACAAGTTGGCTCGATTTTGTTGTAGTTCCGGCCTGTCCCACCCAGTGTGTCAGGCCTACACGGCGGCAACCGGCAACTCCCCCACAACTTGTTGAATCTAGTAGGCGTAGGCCTGGCATTTCACGTGCAGAAAAGGGAGTTGTGATGCGTGTTCTATTCAGCCTGATGCTCACCGCCGCCGCGATGACCGCGACGACGATCGAAAAGTTGAGCCTGGACGAGATGACCGCGAAGTCGACGGCGATTGTCCGCGGGAAGGTGAGTTTCTCGCACGTCGCGCAGCACGGCGCGGTGTACTACACGCACTACAAAGTCTCTGTTTCTGAACGACTTAAGGGTTCCGCCGCAGCGCAGGTGGATGTTGTGATGCCGGGCGGACGGATTGGAAAATCCGAGCAGACGTTTTCGGGGATTCCGACGTTCGAGGCTAATTCCGAGGTCGTTCTGTTCTTGTGGACTTCCAAAGCCGGAATGACACATGTGATCGGCCTAGGCCAAGGGATCTTCAATGTTTCTAAGGACGTAGCCGGGCAGACGATCCTTTCGAGGGGCGCGATTCGGGAAGGGATGGTCGACGCGAAAACGGGCAGGCCTGTTGAAGACGCCGGGGTTCGGATGACGATGACCGAGTTGCAGGGCCGGATCCGCGACGGGGCGGTGACGAAGTAGCATGATGAAGCTCGCTGCAATCCGAACGCTCGCCCGCATCACGGCGGCCGCGGTGCTGTTCCAGTCAGCGAACTTCGCGTACTACCATTTCACGCGCTACGCGGCGAACCGATCTCCTTTCAATGCGATACCGGCAAAATTTGATCTATCGGCTTTGCCAGACAAGACGGTTTCCTACTTCGTGAACGAGGCTGGCCCGGCGAACCTCGCGGCGACCGATTCGTTCGCGGCGCTGCTGACGCAGATTCGCAGCGCAGCCCGGGTTTGGAACGGAGTCGAGACTTCGGAATTGCGCGTACGGTTTGGCGGACTGGCGCCGAAAGATGCGACGTCGAACGCGGCAACTCCATCGATTGAGATTGACTTCCAGGATCTGCCGCCCGGAGTACGGGGTTTCGGCGGGCCGACGGTTTTCGGCGACGTGGTGAATTCGACTTCAGGCGCGTTCCTGCCGATCCAACGATCGGTGATCGTGCTGCCTCGCGATATGGCCGACCGTGGTTCCTGGACCGACAGAGCGTTTGGCACATTGGTGCACGAATTCGGACATGCGTTGGGCTTGCAGCACTCGTTCGTGAGCGGCGCAATGGCGACCGAGATCACGCGTTCGACGACGAAGATTCGACCGATCACACCGGACGACGTGGCCGGCATTTCTATCCTTTACCCGACGGCGGGTTTCCGCGAAAACCTGGGGGCAATTTCCGGGCGTGTGGCCGCAGGAAATGCAGGAATCGGGCTGGCGTCGGTTGTAGCGATTTCTCCGGGCGGCGCGGCGATTAGCACGCTGACACAACCCGACGGTACTTACCGGATCGAGGGAGTTCCGGCGGGGAACTATTTCCTTTATGCCCATCCCCTGCCCCCGGCAATCGGCGGTCAGGCGACACCGGGCGACGTCGTTCTGCCGATCGACCTTTCGATCAACCGGCCGGCGCCGGGCGGTCAGCAGTTCGACACGACGTTTTACCCAGCCAGCCGTACGCCGTTCATCACGGTTCGCGTAGATGCGGGAGCTTCGGTGGACGGCACGAATTTTAGCGTGTCGCTCCGCAATTCTCCGACGGCACTGCACTCGATTGAGATGTTCAGTTTCCCCGGACAGCGCGACGTGAAACCGGCGCACTCGTACACGGCAGGTGCTCGGAACCTGGTGGTGATGACCGGCCCGGGCCTATTTCAGGGTACGCAACCGGCGGCGGGCTTGCAGATTTCGGCCATCGGCGGCGCGGTGAGCATTCCGAGCGTGCGACCGTATTTGCCGGCGCCGACATCGTACCTGCAGATGGACGTCCAGTTTGGCCAGTTCGTCTCGGAGAGTTTTGTCCATCTGATATTCGCGCGGAACAACGACATTTTCGTGCTGCCGTACGGTTTGCGCGTCGCCGACCGGCAGCCGCCGCAGATCGAGTCGATTTCGCCGCGCAACGAGAATGGCGAAGTCGTGGTTGCTGGGACGGGGCTTTCGGCGGCGACGCGGATCACCTTCGATGGCGTGGCGGCGACCGTTCGAGGATTCGACGAGGCGGCGAACCGATTGACGGTTGTGCCGCCGGTAGGCGCGCTCGGGCTGGTGAGCCACGTGGCGGCCTACAACGCCGACGGCCAGAGCAGCCAGTTCATGCAGGCGGCGACCAATTGGACCTACGACTTCGGCGAGCCGCAATCCGCCGTGCCGCCGGCACCGCAGATTTCCGCTACTTCCCTTCCCGCCGGCACCGAATCGGTCATCGAATTTACCGGCAACGGCTTCGCCGACGGCACGACTTCGATCGGCTTCGGCTCGGCCGACATTCTCGTGCGGCGCGTGTGGTTCCCGTCGACGACCCGCGGCTACGCCAACGTTTATGTAGCGGCCAACGCCGCAGGCAACTCCTACAACGTCTCCGTCCTGAACGGACTTCGCCTTGCGACCCAGCCGGGCCAGTTGCAGGTCACGCAGCCATCGGCGCGCACGGCATGGTTGACGGCGCCATCGAACGGCTTCGTGGCGGGATCGACGGCATCATTGGTCGTTAACGGCTGGACGTTCACGAGCGCCTCGGCGGTGCAGTTGACGATCGGCGAGCGGCCGGTGGCGATTACGTCGGTCGATGGTTCGACGATCCATTTCACGGTACCGGCAAATCTGCAGGCCGGTCCCGTTGTAGTCCGTGTGCAGCAAGGCGCAGAGGCAGCGCTGCCGCTAGCGGTGCCGGCCGCGCCGCTGCCGGCGATTATTTCGAGCGTGACGGCGGGCTTTGGACAGCCGATCACTGAACAGCGCCCGGCGCGGCCAGGCGAGTTGATGACACTGACGGTTACCGGGCTTCCGGAGAATCTTGCGCCGCCCGGATCGCAGCCGCGCGTGACGATCACGATTGGCAGCATCGAGCACCGTCTGCTTTCGGTCACGCCGGGCGGCTCGACGTTGCAGGCGCAGTTTATCGTCCTGCCGTCGGTGGCGTTTGGGACGCCGCAGATATTGCTGACGGTCGATGGGTTGGCGGTACAGCCGTTTAGCTTGCCGCTGCGGGCGTTCTAGAGTCCGGGCCGCCGAAACGGCCCGGAAACCGGCCTGTTACTTTGCCGTCGACATTGCGCGATGAGCGGCCGCCAGCGAGCGAGCCTCCTTTGCCGCCTTCGCCAAACTCTCGGCGAGATACTCGCAGTGCGCGGCGGTATCGGGCGCCATGGGCCGCTTCTGCTCGCTGATGGTCGGCCGGGCACGATACATCTTCGCCGACTCGGCATGTTCGGCCCCATCGGCTTCATAACGAAGCGCTTTCGCTTCAAAGTGCTCGGCCAATCGAATGTGATCCTTTGGCGATGAGGCCGATTTTAGCCCGAAGTTCCCCTTGGCAAAACGGGGCAATCGACACACTCCAAACGAGTTAGACGAAGAGGAGGGTGTGCGGCGCTGGGAACAAAGTGTTAGGGTGTGACGCCGAGGAG
>VFZW01000308.1 GCA_016871055.1 Acidobacteriota bacterium
TGCGAGCCCGTTCAACGAGTCGCGCCTCCTCCGCTCGACTTCGGCTAATCGTCAACAGCTTCGCCATAGTTTCAGGCGGACATGAAAGAACCGGTGCGCGTCTGGGCATCTCCCAAACATTCTAATACGGAAATGTTATATCGCAAGTAAGCATTAGCTTGGACGAATCCGCACCAAATAGCGGTGTCAAGGAGGAAAATGCGAAGAAGCTCACTCGATAAATCATAGCGGTCGCCATTTCTTGTTGCGTCAAGTATATCAATGCCCTAACCCGGACAGCAGCCCTCTCAAGGCGTGTAGCAGGTCATGCTTTTAGGGCACCTTTGGGGCGCCGGCCATGGCGTATTCGATGTGCGCCGCCTGTTGTGAATCATCGACTGAAAAACTGTGCCCGTTTTTGTGCGCACTCTGTGCATAGCAGCGTTGCCCACGCGTGCGAGCGCCCAAGCAGCGACTCCCCACAAGGCTTTCAAACGAAGCAACTTGGCCCAATCGTGGGCAAAGGAGAGCAATCCTGCCAAGCTGTTGATTCCAGGAAACGCGACGGCTACGAACCAGAAGGCCGGGTGTTCGAATCACTCCGGGCGCACCATCGAACGCATCGCGTTGACTCCGATATCGCGTTCCGCGGCGATATCAAGAGAATCCAGTGCGCTAGCCGAGCTAACCTCGTCGCGGCGTAAACCACCGGTACATCGCCGGAAGCAGGAACAACGTCAACATCGTCGACGACATCAACCCGCCGATGACGACCGTGGCCAATGGCCGCTGCACTTCCGATCCAGCGCTCGTCGACAACGCCATCGGCAGGAAGCCGAGGCTCGCCACAAGCGCCGTCATCAACACCGGGCGAAGTCGCAGCGCGGCGCCCTCGCGCACGGCTTGTTCTTCGTCCATGCCGTCATCGCGCAGGCGGTTGATCTGGCTCACCATGACGATTCCGTTGAGCACCGCGACGCCGAAGAGCGCGATAAATCCGATCGACGCGCTGAGGTTGAGGTTCATCCCGCGCAGCCACATCGCCGCGACTCCTCCCACCAGCGCGAACGGTACGTTGGACAGGATCAACAACGTCTGGCGGATCGAGTAGAACGTGAAGTAAAGCAGGATCAGAATCGCCGAGATCGAGACGGGCAGCACCAGCGTCAACCGGCCCATCGCGCGCTTCTTATTTTCGAACTGCCCGCCCCAGTCGATGAAGTAGCCGGGCGGAAGTTGGATCTCTTTGGCCACCCGCTCGCGCGCGTCGTCGGCGAAGCCGCCGAGATCGCGGCCGCGCACGTTGCATTGCACCACCACGCGGCGCATGCCGTTCTCGCGGCTCACCACTTCCGGCCCGCGCGCCGTGCGGATCGTGGCGAGCTGACCAAGCAGCACCCGCTCCCCGCCCGGAGCGGGAATGCGAACTTGTTCGAGCGACTCGGGCCGCTCGCGAAAGGCCTCCGGAAAACGCACGATGATATCGAAGCGCCGCTGTCCCTCGATGTACTCGCTCACAGGGCGACCGCCGACCGCCGCTTCCACGACTTGCCGCACATCGTCGATGTGCACGCCGTAGCGGGCCAGCGCCGCGCGATCGGGCTCGACGTGAATTTCGGCCACGCCGTTGGCTATTTCCATCTGCGCGTCGGCGGCGCCGGGAACCCGCTCCAACAAACGAAACGTCTTCAGCGCGATTTCGTCCAGCACGGCCGGGTTCTCGCCAAAAATCTTCACCGCGACGTCCGCCTTAATACCGCTGATAGTTTCATCCAGCCGCATGGCCATCGGCTGCGTGAAGTTGTACCCCGTGCCGGGCACCCTGTCCAGCGCGCCCCGCATCTTGTCGATGAGTGCTTCTTTCGACGCAGCCTTCCACTCCTTGGCCGGTTTCAGCAGCACATAGACGTCGGCTTCGAAAATTCCCATCTGGTCGGTGGCCAGATCGGGGCGTCCGAGTTTCGATACGATGCCATCGACCTCGGGGAGCGTGAGCAGCGCCTTCTCAATCGAGTCACTCAGTTTGGCGGAGTCGGTCAGTGAGATGCCCGGCAGCTTCCTCGACTGCACCAGAATCGAGCCTTCCTCGAGGCGCGGCATGAATTCGCTGCCAATAAAAGCCAGAGAGCCAATCGCAATGGCGGCGATCACAACGCCAAACGAAACGGTCACAACGCGGAATCGCAACGCCACGGCGAGCAGCGAAGAATAGGCGCGCCGGATGAAACCGAACCATCCGCCGTCATGATGCGCTTCGCGGACTTTGAGGAGATAGGACGCCAGAACGGGCATGACGAAGAGCGCCAGCAGCAGCGAGCCGGCGAGTGCGGAGACAACCGTGACGGCCATCGGCCGGAAGAGGCGGCCTTCGAGCCCTTCCAGGAAAAAGATCGGCATGTACACGGCGATGATGATGCCTACGGCGAAGACAATCGGCCGGGCCACTTCGTGCGCGGCGCGCCGTATCACCTCCAGCTTCGATTCCGCGTCGCGCGCCCCGAGCCGTGTGACGGCGTTCTCCATCATGACCACCGCGCCGTCTACGATCATGCCGAAGTCGACCGCGCCGAGCGACATAAGATTCGCCGTAACGCCGAACCAGCGCATTCCGATGAAACCCGCCAGCAGCGAGAGCGGAATCACACTGGCCACCAGCAGCGCCGCGCGCACATTGCCGAGGAAGAGCAAAAGCACGGCGATAACAAGCAGGCCGGCTTCCGATAAATTCTGACGTACCGTTCCAATCGTGCGGTTGATGATCTCGCTCTGATCGTAGAAGGGTACGATCTCCACGCCGGCCGGCATCTTGATCGTGGCCAGCCGCTGCTTCACGCGCACGATGACCTCGCGCGAATTCTCGCCCTTGAGCATGATGGCCATCGCCGACACGGTTTCCCCGCGGCCGTCTCGTAGCGTGGCCCCTTGGCGCTGCATCACGCCCGGCTTAATCACGGCGACATCCCGGACCAGCACCGGCGTGCCCTTGTGGGAACGAATCACGATCCGTTCGAGATCGGCAGGCGAGTTGGCTCGGCCCTTGCCGACGACCGTGTACTGCTCGCCGGCGTGCTCAATGAACCCACCGCCAAAGTTCTCGTTGGACGTGGCGATCGCCTGCTCGACATCGGAAAGCGTGATGCCGTAACGGTCGAGCGCATCCGGCCGAATCTCCACTTCCCACTGGCGCGTGTGGCCGCCCCAGGTCTCGACTTCGACGATGCCCGGCACGGTTCGCAGTGCCGGACGAATAACCCAATCGAGAAACGCTTTGCGCTCTTCGAGCGGCACGGTCTTGCTGTCGAGCGTGAATTGATAGACCTCGCCGAACGGCGTTGCGTTCGGACCAAGTCCCGGTTCGAGCCCGCGTGGAATACGGTCTCGGACCTCCTGCAATCGCTCGTTCACGAGTTGGCGCGCGAAGTAGGCGCTCACCTCGTCGTCGAAGACGATCGTGATTTTCGACAACGCGAATTTCGACACCGAACGCGCTTCGCTTACACGTGGCAACCCCATCAGGGCGGATTCAATCGGCCAAGAGACCAACCGCTCCACTTCGGTCGGTGCCATCCCCGGACATGCCGTAACGACGGTGACCTGGTTGTTGGTCAGATCCGGAAACGCGTCGATCGGCAATTGGGAGAGGCTGAGGATGCCCGCAGCGATCAGCAGGCCGAGCGCGGCGAACACGATCACGCGATTGGAGAGTGCGGCGTCGATAAAGCGATTGAGCACGGTGCGGGTCTACTCCTCGACCAGCGTCGACTTCAGCATCTGCGACTTCAGCACGAAGGCGCCGCGCGCGGCCACCCGGCTCGATGCGTCGAGGCCCGAACGTATAGCGACAAGCCCTCCGGCCCGCGCGCCCGTTTCCACGGCCCGCGCCACGAACCGGTCTTCGCCGGTCTGCACGAAGACAATCGCGTGGCCGTTCAGTTCCTGCACGGACTCTTGCGGAACATAGAGCGCTTCTTCGCTTCCGCCCGAGACGATTTCGGCGGTGGCATACATCTCGGGTTTGAGTTGCCCGTGCGTATTGGCGAGAACGATGCGCGCTTGTACCGTACGCGTCTCGGCGTCGAGTTGATCGCCGATGCGCGTGATTCGGCCGGTGAAGGGACGGTCCTCGAAGGCGCGCACGAACACTTGTGCGTTCACACCCGCGCGGACTTTACCCAGCGCTTCTTCCGGCACCGACGCGACCATCCAGACCGATGTGAGATCGCTTATGACGAAGAGCTCGTCGCCAGGTTTCACCGCGGTACCCGTGTTGACCGCGCGCGAGAGAACGATTCCGGCCGAAGGGGCCTTGATAGGGATCAGATCGTCGTCATGATCGAGTTCGCCGGGCTTGTGGCCGGGCGGATCTTCGGCGGTGACGTCAAGGAACTCTTCAATGTGGATCCGCGCTCGAGTCAACTCGACCTTCGCGGCCTCGATGGCGGCGCTCGTGTTGCGAACGTCGCGCTCGGCGAGTTCGAGTTGCTCCTGCGATGCCGCCTTTAGGTCGAGCAGCCGCTTCAATCGGTCGCGGGATTTTTCGGCGAAGCCGCGCTGCGCTTCCAGCCGCGCCAGTTCGACCTTGGCCTTCTGAAACTCGCTCCGCGCCTCGTGAATATCGTGGCTGTGCATGCGGGCCAGCACTTGGCCGGCCGTGACACGGTCGCCAACTTTGACGAAAATCTTACGGACGAGGCCGTCGATAATGGCCGACGTTTCGTGCGTCTTTTCCTCGTCAGGAGTGACCCGGCCGATCACGCGGAGCGTCGTGGGGATTGTTCTTTTCTGGACGGCGACAACAACAATGCCGGCTGTCTTGCGAAGCTCGGCGTCGAGATGAACTTCGCCGGGTTCGACGGACTTCCTTTCTTGCTTCTTGGCGGCTTCCGGCGGCGCGGCGGACCTTGGCGTGCATGCGCCGAGTAGAAACAACAACGAACAAAGAAGGAGTTTCAAGGTGTGACTCCAAGTGCGGATTGAACGGCGGCTTCGGCCAGCCGTAGTTCGACGAGAGTTTGAACACGCAGCAGTTCGGCCTCCAGGCGCGTACGTTCGGCGTCCAGCAATCGCAGTAGATCGGCGCCGCCTTCGCGGTAAGCCGCCTGCGCGATACGGGCGGTTTCGCGGGCTTGAGCCGTAAGGGCGGCGATTGTGCCGTCGATTTGCTCGCGCCGCAGCTTATAGGCCGAAAACGCGCCGCGTACTTCAGCGCGAACCAGCGCTTCGGCCGCGGCGGCATTGGAGCGCGCCACCCGCGTCTCCGCGCCGGCCGCGGCAATATTGCCCTGGTTCTTGTGGCGCCACGGAAGATCGACGTTGAGATAGGCCAGGAGCCCGTCGTAGCCGTTGGTGCGCTTGTAGCCGCCGGAGATTTCGAGGTCGGGCTTGGCAATCGCCAGTTGCAATTTCTCATTGGCCGCGGTCACGTTGAGCGCCTGACGCGCCAGGCGCACTTCGGCGCGTTGATTGATTGCCAGATCGGCGTCTTCGGCGGGAAGGGGAGATTGGGCCGCGAGATCGGAGTGAATCCTCAGGCCGGGATCGATGACGGCCCGGCCCATTTCGCGCTGCAGAGCGATTGTCGATTGTTCGGCTTGCAGCGCCGCGTTCGATGCGGCGAGCTTGATGCGCTCGTGTTCCAGCTTGACGCGGATCAGATCGGCTTCGGCAAGGTTGCCCTCGCGAACACGGTGTTCGTGATACGCCACCGTATCGGCGAAGTTCTTGAGGGACTCGGTGTAAACGTCAACTAGTGCCGACGCTCCGGCCGCGGCCCAAAACGCTTGTCGGACGTGAGCTACTGTCTGCTGCACGAGCAGATCTCTCGCGATCCCGGCCAGCTGCTTGTTTGAGGCCGCCAGTTCACTGCGGCGCTCGCGTTTACCGGCCGTTTCGAGGACTTGGCTCAGATAGAGAAAGTAGTCTTTGTCGATACCGGGCCGGTACGGGAGTTGCCAGGCTCGCAGGTTTTCCAGTTGAACCGTCAGGCGTGGATTGGGGCGCATTGCCGCCTGATCCACCAGGCCCTGAGCGGTTAAAATGCGGCCATCGGAAGCGGCAATCAGCGGGTGGCGTTCGGTCGCCTCCTTCAAGGCGGCCTCCAATGACAGTGTTTCCTGCGCCGTAAGCGCCAAACCGGCGCAAGTCAGCGTCACCCAAATGCGGATCACGGAGATATTCTAGCAGAGCGTACTTATTTATTTTCAACAATTTAGAGAGGCAATCGAGTTGCAGGTAGTACGGATATCGCTGGCTTTGGTAAACAAATTCACCCTAGGAGCGAAACTCGCGGCTCGACGAAGGGTTCGATCCAAGTAGAATGAAGATGTTGTGAGTCTTCATTCGGAACCACAAAAAGACGGCGCGAACAGACGCCGCGAATGTCTAACAGGGGAGCATACTCAAATGAGACGCAAGGCCTATTGGCTGGCTGCGGCGGCGGGGTTCTGTTTATCCACGCTGACGATCGGATGGGGACAAGAGGAGCAAACGGAGGAGGTCGCCGTTAACGCCGATCACTCCGAGTGTGTCTATTTCGGCACGAAGCGCGCGCAGTTCGCCGAGGAGTCGATCAATGCGAGGCGCAAACGATTTTCATTCTCGGATACGACCGTCGACGTGGTCAGCCGGCTCGGCGCACAACAGAACTTTGTGCCGGGCGGTTCCCGTACGTCGGCAAGCCAGAAGGGATCGTCGTCGGGGAACCTGATCGACAAACACATTTTCGGTGTTCTGCAGGACAAGGGCATTCAGCCCGCCGCGCGCATCGACGACTACGAGTTCGCCCGGCGTGCGTCGCTGGATCTGACGGGCCGCGTGCCGAAGGTCGATCGGTTAACGGCTTTCGTCGCCGATCAGGATCCCGACAAGCGCGCGAAGTATGTCGACGAGTTGCTGGCCTCGGAGGCGTGGATCGACAAGTGGACGATGTTCCTCGGCGATCTATACCGCAACACGGACGTCATCCGCGCGACGAATACCCAGCGGCGCGCCGAGGGCCGCGAGGCGTTCTACAACTGGATTTACAGCTCGTTGAAGTCCGACAAGAGCTACGACAAAATGGCATTTGAGTTGATCGCCGCCGCGGGTAACAACACGTGGACCCAAGGCGAGTTGAACTGGCAGTTGGGCAATCGCACAACGGGCGGACCGGTGCAGGATCATTTCGATCAGATGGCGTCGTCGACGGCGGAGACGTTCCTCGGCAACTCGCACTTCAACTGCATCGTTTGCCACAACGGGCGCGGACACGTAGATACGCTTTCCCTCTGGGGCAAGGGCGCGTCGCGCATGCAGGCGTATGGATTCTCGGCGTTCTTCGCGCAGACGAACTTCACGCAGCAGCCTCGTGCCGAACGGGCTGATCCGAACCTCTTCTACTGGGGTGTCGAGTTCAACCGCAATGGCACATACGCGCTGAATACGACGACTGGCAATCGCCCGCCGCGTTCCGCGATCGGCTCAACGCGCGTAGCCGCGCCGGTCTATCCGTTTGGCGATCAGACGCCGAACTCGGGCGAGCAGTGGCGCACGGCCGCGGCTCGTATGGTTACGAGCGATTTCAACTTCGCTCGATCAACGGCGAATCGGATTTGGAAAGAGCTGATGGTCAGGGGACTCGTCGAGCCGGTGAATCAGTTGGATCCGGCGCGGCTCGATCCAGATAATCCGCCTCCGGCGCCTTGGACTCTGCAGCCTTC
This sequence comes from Acidobacteriota bacterium, assembly GCA_016871055.1. Classification (GTDB taxonomy): domain Bacteria; phylum Acidobacteriota; class Terriglobia; order Bryobacterales; family Bryobacteraceae. The sequence goes on from VFZW01000308.1 coordinate 7,677, forward strand.
GAACGCCGCGCTGCTGCGCGACTTGGGACAGAGTTTCATCGACAAAGGCTATAGTTTGAAGGCGCTGATGAAGCAGATCGCGACGTCGGACGCCTACCAGTTGAGCGCTCGCTACGACGGCCAGTGGAATCCGGCCTGGGAATCGCTGCATGCGCGCCGGTTGGCGAAGCGTTTGATGGCGGAGGAGATCTACGACGCGGTTGTGCAGACGTCGAATATTCCGGCGCCTATCACCTTCGCGACCGCGTCGCGAATTCCGAACGGCCCAGCCGCGTCGACCAAGGTCGTGCAGTCTGCGATGCAGACAACATCGCCCTCTTCGCGCGGCGGCGCTGCCGGGTTCCTGAATCCCTTCTATCCTGGCGATCGCGAAGATACCGACCGTCGGCGCGACGGCTCCGATCAACAGGCGCTGACTCTAATGAACAACAATTTGGTCATGACGCGCACGCGTTCATCGCTGACCAACGGACAGCCGAGCCTTCTGCGTCAGCACGTCGACAAGAGCAATCGCGAGTTGATCGACAGCTTGTACCTGGCCGTGCTTTCCCGGTATCCCAACGAATCGGAGCGGGCCACCGCGACCGCGGCGTTAAATGCGGGGAACCGCACGCAGGCAGCGGAGAGTCTGCTTTGGTCGCTGTATAACAAAGTGGATTTCTTCTTTAACTACTAAGGCAACCAGGAGACAAGATCATGTTCAATCAATCCAAATTCCGCGGGTTCGTTGAGAAGAATCCACA
>VFZW01000309.1 GCA_016871055.1 Acidobacteriota bacterium
AACCCCGGCATGTAATGCTGCACCCAGCGCAGAATCGTCGTGTGCGCAAGTTTGATGCCACGTTCGCTCATCATACTGACCAAATCCCGATAGCTCAACTTGAAGCTCAGGTACCACCGCACGCACAACACCACGATCTCGCCATCGAAGTGGCGGCGCGCGAACAGCTCTTCAACCGGAACGAAGGAGGGCATTGCGTCATTCTCTCTCATCTCGGCAGGTTTGCACCAGAGCCGTCGAGATCATGTGTGACCCAGGTTGCCAGGAGCTGCCCGAGCGTCACACGCCCAAAAGCAGGATGCGTGCCGGTGCGAGCGAGATCGGCATCGGTGAGTTTCATCGCCCGCATCGCCGCGAGGCTCTCTTCGCGCGCGTTCGCAAACGCGACAAGCAACTCGCTCGGCGTTTTGCCCTCGCTCTCGCGGAACTGCGCTTCGCGATCGAAAGGATCGAAAACAAGTGATTCGCCATGATCCAGAATGCGGCGCGCGCGCGGGATCCAGTCGGCGTGTTCGCCATGAATGAGATGGCCGATCACGTCAAACGGACTCCACGTACCGGGGCCTTCATTAGCGTGCCAGGCCGCGTCCGGGAGCCCTTCGAGCAGCGCACTCAGCACCGCGGGTGTTCGCACAAGTAACGAGTCGTTAAACGGCATCCTTCCATTCTGCCGCTAGACTGCGGCTGTGTGCTCGCCGCCGCGCTGCTCACGCTTGCTCTCGCCGATCGCGACGACGTAATTTTGACACGCCCCGCCGCCCGTGCGATACTAGAGTCTCCCCTGCTGAGCGGGAGTAACTCAGCTGGTAGAGTGCAACCTTGCCAAGGTTGATGTCGCGGGTTCGAATCCCGTCTCCCGCTCCATTCCACCCCACGTCCGGATTAGTAAGCCGGTTTCCCGTCGGGCTCGAATTTATTGAACTTCGGCGCTTTCACGCGCGCCATCTCGTCGAGCACCTTCTGCAGCTTCTTCCGCGCGGTGGCGTTTTCGACCGGCTTCGTCTCCATCGGGTCGGCTTTCCAATCGAATAGCCTTCCGTCGAGATAGAGCTTCCAGCGGTGATCCCACGCCAGACGCGTCGGCTTAAGATCGGCCTTGCAACTCGGGTGCGGGTCGAAGTGCGTAAACAGCGCGTCTCTCGGACTCCCCTTCTCGCCCTTGATCTGCGGGAAGAAGGACCGGCCGTCGAGCGGCAGCCCGTCGAACCATTTGGCGCCGGTGATGTCCATGAGCGTCGGCAGAAAATCGGTGGAATCGATGAGATCGTGACAGACCTTGCCAGCCCGGCCCTTGCCGCGCCAGCGTGCGATCATCGGCACTCGCATGCCGGCTTCGGTGGTGAAGCGTTTGCCACCCGGAATCACGCGGTCGCCCATCTTCGATGTGATTTCGGGCGGCGTGCCGTTGTCGGCGTAAAAGATGACGACGGTGTTTTCGGCCAATCCAAGCGTATCGACGGCCTTGAGCAGCTTGCCCATGTCGCGATCGAGGTACGACACCATATCGTTGAAGTACTTCGGATCGTCCTTCAAACGATCGGCCGTCAGCCAATCGTCGCTCATCGGCGTGGTGTTGAACGGGCCGTGCGTAAGCGCCATCGGGTAGTAGGCGAAGAACGGGTTGCTCTTGTTGCGCGACATGAAATCGATCAGGTAATCGGAGAACAGATCGGGCCCGTACTTGTCTTGGATGCCGGTCATCATCTTGCCGTTCTTGTTGATGACTGGCTTGCCGTAGCGGCTGCCTTTGTCTTCCGAGTACGCGTCGTGCCAGAGCATGAATTCGTCGAAGCCGCCTTGCTCGGGGCGCTTGCCGGTGCCGCGATACTTCGACGGCTTGGAGTCGTAGCTGAACAGTTGCCACTTGCCGGCGATGCACGTTTTGTAGCCCGCCCGCTGCATCATGTGGCCGAAAGTTTTCTCGTTCGGATCCATCGCGCCGAAGGACTTGTAGTTGCGGAAGTTGTGCTGGCCGGTCATCAACTGCAAGCGCGTCGGTGTGCAGAGCGGTTGTGCGAAAGCGTGGGTGAAACGGACGCCGGTGCGCGCCATCTCATCGAGTACGGGGGTCTTGTAGGACGTGCCGCCGTTGCCCGACATGCACTCGTAACCGAAGTCGTCGGCCATGATCAGAAGTACGTTGGGACGGCGCTGCTGCGCGAACACGCTCGCGGCGGCGGAAGCAAGAAAAGCTCGGCGGGTCATTGAGTGGTTGTACCATGAGGGACATGCGCCTTGCACTTGTTTTGATCGCATTGACAGCCGCCGCACAGGAGCCCCAGTACGCGGGCAAAGCGGTGTTGAAACTGCCGGCCAACTACCGCGAGTGGTATTTCATCGGGTCGAATCTCGGCATCTCGTATTCGCCCGAACCAACCAAGGACCAGTTCTTCAAGAACATGTACATTCCCAAGGCCGCGGCGGAAGTGTTTCGCAAGACCGGCAAGTTCCCCGAGAAGACGATGATCGTGATGGAGATCTACAAGCCGGAAACAAAGGCGACACCTGCCAGGCACGGGCAGTTCGAAGGCGCGTTCGTCGGCGTGGAGGTTGCGGTCAAGGATAAGACCGCTGTCGACGAAGGCTGGGCCTATTACAACTTCATCGACAAGCCGGGCAAGATGCTGCCCACGGCGAAGGCGGCCGGCAAGCAGGCGTGTTGGAACTGCCACGACGAACACGGCGCTGCCGACAATACGTTCGTGCAGTTCTACCCACGGTTGCGGGATAAAGAATGATTTAATAGGAGCCATGATGAGGCTCCGATCGTTCTTGCTTTCGGCAATCGCCGCCTTCGCCCAGTCATCGACGGGCACACTCACCGGCGTCGTCACCGATCCACAACAGGCGCGGCTTTCCGGCGCCAAGTTGACGTTGACGAACGAAGGAACAGGCGTCGCGGCGACGGTCACCGCCAACGATGCGGGCGAGTACACGTTCCCGCTGCTGGCCTCGGGCCGGTACAAGCTCGAAACGGAAGCCGCGGGGTTTCAAAAGAATACGCGCACGAATCTGGTGATCGAACTGGGCCGCGTCGTGCGCCTCGATGTCGCGCTGTCGTTGACGCAAGTCTCCGAGTCGGTCGACGTCACCGGCGCCGCGCCCCTGCTGGAAAGCGAAACAGCCACGCTCGGCCAGTTCATCGAAAACAAGACCATCGCCGACATGCCGCTCAACGGCCGCCGCGTGGGCGATCTGCTCGCACTGCAAGGCGCGGCGGTCTTTGTGACGGGCGATGTGATCCGCCCGCGCGTTGCAATTGCCGGCGGACGCGCCGATCAACAGCAGTGGTTGATCGACGGCGTCAACGGCTCGAACATCGCGCTCGAAGTGCCGCAGGCGCTCTTCAACCCACCGGTCGAATCCGTGCAGGAGATCCGCATTCAGCAGAGCGCGTATTCGGCCGAGTTCGGCAACTCGTCGAGCGGAGTGGTTACGATGACCACACGCAGCGGAACCAATAAATACATGGGGCTGGCGTATCACTCGCTCCGCAACGACGCCTTCGACGCGCGCAACTTCTTCGCCACCTCGCGCCCGCCGCTGCGGTGGAACGTGTTCGGTCTTGCGGGCGGCGGACCGGTCGTAATTCCGAAGCTCTACAACGGCAAGAACAAGACGTTTTTCTTCTCGCACAATGAGTGGCAGATTCAGCGCATCGGCGCCGTGCGCAACTTAACGGTGCCGACGGCCGCGCAGACTCGCGGCGACTTCTCGCAACTCACGACGGCGACGAGCGCTCTGATCGGCATCTTCGATCCGGCGACCTCGCGGCTTGGCGCGACGGTGCGCACGCCGTTCCCCGGCAACATCATTCCGGCGAGCCGCATCGATCCGGTCGGATCAAGAGTCGCGCAGTTCTTCCCCGCCCCAAATCGCGCGGCGATCAACGCCGCCGGCGCAAACAATTTCACGGCGAACGCGGGCAACATTCTCGATCTAACGACATGGACATCGAAGGGCGACCACATCTTCAGCGAGAAGGACCGCATCTCGATCCGCTACATCCTGCACAATTTCCCAACGTCGAATCTGGTCGTGTTTCCCGAGCCCGCGGCCGATCCGAACGGCAACGTCAGCCGGCGCCGCGCGCACAGTTTGTTGATCAATCACACGCACAGCTTCACGCCGACGATTTTGAACGACTTCCGCTACAACCTGCAGCCGCGATTCTTCAAGAATGTTTCGCTCGGCCTCGATCAAGGCTGGCCATCGAAGCTCGGCTTGAGAGGCGTCAACGAGCGCGCGTTTCCGCAGTTCACGGTGGCCGGTTACACAAACCTCGGCCCGGCCACGCATGAACGGATACAGACACCGATCGTCGATCAACACGTCGTCAACGCGCTGTCGATTTTCCGCGGCAAACATTCCTTCAAGGCGGGCGGCGAATTCCGTCACGGCCGCAACGTCGACAACTTCAATCAACTGATCTCCGGCAGCTTCGCGTTCAATGTGCAGCCGACACAACAGCCTGGCGTGAACAACACCGGCAACGGACTGGCTAGCCTTCTCCTCGGCTTCCCGAACTCCGGAAACATTCGGTATACCGATGAACTCGACCGCCGGGCTTCCTACTACGCGCTGTTCTTTCAAGACGATTGGAAGGTCACGCAGAATCTGACGCTGAATCTCGGCTTGCGCTGGGAGGCCCACACGCCGCGCATCGACGCGAGCGACCGGCAGAACAGCTTCGACCGCAGCGCGATCAACCCCATTTCCGGCACGCCCGGCGTCGTGACATTCGCCGGCAAGAACGGGTTGGGCAGCCGGCTGTACAACGGCGACTGGAACAACTTCGCGCCGCGCTTCGGCATCGCGTGGAAGCCGCGCTCGGGTACCGTTGTGCGCACCGGATACGGACTGTTCTTCGGCGTGCCGCTGCCGGGTTCGAACAACACCAGCGCGGGTTATGAAACCAGCGGTCAATTCACCACGCCGGACAACGGCATCACGGCGCCGTTCCTGCTGCGTAACGGCGTGCCGGATACATCGCGGACCGCGCAGGACGCCGGTTTCGGCGCTGTGCGTGTCGGTCAGGCGATTCGGTTCTCGCCCGAGTTCATCGACCAGCAGCGCGCGCTCGGCTACACGCAGCAATGGAACTTTTCGATTCAGCAGGAACTGCGTGGACGGATGTTGATCGAGGCCGCTTACCTCGGCAACGCGGGCCACAAGCTGAACGCGCCCGACGCGAACATCAATCAGGTGCGGCCCGAACGCATGGCCGCGGGCAACGCGCAAATTCTGCGGCCGTTTCCGCAATTCGGCAACGTCACGCTGGTGACGCCGATGTGGGGCAACTCGAACTATCACTCGATGAACCTGAAGACCGAAAAGCGCTTCGCGAACGGTTTGAATTTCCTGGCCAACTACACCTGGGCGAAGTTCATCGACGACGTGCCCGCCGCGCAGGAGAACGGCGCGCTGACCGGTGGGCCGCAGAACATCTACGATTTGCGCGCGGAGCGTTCGCTGGCGGGCAACGACGTGCGGCATCGATTCGTGTGGAGTTCGGTGTACGAACTGCCGTTCGGCAAAGGCCGGCCGTTCTGGAATCAAGGCAAGGCGGCCACGATTTTCGGCGGCTGGAATATCGGCGCGATCGTGACCTTGCAGGCCGGAAGCTCGGTCGGCCTGACGGTGCAGAACAACAACACGAACGCGTTCTCGGGGCCGCTGCGCGTAAACGTGCTGCGCAACCCGGAGTTGCCCAAGGGCGAGCGCACCGTCGAGCGTTGGTTCGATACGACGGCCGTGGCCGCGCCGCCCGCGTTGACGTTCGGCAATTCGGGCCGCGCGCTGTTGACCGGCCCCGGCGTCGCGAACTGGGATATGTCGCTGCTCAAGAACACGTCGCTGGGCGAAAGCGTAAACCTGCAGTTCCGCGCGGAATCGTTCAACGTGTTTAACCGCGCGAACTTCGAGGAGCCCTCGCGAGCGCTGGGCGCGCCGGGGTTCGGCGTGATCTCGATCGCCCGCGCCGCACGGACGATGCAGCTTGGGTTGAAGCTGACATTTTGAGCTACTACGGCTGAAAATGCAAAAACGCGCCCCAAAAAAACGGCTTGCGCAGCGCCGTACCCGACCGCAGCATCGCCAACTTCGCCTCACGCAATGCCACCGCCGGTGTCCGGCCCAACCTGAGTTGCCGGTACATCTGCTCCATCAGTTGCGGCGTCGACGCGTCGTCGACCTCCCACAATGTCGCAACCACATTCTCCGCGCCCGCGCCCAAAAACGCCCACGCAAAGCCGATCAGCCCTTCTCCCTTGAACGACCGCGCGCCCGCCGCCTGACAAGCCGATAACGTCACCAACCGCGCCTTCACGGGCAGCGTCACCACGTCGCGCGCGTACAGCTTGTAGCTCAGCGAATCGTTCGAAAGAATAACCGCCGACTCCAACGGCCGCAACCGGTTCGCGCTCGCGTGCGCCGCGAAGTGGATGTAGCCGAACTCTTCCCTCATCGCTTCGGCGGCGCTACGCGGCGTCGCACCGGCGTCGCGTAGCGTCTTTCCGTTCGGGAACAGACTCGCGATGCGCGTGATCTCGTCGCCGGCGAACTTTAGCCGCCCGAAGCCGTCGCCAGTCGCCGCAGCGTCGCCGACCAGAAGCATCCGGTCGCTCGCTCGCGCACGGGAGACCGGCGCCGTCGTCACACTCGGAATCACTGAGATGGTCGCGTCTTCGATCCAGTAGTGATCAGGACCGGGAGCAATCAGCGTCTCCCAATTCAGTTGATGCAGCACGCCGTCGGGCACGATGAACACGTCGCTTTTCACACCCGCGGGCGCGACCAGCATCTCGTAGAGTTGCCGTGCGTCGCGGCTGTTATCGGTGAGTGGATCGCGAGCTCGCAAAATAAACTGCGTGTGCCGCTGCACCGCCTCTTGAATCTCTCGCTCGCCGGCGATACGGATGTAGCGCGGCGCGCCGGCCGGCGGAATCACCCAAAGATGCGACGCCGGTTCGTCGAGCCAATAAAACAACACCGCGCCATTCGCTCTCGCGCGCCACACGCCCTTCTTGCCGTTCAGCGCCCGCGCGCGGCTGCGTTCGGCCACGCGCAGCGCTTCGATCTCCTTGCGCTGATTGAGCAGAAGCTGAATCGCCTCGCGATAGACCTGCATCCGCCCCGACAGAAACGCGATCCGGTCCTCGCTGTTCAAAAGCCCCGTCTGCGCGCCCTCGACGGCTTCGATCGCCTTGTAGATTTCCGCCTCGGCAAGCGCCGTTCGCCCGCGCGCGCCATGCACCTGGCTCAGCACCAGATGCGCGGGCCAACGGATGCTCGGGGAGGCCGGCGAATCGGCGAGAATTTTCCGCAACAAAGGCTCGGCTTCGGCGGATTGGCCCTGTCCGTTTAGGATGCGGGCTTTCAACAGCTGCGTCCGTAGAGAGGCGTCCGACTGCGAGAGTTCCCCAATCACGCGTTCGGCCTCCCCATTCCACCGCGCGGCTTCGAACCAGTTGCGGCGCTCCGCGGCCATCGCGGCAAGGCCCTGCAAAATCAACAGTTCGTAGCTTCGATCACCCACGCGCCGCGAGGCTTGTAGCGCCTCCTCGAAGTGTGGAGCGGCCTTGTCGTACTCGCCGAGCGCGATGAGCGTCTCGGCGAGATTCTGCCGGTTTACCATTCGTTCGCGATCGTTGGCCGCTTGAAACTTACTCAGCGTTTCAAGTGCGCGCTCGTAGTCGCCGACGGCGTAAAGTTGCCAGCCGAGATTGTCGACGGCGCGGCGCGCGATGTGGCGGGCCGCCGGCGCCGCCGAATTCTCGGCGAGTTGAATCGCGGCCGTAATGTGCACCACCGCATTGTCGTAGCGGTCGAGAGCGCCATTCAGATTGCCCAGCGCCGATTCGCTGCGCGCTTCGAGCGTGCTATCTCCGACCGTCCGCGCCGCGTTGCGAGCGAGTACAAAGGCCTGCGATGCTTCATCGAAGCGGCTCATACGTTGGAGGCACGCGCCGCGCCGCAGCTGGATCTGGCCGAATTCAGCCGGGTTGCCGGCGGCGTCGGTGGCGGCGCCGTCTAGAACGGCCAACGCCGTTTCCCGTTCCTGCGCGGTCTTGGCTTTCCGGCAGCGGAGAAAGCCCAGCGTCCGGCGGCGCACCCAATCGGTCACTGTGTCGAATCCGGGAGCGAGCGGAGGAGCGAGCAGCCTTTCAGCTGCCTCATAGTCGGGCTTTGCAGCCAGCAACTCCCCTTGCAACACTAGTCCGAAGTTCCCCCGCCGATAAGCAGTAGTTTTCACCGCAAGGTTCTCAGACAGCGTGGGTTGCGCGTTTTTTTGCCTTGTTCTGTATACCCATGTAAATACTCGTATATGTATTTA
>VFZW01000310.1 GCA_016871055.1 Acidobacteriota bacterium
CCTGGTGCGGCGAGGCCTTGCGCGCGAGGATCTATTCACGGTTGTACACGACCTGTTTGTTACGGAGACGGCCCGCTACGCCGACTATGTGCTGCCGGCGGCGAGCCAAGTCGAGTGCTTGGATATTGTGCCTGCGTGGGGGCATCACTACCTGTCGATGAATCAACCGGCGATTGCACCGCTCGGGGAATCGGTATCGAATACGGAACTGTTTCGAATGCTCGCTCGTGCGTTGGGGCGCACGGAGCCGTGGTTGTTTGAAAGCGATGAATCCATGCTGCGGGCGGCGCTGGCAAGCGGGCATCCGTGGCTCGATGGCATTACATACGAACGGCTGCAAGCAGAGGGCTACGTGCGGTTGCGGCAACCCGAAGACTGGCGGCCGTTTGCACTCGGGGGATTCCAAACGCGCGATGGGAAGGCGATTCTCGATCCGGCGGCCGGGGAGATCATCAAAGGCGACGGCTTGCAGTTGATCACGGGCAAGCAATTGCATTTTTTGAACGGATCGTACAACCAAATGGAGCGGCATCAGCGACGCGCCGGAGAATTGGAGATCGAGATCAACAGCGAAGACGCCGCGGCGCGCGGATTGCGCGCCGGCGAGTTGGTGCGCGTGCATAACGAATTTGGTTCGCTGACGGCGCGCTGCCGTATTTCGACCGCAATTGCGCGCGGTGTGGCGTCGATGCCGTTCGGAGGCAACACCGACGCAAGCGGCGCGGAGACAACGGTGAACGCACTTACGCCGGAGATGGAAACCGACAACGGCGAGGGCAGCGGGTTTTATGATGCGTTTGTGGAGGTGAGCGCGGCCGGCGGGTGGATGCGGCAAGCGGCGTGCAAGTGATAGACTGACCGCTTCTGGATCTATTTCATGCAACTCCGATTCCTCCTTCCAATTCTCGTTCTTGCCGCCAGCGCGCAAACCAAGAAGTACAAGCTGCCTGCGCCGAATCCGGCCGGCCAGGTTTCCAACCCCGCGAAGGTGATTCCGCAGCCCGCGGGTAAGACGCTGAAAGGCCCCGATGGATTTGTCGTCGAAGAATTCGCCGGCGGCTTTCAGAAACCGCGCGGGCTCGTGCAGTTGTCCAACGGGACCATCCTGGTCAGCGAAAGCGTTGCCAAGGGAAGTGTCGTGGCAATCGCCGCCGACAAGTCGAAGAAGCCTCTCATCGAAGGACTCGACCGCCCGTTCGGAATGGCGTTTTCGAAGGGCTATCTCTACCTCGGCGAGCCGGAGAGCATCAAGCGCTACAAGCTCGACTTGAAGACGATGAAGGTCGGCCCGGGTGAAGAACTGGCCGCACTGAAAGGCTACGGCAAAGGCCATTGGACGCGGTCGATCGCAATCGACGAAAAGGCAAAGAAGATGTATGTGTCGGTCGGTTCGGGACACAATATCGATCTCGGCGATCCCGAAGACCGCAACGCGATTATCGAGTACGATCTCGACGGCAAGAACAAGAAAGTCTTCGCGACAGGACTGCGAAACGCCGTCTGTGTGCGGCTCAATCCCGAGAATCGTAAGATCTGGACCACCGTCCAGGAACGTGACGGACTCGGCGACGAACTCGTCCCCGACTTTTTCACCTCCGTCACGCAAGGCGCTTTCTACGGCTGGCCCTATGCCTATGTCGGACCCAATGAAGAGCCGCGCCACAAAGGCGTGAAACCCGATGCAGTGGCCCGCACCGTCGAACCCGATGTGCTGCTCGCGGCGCATGCCTCCGCGATGGACTTCGTTTTTTACACCGGCAAGATGTTCCCGGCCAAGTACCGCAATGGCGCCTTCATCGCCTACCGCGGTTCGTCGGGCCGGTCGAAGCGGCTGGGCTACTCAATCATGTTTGTGCCCTTCGCCGGCGGCAAGCCCACTGGCCAGCCGGAGCCGTTCGTCACCGGGTGGATGCTAGGCGAGAATATCAAGGAAGTGTGGGGACGGCCGGTCGGCGTCACCCAGCTCAACGACGGCAGCCTGCTGGTTTCCGAAGACGGCAACAACAAGCTGTTCCGCGTTTCCTACAAGAACTAATGCCGTGCGCGCGCTGCTAATCCTTGCCTTGACACTGGCGCTCAACGGCGCTGAATGGCTAAGATTCCGCGGACCGAACGGTTCTGGAATCGCCGAGGGAAAGCCGCTGCCGCGCGAGTACGGGCCGGATAAGAACGTCGTATGGAAGACGGCGATTCCGCGTGGCAAGTCATCGCCGATCGTCACGCGCGATCGCATCTTTCTTACCGGCCACGAAGGCGGGAAGCTAAGCACGTTCGCTCTCGACCGCAAGACGGGCAAGCTGCTGTGGCGCGTCGAGGCGCCGGAACATCGCAACGAAAAGAGACACGCGAATAACGATCCGGCATCGCCTTCGCCTGTCTCGGACGGCGAGAACGTCTACGTGTTTTTTTCTGGCTACGGCGTTGTGAGCTACACGGGAGCGGGCGTCGAACGGTGGCGCGTGCCGATGGGTCCGTTTACCAATTTCCACGGTATGGGCGCCTCGCCTATTCTCGCCAACGGCAAGGTGCTCATGACGTGCGATCAGGATCAGGACGCGCACCTCATCGCGCTCGACGCCAACACCGGAAAGCGCGTGTGGCGCGTCGAACGGCGCGAGATGGTGCACAGCTTCTCGACGCCGATCGTGTACAAGAATCAAGTCATCGTACCGGGCTCGTATCAGATGTTGAGCTACGACATCGATTCGGGCAAGCTCGTGTGGAAGGTCGCCGGATTGACGTATCAGGTGAAGTCGGTGCCAGTGATTGAGAACGATGTACTGTACTTCAACGGATGGGCGCCGGGCGGCGAGCCGAACGAGCGAATCGAACTGCCGGTGTTCGCGGAAATGCTCAAGACCTACGACACCAACAAGGACGGCAAGTTGGCGAAGTCCGAGGTACCGAAGAACTGGCTGCCCGGCAATTGGGACATGCAGGATCTCGACAAGGACGGCGTGCTCGACGAGCGCGATTGGATCTACTACGCGCAACGCCGCACATCGACGAATGCGACGATGGCGATCCGGCTTGGCGGCACGGGCGATATCACGGCGACGCATGTGAAATGGCGCCACAACAAGTCATTGCCGGACGTGCCTTCGGTTCTGCTCTATCGCGGTGTGATCTATCTGATTCGCAATGGCGGCATCTTGCAGACACTCGATCCGGAGAACGGAAACACGCTCAAACTTGGGCGGTTGCCGAAGGCGCTCGACGAATACTATGCGTCGCCTGTCGCCGGCGACGGCAAGGTGATACTCATTAGCCGGAATGGAGAAATCACGGTGTTGGAAGCGGCGGGCGACTGGGGTGCGCAGCCGGCGGGAGAATTGGGCGAAGAGGTGTTCGCCACGCCGGCGATCGCCGACGGCCACGTGTTCGTTCGAACAGCCACCCAGCTATACTCCTTCGCGGCGAAGTAGGCAGTGTTCTCGCTATACTGCGAGATTCCGCATGTCCCTCGTTCTCGACTCCAACGACGCTTTTCTCTTCGAATTGCACCCGGCGCAACCGGGACCCCCCGGCTCGCTGCCGCTGATTCCCGCCGATCTCCTGCATCGTCCATCGGGTGATATCTTCGGCATGACACAGAACGCCGGCATGGGATGGGATCCTTCCCTCCTGCGCGGGAAAGAAATCCTTTTGCTCTCGACGCACGGCGGCGTGCGCCGGCCCGATGGCACGCCCGTCGCGTTGGGCTATCACACAGGACATTGGGAGGTTGGGTTACTAGTCGAAGCGGCAGCGGAAGAGCTGAAGAAGCTGGGCGCGGTTCCGTTTGCTGGCGCATGCACCGATCCGTGCGACGGCCGCACGCAGGGCACGCCGGGCATGTTCGATTCCCTGCCCTATCGCAACGATGCTTCGATGGTGATGCGGCGTCTCGTTCGATCGCTGCCGACGCGCCGCGGAGTCATCGGCGTGGCGACTTGCGACAAGGGCCTTCCAGCGATGATGATGACGCTCGCCGCGCAGCACGATCTGCCTTGCGTACTGGTGCCGGGCGGCGTGACGCTGATGCCATCCGACGGCGAAGACGCGGGTAAAGTGCAAACGATCGGCGCGCGGTTTGCGCATGGGCAAATCACTTTGGAATACGCCGCTGAAATGGGCTGCCGCGCGTGCGGATCGCCCGGCGGCGGATGTCAGTTTCTCGGCACGGCGGCGACATCGCAAGTGATCGCCGAGGCGCTGGGCATGACGTTGCCACATGCGGCGCTGGCGCCGTCGGGGCATCCGTTGTGGCTCGACATGGCGCGGCGCAGCGGGCGCGCCGTGCTCGATTTGGAGAAGCAAGGCTGGTCGATGAAGACCCTGCTCACGCCGGCCGCGCTGGAGAACGCGATGGTGTTGCACGCGGCCTTCGGCGGGTCGACGAATCTGATTTTGCATCTTCCCGCCGTCGCGCATCAGGCGGGTTTGACGCGGCCGGTGGCGGCCGATTGGGCGCGAGTGAACAAGCAAGTGCCAAGACTGGTGGATTCGCTGCCGAACGGTCCCGAAAACTTCCCGACCGTTGTTGTATTTATGGCCGGCGCGGTGCCGGAAGTCATGCTGCATCTGCGAAAGGCGGGGCTGTTGAAGACGGAAGTGAAGACGGCTTCTGGCATGACGCTGGGCGAGACGCTGGATTGGTGGGAGTCGAGTGAACGGCGGCATTCGTTGCGCAAGCAGCTCGCCGAACGCGAAGGCATCGACCCGGCGCGTGTGATTCGCGGCATGGACAACGCGATGTCGTCGACCGTGTGTTTTCCGGCGGGCAATCTTTCGCCTGAAGGTTCGGTGATAAAAGCGACGGCGATCGACCCGAGTGTGGTCGATGCCGATGGCGTCTATCGCAAGCGTGGACCGGCGCGCGTGTTCACGAGTGAGCCGGCGGCGATCGCGGCGATCAAGGAAGGCCACATCAAGGCCGGCGACATCATGGTGCTGTGTTCGCGTGGGCCTTTGGGTTCGGGCATGGAAGAGACGTATCAGGTCACTTCGGCGCTGAAGCATCTGCCGTTCGGCAAGCAGGTGGCGCTGTTGACCGACGCTCGTTTCAGCGGCGTGTCGACGGGCGCATGCATTGGCCACATCTCGCCGGAGGCATTGGCGGGCGGGCCGATTGGGAAGCTGCGCGACGGCGATCCGATTGAAATCGTCATCGACCGCAACACGATGGAGGGGAGCTTTAATTTGCTCGGCGCCGATGGAAGTATCGAGAGCGGGTCGGCCGAGTTGGCGGCGCGCGCTCCGCGCGAGGATCTGCGGGCCGATCCGCAGCTGCCGGCCGACACGCGGCTATGGGCCGCGCTGGTCGACGCGAGCGGCGGCTCGTGGGGCGGCGCGGTGTACGATGTCGGCGAGATTCTGAAGGTGATCGCCGCGGGAAAGAAAGCTCTTAGCGGTGGTGCTGGATCGTAAAGACAAGCGTCGTTAGTTCCGTTGCCAGCGTTGGGTTGAAGGGTTCGATGCGGCGGATATGCGCGAGCGCGGAATCGCGCCGGCCCGCGATGGTCATGGCGAGGCAGTACTGGCGCGCGGTTTCGCGATGAAGTGGATTCAGATCGACGGCCTTCTGTAGCGCGCCGATTTTGCCGGGCGCGTCGCCGGACCGGCCTCGTTCCAAAGCAAGTTGCAACCAGCCGGCCGATAGCTCGGCATCTTCGCGAACGGCGGCGGCGTAGTCGCCCTTGCGATACAACGCCTCGGCGCGCATGTTCCGCTTCTTGCGCCAGTTCGGCCAGGAGACGATTGCGCCGAGCGGTTGTCCACCGGGCAATTCGTAGGCGAGCAGCAGTTCGCCGCCGTCGAGATCGTCCTCGAGCACGAAGGAAATCGTGTGTGCGCCGGTTCGCGTTTCGAAGACCCAGCGATCGGCCTTGATGGCGATGTCGCGGGAGATGCGAACCTGGCCGGCGACCAGCATGCGACCAGGACGGAGTTCGATGAGAACGGCGCCGTCGGCGCTGAGGCCTTTCAGGGTGTCGGCAAATGCGGGCAACGCGCAGGCGAGAAAGAGGAGACGGGTGATCATGGATGGGTATTTCGCGAGCCGCCGGTTCCTTTCACGAAATTTTGTGCGCTAAGATTGCAATTCATGCGTCATCCGTTGCTGTTGCACTCTGTGAGCTACGCGGGGCTTTGGGGCCAGGCGTCGCTGTCGGTCGATGCCTTCGTGGAGAAGGCCGGCAAGCTGGGGTTCGATGGGGTAATGCTGATGGCAAAACGCCCGCATGTTTCGCCGCTCGATTACTCAGCGGACGACCGCGCGCGTTTGCGTGATCACCTGCTGGCCAACGGACTTGGGTGCAACGTGCTCGCCGGTTACTGCGATCTGACGGCGGGGCTCGACAAACGCGAGATTCCGCACAAGGAGATCCAGCTTTCCTATCTCACCGAATTGGCGCGGCTCGCCCGGGACCTGCGCATCGAAGTGGTGCGTGTCTTCACGGGGTACGAATACAGCTGCGCGTCCTACCCCGAGCAGTGGAATCTCGTTGTCGCCACTTTGCGCGAAGCCGCCCGCCGCGCCGGGGACTTGGGCGTGACGCTGGGCGTCCAGAATCACCATGACATCGCCGGTGGTTTCGAAGCGATGCACGACTTGCTGCACGAGGTCGACTCGCCCCACTGCAAGGCGCTGTTCGACGCCTGGGCGCCCGCGCTACAGGGCGCCGATCTGGCCTCCGCGGCGTCAATGCTGGGCGGGCACACAGTGCACACCACCATCGCCGACTATCAACTTCGGCCGCGATACCAATACCAGCCCGAGCTGATCAACTACGAGCCGTGCACGCCCTCTGTTGTCGCGGTTCCAATGGGAGAGGGCTTCATCGATTACGCGGCGTTTCTCCGCGCACTTTCTGTCGCCGGTTTCCGCGGCTCGATCGCGTATGAAATGTGCTCGCCGCTGCGCGGGGGCGGTTCGATGGAAAACCTCGACGCCTGCGCCGCGCGGTTCCTGGAATGGGCGCGCGAAAAAGGGCTGTGCGGTTAGACCATGTACATGCCGCCGTTGATCTCGATCGTCTGACCGATGATATAGGCGGCGCCCGGCGAGAGCAGAAATTGGATGCAGTCGGCGATTTCTTCGTTCGTGCCTAACTTACCCGCCGGCGTTTGCGTGATCACTCCATCGAGCATCTGGCGCGTCGAGTACTTAGCGTGAAAATCGTTATCGACAGTCCCCGGACTTACCGCATTAACGCGAATTCCCTGCGGCGCGAGCTCCTTCGCCATGCCTTTGGTGATGCAGGCCACCGCGGCTTTCGACGCCGCGTAGACCGTCGCGCCAGGGCCGCCGCCATTGCGCGCGGCGATTGAGCTGAGGTTGACGATACATCCGCCGCCCGCCGCCGCCATGCCCGGCGCCACGGCTTGCGAGATGAGATAGACGCTCTTGGCGTTGAGATTCATCACCTCGTCCCATAAATCGGAAGTAAATTCCACTAACTTAGCGCGCTTGACTAAGTGGCCGGCGTTGTTGATGAGTATCTGCGCGCCCGGCGCCTTCTGCTTGATCGAGAGGACAAAACCGGCGATGCCTTCTTCACTCGCCAAATTCGAGCCGATCAGATCGACGGCCGCGCCCAGCGCGTGGCACTCCTTGGCGAGCGCCTCGGCGCCCAGTGCGTTCGAGTTGTAATGGAGGACGAGTTTCGATGCGCCCTCTCGCGCCAGCATGAGAGCCGTCGCCGCGCCGATGCCGCGCGACGCGCCGGTGATGATCGCCGTCTTGCCTTGGATTCCGTTGGACATGAACTTCTATTTTATGCGAGCGCGATGGGCCGCAGCGGAGCGCCCGTGCCGCCGCGCAGTTTCAGCGGCGCGGCAACAAAGAGGAACTCATAGACGCGATCGGCCGCCAACTGTTCCAGGTTCAGGGCTTCGAGAATGTGGATGCCATTCTCAAACAGCAAATGGATGTGGACCGGCATGTCGGGATCGGGAACAAATTCAAAGGCGACTGTGTCAGAACCGGCGGCAAAGATTCCCTTCTCCGACAGCCAGCGAGCCCCTTCCAAACCCGGCCCGGGACCGGCCGGCGAGCCCTTCACCGCGTTGATGTAGGCGCTGGCGTCTTCCCAGTAGCGCGCCCACCCGGTGCGCAGCAGCACGACATCGCCGGGTTGAATCGCGGTGTCTTGACGTCTCGCGCAGGCTTCTAGCTCGGCCACCGAAACGCGATGGTCCGCCGAAAGCTCGCCCAGGTCGAGCAGCACGCCGCGACGCACAATCGGCGAGATCGACTCCGCCGAATGGACTTTTAATCCTTCCGCGTACGATTGCACCTCGCCCGCGA
>VFZW01000311.1 GCA_016871055.1 Acidobacteriota bacterium
ACGATGTCCCGCAAGTTGCCGCGGAAGATCACGTTGCCGAAGTTCACCGGGGCGCCGCTCTGCCACTGATAGATGGCGTTGATGCTCCAGCCGCCCGCCACCGCGTCGAGCCAGCGCGAATTGCCGTTCGTCCAGGCGCGGCCGCGGCCGAAGGGAAGTTCCCACATGCCGTTCAGCGCGATATGATGCGGCCGGTCTTGCGGCGAAACCACGTGGTGCGGATGGAGGTCCTGTCCGTTCAACCGTTCGACGGCTTCCATGAATTTCGACCAGGTCCAGTGTCCACCCGCGGAGAAGCCTTTCGTGAAACGGCGCTCCACCCGCACGGTGCCGGCGTGGTACCAGGAGAAGCCGTCGTTGACGGTCATGGTGAGGCCGTTGAAGTGCGGATACGGGCGCAACAGCGAGGCGCGGCTCACGAATTGATTGTTGAAGAAGGCAGGACTCTGGCCAAATTGCGGAATCCCCCGGAACGGATTCGCTACGTTCGCACTAAGGAAGTTGACGGTGGCGACATCGCGCTCCGGGCTGCGGCTCAAGTACTGCGTGGGTGTGAGATTGAAATCGTAAGGTACGCCGAGGCCGGTGCCGCGGTTGCCCAGATAGCCGATCTCCACCACCAGGTTCCGCGACAGTTGGCGCTGGATGTTGAAACTCCAGCGCTGCATGTAGGCGTTGCGGCGCTGGGGATAAACCGACGACAGCGCCAGTCCCAGGTTCGTCGCCAAACCGGCTGACGAACGTTGCGCCGCGATGAAGCCATCCGGAAACGGGTTGGCGAGCGTAGCGCGGAACGTCTGACCGTTGTCGACCGACGGATTCATGTTCGTGCGTTGATTGAAGCCCACCTGCGTGGCATCGGCGCGATCGGCGCCGAGCGGTTCAAAGAAGATGCCATAGCCCAGGCGGACGACCGTGAGCGAGTTCAACTGATAAGCCAAGCCGATGCGGGGCGAAAAGTTGTTGCGGTCGGGATCCC
Organism: Acidobacteriota bacterium; assembly: GCA_016871055.1. Classification (GTDB taxonomy): domain Bacteria; phylum Acidobacteriota; class Terriglobia; order Bryobacterales; family Bryobacteraceae. The sequence continues at coordinate 980 of VFZW01000311.1, forward strand.
ATAATCCGCGCGGCTGCCCGCCGGTGCCGGGGAAGAGCAGACCACCCCGCAAATTGAAGTTCGCCGGCGCCAGCTCTGGAATCGGATTCCGCGCGTAGGCCGCGCGCGCCGCGTCGTTGGCGGGATTGGCCGTGGTGAAGTCGATGCCGCGATTGGCGCGATTAAAACGCTCTGTAATGCCCTGCTCCAACTCGTAGCGCAAGCCCAGATTCACGGTCAGTTTGCGCGACGCCTTCCAATCGTCTTGTAAGAACACTCCGAGGTAGCCGGACTTCTCGGCGCTTGAATCCTGCACGTCCACAAAGCCGCTTGTTGGCAGGCCGAAGAGGAACGAGGCCATGCCCTGCCCGATCGGCGCCACCGGAGAGTTATCGAGCGGCCCACGCGTCCACGCGTTGGCGAAGGAGTATTGCCCCGAGTAGTTGCCGAAGTTGGAGGCGTTATCCAGAACCACCCGGTATTCACCGCCGTAGCGCAGAGTATGGTTGCCCTTGGTCTGTGAAAGTGTGGCACTGACGAACTGAGCGTTGAAGCCGCCCTTGCTCGGCAAGTTGGATCCGATCGTCACCATGCCGCCGATATCGATCTCCGGCAGAGCGGTGAGGGCGCGGTCCAGGCGATTCGCGAAGGTGGCCGGAAGACCCACCGTCGTGAGATCCAGTCCGAGGGTGGGCGGTCCGCCCGAATTGGCTTGACGGGTGACGCCGTAACGGAGATTCGCTACGGTGGACGGGCTCACGGTCCAGACATAGTCGAGGGCGAGCGAGTTGTAGCGATTCACCGTGATGCTGCCGTTGGCGTCGTTGTTGAGATTGCGCCCCTGGTCGCCGTCGGTGCGCATGGTGCTGAACGATACATAGAAGCGATGGCGGTCGTTGATCACTTGGTCGGCCCTGAACATGTGGGACCAATAGTCGATCGTCGCCGATGTAGCCGTGACAAAGTTGTTGCGGAAATCGGCGGTGCCTGGCGTGTTCGGCAGCGGATAGTAAGGAAGCAGCTTTTGTGCGATTGGACTGACGCGGCTGGCGGGGACGATGTTTCCCGGAAGTGGCGATCGCTGAAAGCGACCGCCGGCAACGGCCGTTACGGTGGCCGGATCAAAGATCTGATAACTGGCGCCCAGCGCCAGCAGGCGTGAGAAGTCACCGCGACGCTGCTCTTCAGTGGGCACCGTGGTGTTGGTTTGGTTGTTGAAGTTGCGCTCCATCAGTTCGTTGCCGTAACTGATAAATGTCCGGTTGCGGCCGTCATACAACTTCGGGATGCGGACCGGTCCGCCGATCTGCACGCGATACCGGTTCGTGCGGGAGGCCGGCCATAGCCGCGAGCGCTTCGCCTCGAACGTTTCGCTCGGCCGGTTTGTCGCCGAGTTATGCAGATTGCTGTTGATAAAGAACGGATGCGTCATCAGCGGACGGCTAAGGTGCGAGCCCCACAGGGTGCCGTGGTAGGCGTTTGCGCCGGACTTCAGCACCATGTTGACGCTGGCGCCCGCGAACCGCCCCAGTGACGCGTCATAGGCCGCCGTCTGCACGCGAAACTCCTGAATCATCTCGGGCGGAGGTTGAAAGGCGATCACGCCGTCGCCACTCATATTCGGAATGCCGTCCAGGGTGAACTCGCTCGATCGGGTGCGCGTCCCCGCCACGGCCACGTCGGACACCGAACCCCTGGCCTGCGGCAGCCAACCGTGCATCGGCGCGTTGGTGGAGACTGCACCGGGGGAAAGCTGCATCAGGTAGTTGACGCCGCGGCCGGAGAGCGGCATCTCGCTGATCATCCGGTTATCCACCACCTGCCCCAGGCTCGCGGTGCCGGTTTCGAGGATCGGGGCTTCGGCCGTGATCGAAACGCTATCGTTGAGCGCGCCGAGTTCGAGTTGGACGTTCAACTCGACGATGTCGCCCACGCGCAGCACCAGTCCGGAACGCGCGTGCTTCTTGAAGCCATCAAATTCCACTGTGAGAACGTAGGAGCCGGGCAACTGATTCAGCAGATCGTAGACGCCCTCCCGGTTGGTGATGGTTTCGGCGTTGGAGTTGGTTTCCGATTGGATGATCTTCACCTTCGCGCCGGCGATGATGGCGCCTTGCTGGTCGGTGACGCGGCCGGTGAAGCGGCCGTAGGAATTCTGAGCGGGCGCAGGCGGCGGAGACATCAGGGTGGCGACCACAAAGAGCGAGCAGGCCGCGCAGCGGGCGCGAGGTCCGTTGGACTGGGGGCGGAGAATGGTCGTCATCGTGACTCCATTTTCAACTCTTCGGTTTCGGGTTTCCCGGGAACTAACAGGATACCTTAAACACCTCACCCCAGTGGCGGAGCGGATGGCCTCTCCGGGTCGATATTCACCCTGCCGGCAGCGCTTTGTAACTGGTCAGCGGCCAGTTCTCGGTCTTCGCCAGCACCCGGCCGGAAGGGCGCCATCGGAAGTAACGCGCGATCCCTGGAAGTCGATTCAGTATCTCGTAGCAGTTACACTCACCGGCGACCACAACGTGCCGGGGCCGAAGAAAGAACGGCCAACCGTCTGCTGCAAGTCACGCCTTCGATCCATCGAAACCCGACGGCTACGAGATTGTGCCGTCGACGCTCGATCCCGATCGGGTCGACACGGTGGTGTTCGAAGAGCGCCAGGCGATGCTACCTGCAGGCCGGTTCCGCCGGCTCGATGACAAGGCCACGGAAGTCCCTTTGATGCGCGCTCTCTACGGCCACGCGGCCTGCCGGATCGCGTTAGCCACTTCGGGCCCGGCGATATCACTGTGCGCCCCTTCGAACAACCCGCTCTTGTTACAAATGAATTCGCTGGCTTCGAGATTGTATACACGGCCGCCCTCGAAGTTGTACCGCGCGCCGGCGGGCAGCATAGCCATATCGACTGCGCCCGGCACGCCTTGCAGGCCGTACATGCCAACCGCGCCGATCCGCGGAAAATCGTTCTCGACGAACGCCACGGTGTTCCCGCTCAGCGCGTTCGGATACATCGTGCGTACGGCGGTATCGTGCTGTGAGTGTGTTGTGATGATCGGCCCTCGCACGCGGCGCTCCGTGATGATGCGATGAAAATATCCCGGTCCCGCGTTGTGCAAGGGAATATCCGGCGAGTAACACCACAGCGACACCGCGCCTTGCACCAGTGCGACCGAATCGATCGGACGCCGTAACGACGGGCCGTTGCAGATCGACGAAACGACTACGCAGCCAAAGCTGTGGCCCATGAGATGAATCGGCCCGTTGTAAACGCCCTGCAGTTGGCTAACGAAGTTGTGCATGCCGCCTTCGCAGATCGTTCTCGCACGGAACTTCATCTGCTTGTACGAAAGCAGCCGCACTATCTTCGTGCGCAACCCGCTGAAAAATCCGCCTTCGTCCTCATCGTCTTCGGCGTCTTGAAAATCCGAGGGCCTGAGAACCACGTCATCGTGATCTTTCGCGGGGAGCCCCAGTCCCGCGTTCAGCGCATCGAACCCCGGCAAGGCAGCAGTGAAGTCTTTTGCCGCCGAGATCGCCGCGAGCGCTTCGCGCGCCGGCTGCGCGGCGCCAAAATGCGCCGCCGCGGCATCGGATCGCAAGTCCTCGTCGCCATACGGTTTGCTTGGCCAGTGCAGGCCGATGTACAGTGCGTTGGCTTCTGGCTGCCGCGCATGCAGCGCCCCGATCCAATTTCGATACTGATTCTCGGCATCGCGCGCATCGCCCATCCATCCGTGTGCGAATATGTGCACCGCCGACGCGTCCTGTGCGGCATCGAGTAAACGCTCCGACATCGGATCGTCGCGTCGCTCCCGGCCCTCGGCGTCGTAGCTCAGCATGCCGTATCGGAACTCCGGCAAATCGTAAAAAGGCATGAGAGCCATTGTATGATCGTGCAAAGACTGAGCGTCCCGCAATCGAGGAAGCCGCGGCTTACTACTTCCTTTACATCGATCAAGTCCCGGACGGCGATATCGTTAGAATCCTTCGCGCGCAGCTCGATACGGCGCGGCCTCTGCTGGCCTCCTTGGCGGATCGCCGCGACTTCGCGTATGCTCCCGGCAAGTGGACGATCCGTGAAGTGCTGAGCCACGTCAACGATACCGAACGCTTGTTCGCTTCACGCGCCTTCTGGTTCGCTCGCGGTTTCTCCGATCCGCTGCCGAGCTTCGATCAGGAGGTCGCGCTCAACAATGCGCGTGCTTCCCAAACGCGCTGGGAATCGCACGTCGAGGAGTTCGAATCGATCCGCATCTCGACGATTTCGTTCTTCGGAAACCTGCCGCCAAGCGCATGGATGGCGCGCGGCGTGGCCAGCGGCAACGAGTTCTCGGTACGTGCGCTCGCCTTCATCGTCGCCGGACATTGGGCGCATCACCTTGAACTGCTCCGCTTGCGTTACAGTGTTCAACATGTCACTGACCCGTCGTGAACTGGCCGCGTCGCTCGCCCTTCAGGCGCAGTCCGCCGCGAAGCCCAACATCCTTCTCATCCTGTCCGACGACCACACCGCTGAGTTCGCTGGCTGTTACGGCAACACGACGATCAAGACGCCCAATATCGACCGCTTCGCGAGCGAAGGCATGCGGTTTACGCGCTTCTTCTGTGCGGCGCCCCAGTGTGTGCCGTCGCGGACCGCGTATCTCACCGGGCGCAGCCCTGTTGCCGCGCGGATGGGCCGATTCACCTCGCCGCTGCCGCCCGATGTCGTCACGCTGCCGGAACTGCTGCGCTCGCAGGCCGGCTACTTCACGGGCATCTGCCGCCGCCAGTTTCATCTCGACGGCGCGCCGGGGCCGAACAGCAAGGCCGTCTACGACAAATACAACTTGCAGACGTTTCAAAATCGCGTCGACTACCTCGACCGCGCCTCGCCCCGCGCAATGACGGAGCGCCGCGTCAACGAATTCTTCGATAAACGCCCCGCCAACAAACCCTTCTTCCTCTGGGTCAACTTCGATGACCCGCACTTTCCGTGGGACAACGTTCCGAACGGCATCGACGCGAACAAGCTGAGTGTACCATCGTTCCTGCCCGATCTCCCAGGAGTTCGCGAAGGCCTTCGCCGTTACTACGACGAAGTGCAGCGCGTCGACGGCGAATTCCAATCGGTACTCGACATCGTGCAGAAGCGCGCGGGCCTCGACAACACCATCGTCCTTTTCGCCGGCGACAACGGCTTTCCTTTCCCGCACGGCAAGGGCACGTTGTATGATCCGGGCCTGAACGTGCCCTTCGTCATGCGTTGGCCCGGCAAGATCAAGCCCGGCAACGTGAGCGACGATCTGATTTCGGGCGAGGACTACGCGGTGACGATGCTCGAGGCTGCCGGGTGCAAGCCGGTGAAGGAGATGTCCGGCATCAGCTTCTTGAATCGCCTACTCGGCCGGCCGTTCGAAGGCCGCAAACATGTCTTCGGTCAACGCGTCACGCACGGCTCGCGTCCATTCGGCGAAGGGACGACCACGCATACCTTCGATCTCTCTCGGATGGCGCGGTCGAAGCGCTACAAGCTCATCTACAACTGCACGCCGCAGCAGAAGTATTCGCCCGTCGATAGCTACAACGAGCGCAGTTGGAAAGAGATGTCGGACGAAAACGCGTGGGGGCGTCTGGCGCCTCGATTCGCTCGCGCCTACTTCGCCCACGCGCGGCCGGTGTTCGAGCTGTACGATCTCGACAAGGACCCCGATGAAATGGACAATCTCGCTGGCCGCGCGGAGTTCGCCGCGGTTGAACGCGAACTAAAGCTGGCGTTGCAGGTGAAGATGATCCTCGACTACGATTACCTCCCGCTTCCACTTACGCCGTAACCTTACGCGGCGTCGTGCGTATCAGCGGTATGAAACCGCTTGTCCTCACCCTCGCCTGCGCCTCGCTATTTGCCGAGTTGAAATGCGATAGCCGCAACAAAAACAACCACCAAAAACACTTTTGCAAGATCAGTGAGCAGTCACTCGCCGCGCCCGGCCGCCTCAGTGTCGACGGAGGCCGCAACGGCGGTGTTTCCGTGTATGGCTGGAGTGAGAACCGGATGCTTGTAAGAGCGCGCATCGATGCCTGGGCCGAAACGGAATCGGAAGCGAGCCTCATGGGCGGGCAAGTGCAGATCGGCGCCGCGGGTGCGCAGATAAAGGCGTCGGAGCCCGAATCGAAGGGCGATAACGGTTGGGCCGTGTCCTATGAGATCTTCGTCCCGCGCCAGACGAATCTGTCGGTCAACGCGCACAATGGCGGCGTAAATCTGGAAGAGTTGCAGGGCTAGATCTCCTTCAGCACGCATAACGGAGGAGTCAACATCAAGAACCTTGGCGGAGACGTCAAAGGCTCGACGTACAACGGCGGCGTGCACGTCGAACTCGTCGGCGGCTCATGGCAAGGCGGTGGCTTGAACGTCGAGACACACAACGGCGGTGTCCGCGTCAACGCGCCGCGCGAATACGCGGCCCGCTTCCGCGTCGAAACCCGTAATGGCGGAATCAACTCCGATTTCCCGATGCCGGCCACGAACGAAAAGCGTCCACGGTCGGCCGAGTTCAGCGCAGGCGCGGGCGGTCCGCTGCTGGCGTTGAAAACCGTTAATGGCGGCGTGAGTGTGAAGCGGCGCCAATAGTGATATCCTCCATTTCGAGGAGGAAATGTTTTGGGACGAATCATACTATTTGCACTGGGGCTGCTGCCAGCCGGCGCGGCGACAATCTACAACAACGGAACGCCCAACGGAATTGGCGGGACGAATTTCAGCAATTTTCGTGTAGTCGAGGATTTTGCTCTTGCCTCCAATGCGACTGTCACCGGCCTGCGCTTCTGGACGCAAACGACGAACTCTTCACTCACGATGGCCGATCTGACGTGGGCGATTTATGCCGACAACGCCGGACTCCCCGGTGCGGTTGTGCAAAGCGGTTCGGCGACAAACGTCGCCGCCATCGCCGACGTCAACAACTCCCACCGCAGGGAAATCTCGGTGAACTTCGCGCTCAGCGCGGGCGACTATTTCATCGAGTTCCATCCCGCCTCCGGGCTTACTGTTGACGCCCCAGTCTCTTTCTTTTGGGCCTTCACAGCCGACAACACCACGGACCGCTATCGCCAGGGCGATCTTACGGCCGTTCCGACGATTGAGGTGGGCCTCGGCGCTGGATCTGGCGCGTTGCACGCCGCCTTCCAACTCGATGGCACGTTCGATAGCGACGTCCCCGAGCCCTCTTCGGTCGCCCTTGCGGCTCTCGGCCTCAGCGCATTGTGGTGCAAACGCTCATTGCGCGTTGCAAGAACTCGCCGCGCGTAGCGGCTTCGACGCTCGCCGCCCAAGGCAGCCGCTTGC
>VFZW01000312.1 GCA_016871055.1 Acidobacteriota bacterium
GGGGGGGTCCGGTCCCTGGGGGGGGGGGGGGGGGATTTGGGGTCGTCTCGAAGGTTGTGATCAACCTAAGGTTCCAGGTGCATAGTCCAGAAAACCCTTATGGCTACGGTGTTTCCCCGCCGTTCGGCCCAGCGTTGGTCTCCCTAGTACCCTCGGTTTCGCCCATTACCTCGGCCTTTTGTCTACTGTGCGCCACCCACGTCTTCACCGCCAGCCCCGCAAGCAGGATCAGGAGGGGTGTTCGAATTTTCCCGTCCAGAAATGCTACGCCCGCAGCCGCGATCGCGAGATATAAAATGAAGGCAGTCCCGGCGGAGAGCATATCGATACGTCGATTGTGCCATACACCCGGGCGCCGAGAGGAGACCCCATGAAACTGACAGTAATCGCCGCGCTCGCGGTTGCCCTGATGACGCCGGCGTTCGGCCAGCGCATCGAAAACCGCAAGGAAAACCAGAAAGAGCGTGTCCAGGCGGGCCGCAAGTCCGGCGAACTCACCAACAAGGAGACCGCCAAGATCGCCGCCAAGCAGGCAGAACTCAAGCAGGAAATCCGTAAGGACCGCAAGGACGGCGGCGGTCTGACGGCCAAGGAGCGCGCCAAGATCGAGGCCAAGCAGGACAAGCTCAGCAAAGAGATCTACAAGGAAAAGCACGACGCGCAGAAGAAGCAGTAACCCGGCGCGTTGGCACGGGCGCCGAAAGGGCCTTGGCATCGCCGCCCAACCCGGAAGTCCACCAGAACTTCCGCTTCGACGCACAGGTACTTTCGTTGCGCTGGCCGCGGGTTGGCGAAGTACGCCCGCGGCGCGCTCCTCGTATTGACACGGCTCGGGCGCGGTCTCGCGAAGGCTGATCCCAAATCCGGTAGTTGCCCCGGGCCAAACACCGCCGCGCGCCTGCGGGCGCTCTGGGTGACGGCGGCGCAAGGAAAGGGGTCGGCTGATACGGTGAGCGGATGGGCGTTTGGGAAACGCTACCTCGGCTGCATGTTGTACGAAAACGTAAACTGCAGCCGGATCTGCTCACCCTTAAACTCCGCCGGCAGCGGCGGAAACGGATTCGACGCGCTGATTCCGGCCACCGCAGCCCGGTCCAACGGCTGCGACCCGCTCGGCACCGAAATCACCAACTTCGGCACGCTCCCCTTTCGGTCGATCGCAAACTGCACCAGCACGCGCCCGCGCTGATTCCCCATCCGTGCGCTCTCCGGCAACACCGCGAACCAGTTCCGCCGCACCGCCGCCAGCACGCGGATCAGATACGGCCGGAAGTCCACGCCCTGCGGGTCGCTCAACAGTTCCAGGTTCGATCCCGTCCGCCCCGGCGACGGTGGCAGATTCAGCCCCTCGCCGAGCCCGCCAATTCCATCTCCGACGCTATCGCCGACCACCAATCCGCCGCCCGTCCGGTTCCGAACGACATCCCGAACCGCTTCGCTCACGCTCGACGACGGCACCGGAATTCTCTGCTGCGTTCCAGTCCCCGGCTTGGACGAAAACCCGCCCGCGCCCACCGGTTCAAACGCCAGCTTCGGCTTCTCTTGCGGCTGAATCTGGGGCGGCATCGGAGGCAGATCGCTCATGCCGGCTTTGGGCGGAGTCAGGCCCTTCGCCTGCACCGGCGCGTCGACCTTCGGAGGCTCGGGCAACGGTTTTTGCTGTTCGACCGGCGCGGGCACGGGCACCGGCGCCGGAACACGCGCGTCCGGGCGCGTCGTCGAAACAGGGCCATCGGGAATCTGCACATTGGGCCGCGGCTTCAGGCTGTCGACATCGAAATCGCGATTCAACTTCTTCTCATTCGGCGCCTTCTGCGTCGGCTCCAGCACGGGCGAAAAGATCGGCGTCACATGCCGCGCCACGGTAATCTCGGCCGCCGTCCTGAAGTGCCGCACTTCGAATAGCGGCACGTAGCTGACAAACACGAGCAGCGCCACGTGAAACGCCGCCGTCCCGAGAGCAATAGCGCGCCACGGCCGCGGCGGCATGGCCGCCTCGACGCCAAACAGGCTGCGCAGCTCGTTTTGCTCTTCGTTCACTTTGCGGCTAGGGTGCGGGCGATGGTTTCCCCATGCGCTTCGATTTTCGCAAGAATATCAAGCGCAACGGCGAGCGCTCGGCGGGCCTCTTCTCCATCGACGCGCGGACGCAGGCGCCCGGTTACACATTCGATGAAGTGCACGATCTCCCGCTTCAACGGCTCTTCCTTCTGAATGGCGAACGGCGCGAAACCGATTTGCCGCTCCGGCGACACGCGAAACGCCACGCCCTTCTGCTCGGCATAGTCGATCGAAATGTACTCGTGCGGCTGAAACAGCCTCACTTTCCGCACTTTCTCAGTCGACACCCGGCTCGCCGTCAAATTCGCCACACACCCGCCAGGAAACGCCAGCCGCACGTTCGCAATGTCCACCTTTGGCGACAAAATCGAAATCCCCGCCGCACGGACCTCTTCCGGCAGCAGTCCGGTCAGCGCCAGCACGATGTCGATATCGTGGATCATCAGATCCAGCACAACGTCCACATCCAGGCTGCGCGGTGTAAACAAACTCAGGCGGTGAATCTCGAAAAACAGCGGCGTCGAGATCTTCGCCGCCATCGCTTCGACGGCGGGATTAAAGCGCTCCAGATGCCCGACTTGAATCAACTTCTCTTTGCGCGCCGCCACCTCCAGCAAACGGTCGGCGTCTTCCAGACTCGGTGCGATCGGCTTCTCGATCAACACGTCAAGTCCGCGTTCCAGCAACTCGCATCCAACCGCCGCATGCGTCGTCGTCGGCGTGGCGACGACAGCGGCCTCCGCCGCTCCCGCCAACTCCTCCAGCGACCCAAATGCCGCGATCCCGTACTCCGCCGCGGCCGCGGCCGCACGCGCCGCATCGGCGTCGAACACGCCAACCAACTCGACGTTATCGAGCGACTTCAACACGCGCAAATGATGGCGGCCGAAAACGCCCGCGCCTGCAACGGCAATTCTCATGATGCTCCCTCGTCCGCCGGCGGATGGCCGACAATGCAGATGCCCGCTCGGTTGGCGCGCGCGATCAGCTCGTCCTTATCGAGAAACAACGTCCGCCCGGCGTCGCAAACCAGAATCGTCGTCCCCGTCTCCACCATCACATCGATCGTGCTCAACCCGGCGACCGGCACATCCCACAGCATATGCCGCCGCCGCCGCGACGATTTCACCAGCCGCATCGGCCGTCCGTTGACCAAGCTCGCCGCGCGCCGCAACATCGCATCGGTGCCTTCCATCGCTTCCACGGCCACACACGCGCGATCGCAAATCACGACTGACTGGCCCACGTCGAATCCCGCCAGCGCGTTCGCGATCGACCGCCCGTATCGCGTTTCTTTCTCTTCGTCGGAATCCGGCTTGCGCTTGGTCAACACGCCCTCGCCCGCCAGCAACGGCTTCAACAGCAACGTCGAATCGACCAGCGAAATGCCCTCGTCTGCTAACACCTGCGCCACGCCGCCGATCAGAGCCTCGGTGTTTTTTTCCTTCAAACTGAACAGCAGTTTCGCCAGCCGCCAGTCGGGCCGTATCGACGAAAAGATCGACACGTGCTTCACCTGCCCACACATCATCAACTGCGTGATCGATTCGCTCTTGCAGATCTCGATCAACCGCGTCAGCGCCCCCAGTGACACCCAGTACGTCCGCGCGGCCAGCGCCTCGATCTCCTTCGACGCCTCTTCTTCAATCCCGATCGCGACGACCTCCACCCCCAGCGTCCGCGCCGTCTCCAGGGCCAGAATCGGGAAGCGGCCGTTGCCCGCGATGAGTCCGTAGCGCATGGCTTACTTGATCACGCCGCGTTCCGACGATTCAATGAACGCGATCAGTTCATCGACTTCCTCGCAGCGCGGAATCTCCTCGCGGATCTTCGCAATCGCCTGCGACGTATTCAACTTCCCGCGCGTCAACATGCGCAGCGCGTTCTGCAGATGCTCGACGGTCTCGCTGCCGAAGCCGCGCCGCTCCAGCCCGGTCGCATTCGCGCCGAACGCCTTCGCATCGCGCGGCGTCACGATCGTCGCGAACGGCATCACGTCCTGCGTGATCACCGAATACCCGCCAATCATCGAATGCCGCCCCACGCGGCAGAACTGATGCACGCCGCTGAAGGCGCCAATCACCGCCCAATCGCCGATCGTCACATGTCCCGCGAGCGTCACGCCATTGGCCAGCACGCAGTGCGAGCCCACATGCGCGTCGTGCGCGATATGTGCGTAGGCCATCAGCAAATTGTCGTCGCCGATCGTCGTCTTCAGCCCGCCGCCGTCGGTCCCGCGGTGAATCGTCACGAACTCGCGGATCTTGTTGCGTGAACCGATATGCGTCTCGGCGCGCTCGCCTTTGTATTTCAAGTCCTGCGACGCCACGCCGACGCTTGCGTACGGATAGAAGAGGTTGTCCTCGCCGATCCACGCCGGCCCTTCGCAGTAGACATGCGCCTTCAACTCCGTGCGCGCGCCGATTTCGACCTCCGCGCCGATCACGCAGTACGGCCCGACAATGGCGACGCCGTCGATCCGCGCGGCGGGATCGATGATGGCTGTCGGATGAATCGGCATGTCGTTCGAATTAGCCCGCGGTGCGGTCGCGGATCACGCACATCAGCGTGGCCTCGGCGACAAGCACGCCGTCGACGGTGACCTTGCCCGTCATCTTGCAAATCGTGGCTTTCTTGCTAACCATCGTCATCTCAACGCGCAGTTGATCGCCCGGCCGCACGGGCCGGCGGAACTTCGCTTCGTCGACCGACGCCAGCAGCACCAGTTTCTGATGTCGGTCGGGAATTTCTTTGAGCACAAGAATCCCGGCCACCTGCGCCATCGACTCGGTGATCAGCACGCCCGGCATCACCGGGTAGTCCGGAAAGTGCCCTGGAAAGAACGGCTCGTTCGCCGTCACGTTCTTGATGCCGACAATACGGTGCGGCTCCATTTCGACGATACGATCGACGAGGAGAAAGGGGTAGCGATGCGGGAGAATGTCGCGGATCGCGTCGATATCGAGAATGGCCATGTAAACTAGCGATTGTAACAAAGCATGCAACGATTCCTCGATTTCGCCCGAGCGCAACAGGGCGCTCTGATCGACGTGATTCGCACCATGGTCGAGTGCGAATCGCCCAGCGACGACGCGGCCGCGGTTAACCGTCAGGTCGAACTGATGTGTGATGTGCTGGCCAAAGAAGCCAAGCTCACACGCAAACGCGGCGCGCCGTACGGCGATCATCTACTCATCGAATTCAACTTGCCAGGCCGCAAGAAATCCGGGCAAGTGCTCGCGCTCGGCCACACCGATACCGTTTACCCGATGGGCACGCTGAAGTCGATGCCGTTCCGCATCGGCGACGGGCGGCTGTGGGGACCTGGCGTGCTCGATATGAAAGGCGGCGTGGCGCTGTTCATCTTCGCGATGCGTGCTTTGCGGGAGCTCGACGTGCCGGTGTCGAAAAAGGTCTTGCTGCAGTTGAACTCGGATGAAGAGGTGGGCAGCCACAGTTCGCGCGCGTTAAGCGAAGCGAATGCGAAGAAGTCGGACTTCGTGCTGGTGCTGGAACCCGGCACTGGTTTGACCGGTAAGTTGAAGACAGCGCGAAAAGGCGTCGGCGGCTATAGCGTGCGCGTTCGCGGCCGCGCGGCGCATGCGGGCGTCGATTTCACCAACGGCGCGAACGCCATCGTCGAACTGGCGCGCCAAATCGAAAAGATCGCGGCCTTCACCAACCTGGACATCGGCCTGACCGTGAATCCAGGCGTCATTCAAGGCGGCACGCGGACGAATGTCGTGCCCGAAGAGGCGTCGTGTGACGTCGACATCCGCGTCGCTCGCTTGCGTGACGCCGCAACGATCGACAAGAAATTCCGCGCGTTGAGGCCGATCGACCGGCGCTGCACCTTGACGGTGGACGGGGAACTGAATCGCCCGCCGATGGAGCGCACACGCGAAATCGCGGCGCTCTTTCAAAAAGCGAAATCGCTGGCCGCCGAAATCGCAGTGGCTTTGGAAGAGTCGGCCACCGGCGGCGGCAGCGACGGTAACTTCACCGCGGCGCTCGGCGTTCCGACTCTCGACGGCCTTGGTATCGTCGGCGAAGGCGCGCACTGCAGCAACGAGAGCGTGCTCATCGACCGTATGGCCGATCGGATGGCGGTCTTGGCGGGGTTGGTTGGGACCTAGGCGATTATCCAGATCGAGCGGTCCATCAGCGTCTGCGCTAACCAATTGGACAAGTTGTGCTGGTGTCGGTAATTAAACGTTTCCACCATTGGATATTGCGGGTTGTCGCGGCAAAACCGAGGGACTTGAGAATGGTAGAACTTAGCCGACGGATTTAGGCGCATGAAATTCCAGAACAGCAGCTCCCAATGCGTGTAAGGAATGTAGACCTGTTTGGCCTTGGCGACAGCGTTGCGGACGCCGGCGGAAGTCTCGCTCGGTCCGACTTCCCCGTCCGCCGTGCGGAAGGCGTGTGTGATGTCGCGCTTCTGGCTGCCGAAAAACAGGACTCCGGCCAGCAGCGTATTGCTCACCAATATCCCCGTTAATATTGACGATCCGATCTTCCCGAACCGGCTCCCGGACAGCGCCATCCGCTCCCAAAGTAACCCGATTGCCGCGATGCCCAAAGGCGCCGCATATCCATAGTAGGTGCCGATACACTCCACGTATACGTGAAATGCGCACAAGGCGAGGTGCCACGCCGGCAGTGACAACACGAGAAGCCACATCGCCGTTCCTTGGCCGCTCCGGTTCAGCACCATCCAAAACAATCCCACCAAGATGCCCCACGGCGCCAGTCCGAGCCACACGGTTTCTTCATAGTAAGCTTCCGCGTACGGGCTCGCGACACCTCTAAACCGGTAGAACGCACTGGAGTAAGGAGGCCCCTGTTTGACGTTCTTGAAAACTGTGTTGTTGAATGCGTCGTTCGTCTTTTTGATTGCCGAGATCGCGCTGGCCCGGCCAAACAACAGCGCATGATCCGGCAGCGGCGCGATAAATAGCTGCGCCGTCCGGATCACCGTATTCTGGGCCGCCGAACCCACGTGAAATGGAGTGTTCATCACGACGTTGTTGAATTCCCGGCTCGTAAACTGCTTCGACGAGATGTAGTTGGTCACCAGAAACCCAAACGCCAGCGGCATGGCGAGCAACAGACCCGCCGTCGCAAACTTTCGGTGAGGCAGCAGGTGTTCCCTAACGAGCTCCGCGATCGTTTCGCCATGCCTCCGCACGGCCCAAATAAGCGCCACAATGATCATCGGGAAATAAAACATCACATGCAATTTCACGCCCGCCGAGAGCCCGATGCCGATCATGGCCAGCACCAAGGACGCCGGCGAACGGTCCCGGAACCACGACGCCAGAAAGATTACTCCCAGCAGCATCGGCCCGCCGGCCAGCACTTCGTCATTGGTGGAATACGCCAGGCACAACACGATCGGCGTGGTTAGCAGCGCATACGCCGAGAACATGGCCGCGCGCACGGTTCCGCCTAGAAACAAGGGAACATAGAACGCGCCCATTCCCGCCATCGCCCAGCCAAAAACGGACACGAAATTCCAAGTTACTCCAGATAGATGATACTCGGCGAACATTAAGTACAGTAGGCTCGCATTGTAGGGATAAAACAACAATCGCGGATCGAGGCCAACACCCGGATGACTTAACGAGGCCTCTTTCATGAAGAAAATCGCCCGGGGAAAGCGATAGGCCAGCGTGTCCCAGTTATTCGCCAGCACCGAAATGGCCATCAGCAGCACGGCGCAAGTGATGAGCGCGAGCGCTCCAGCGAGGGTTAACGAAAAAAGATCCGCGCGTATCTTCGCTACTACGTCACGGAAGTGGATTCCGTCGGAAGGCGCGGGCTCGGAACACAATTGCCCAAACAGTTTCCCATAGCCCACCGAGACGCCCAGAGAAATCAGGAAATAAGCCAGCGTCGTATCCAAAATGCCAACCAAGGACGCGATTTGCGCCGTATGAATTAGGTTCGCCCAGGAAAGCAGCGCGGTCGCGAAAAGCGTCGGAAAGTCAGAGCTGAACATTCTGCGCGCCGTGCGCCAGTTCATGCAGACTAACAGGAGCAAATGGGCCAGGAAGAGTAGCTTTAGTATCGCAGCGCCGGGTCTAATCCCCCCGCCTTTCAGGCGGGCTGCTTTCAGCCACGGTACTGCAAAATGGAAAGATGGCCGAGTACCGACGGAGCGCGCATGCGGTTTTTGATTTGAAGTAC
>VFZW01000313.1 GCA_016871055.1 Acidobacteriota bacterium
AGGAACACCATTGAGTGATGCTCCACCACCGCGTCGAGCGTGTTTTTCGCTCCGCGATAGTCCTCGATCTCTTTCACCGAAAACCGCAAATCGCGCTGATTGCGCGCCTGCGCCTGCTGGTGTAGAACGATCAAATCGTCGCCGCGCCCGTACGGCAGCGGCCGCAACAATACGCCGTACACGAGGCTGAAAATCGCCGTCGTCGCGCCGATCCCCACCGCCAATGTTCCCAATGCGGCCAGCGTGAAGCCGGGGTTCTGCGTCAGCATCCGTACGCCCTGCCGCATATCGAGCCAAGATGTTTCGATCGTGTGGCTCAACCGGGTCTCGCGGCATTCGTCTTTTACCGCGTCCAGATTCCCCGTGTTCATGCGCGCTCGCCGTTCGGCGTCTTCGCGAGAGTGTCCCTCGGCGCGCAGCTGTTCCGCGGCGTTGTCGACGTGAAACCGCAACTCCGCGTCGAGGCCACGATCGCGCCCGTCGCGGTCGAACAGATCCCCAATCGCCCGGACGATGCGCCGGATCATGACACCGCTCCCAGAATCCTGCCGACCGCTCCGGACAACCGCAGCCAGTTTTCGGTTTCCGCCGCAAGCTTCCGTCTGCCCTTCGCGCTTAACTCGTAGTAGCGCGCCTGCCGGTTGTTCTCGGTCGCCCGCCACTTCGCCAGAATCAAGCCGTTCTCTTCCAGCCGGTGTAGTGCCGGATACAGCGATCCCTGATTCACGCGTAGTTCGTTTTCCGACAGCGTTTGAATGCGCAGCGTGATCCCCCAGCCGTGCATCGGCTCCAGCTCCAGCGTCTTCAGGATCAACAGGTCCAGCGTGCCTTGCAGCATCTCGGTTTTCGATTTTCCCATCGGCTTCTATCGACAAACGAGAGTAACGCCGCTTCCTCTCGATTGTCAAGAGGAGACACCAAAATGTGATATAACCGCCCTAGTGAAAACCCTCCTCATACTCTCCGCACTCGCCGCCTACTCGCAGGAAGTCTGGCGGTTCGACCGCCTCAACAAGCTCGGCGGACACAAGACCACCGTCGAGGGCAACCCGAAAGTCGTCAATTCGCCGCGCGGCAAAGTCGTCGCCTTCGACGGCGATGGCGATGCGCTCTTCGTCGAAGTCCACCCGCTCGCCGGCGCCGAAACGTTTACTTGGGAAGTCATCTTCCGGCCCGACTGCGACGGCAAGAAAGAGCAGCGCTTCTTTCACCTGCAGGAAAACGGCTCACAGCACCGCTTGCTCTTCGAAACTCGTGTTGGCGGCGGCGCCTGGTATCTCGACAGCTTCGGCGCGACCGCCACCGGGTCGAAAGCGTTAATGGACCCCGAGCTCACGCATAAATGCGACGAGTGGCATCACGTCGCCAGCGTCTACGACGGCGCTGTCTTCAGCAACTACGTCAACGGCGTTCTCCAGGGCAAGGCCGAAGTGAAGCTCGCGCCGCAAGGCCCCGGCCGCACCTCCGCCGGCGTCCGCATCAACCGCGTAGACTATTTCAAAGGCGCCATCCACTCCGCCCGCTTCACGCGCCGCGTGCTCCGCCCCGATGAGTTTAAGCAGAAGTAGCTTCGCACTGCTCGCGTTCGCTTTCGCCGCGCATGCCGAAACCGGCAGCCGCGCCTGCGCTCCCTGTCACGCCGAAATCTACAAGAAGTACATGCAAACCGGCATGGCTCGCTCCAGCGGCCGTGTTCCGGCAACCCCCAACAAAGAGTCGTTCAAGAACGCCGCCTTTACCTCCGAATCGAACGGCGCGTCGTTCAAAATCTCGCCGACCTTCCGCCTCGATTTCGCCCGCGACGCCGCCAAGGCCTCTCGCCAACTGCAATGGTTCATCGGCTCGGGAAGACTCGGCCGAAGCTACCTCTTCGAAACGGACGGCATGCTCTTTCAGGCTCCCGTGTCCTACTTCGCGGCGTCGAAATCCTGGAGCCTCTCACCCGGTTACGAGTCCAAGCCCACCGCGGATTTCACTCGCCGCGTCGAACCCGCGTGCTTGCAGTGCCACGCCAGCCGCGTCCAGCAGAGCGCCGCCAGACCCTTTCTCGAAGATGGAATTTCTTGCGAGCGCTGCCACGGCGACGGCTCGGCCCACGCCGCTGGAAAAGGGCGAATGATCAACCCGGCCAAGCTCAATGCCGAAGCCCGCGATAGCGTCTGCGCCCAATGCCATCTCACCGGCGCGGCCCGCGTTGCTACCGCCGGCGGCGGCCGCGCGTCGTATCAGCCCGGCCGCAAACTGAGCGACTCCGTCGCCGTCTTCGTCTGGAATCCCGCGCCTCCGCAAAAAGCGCGCGCCACTGGCCATTTCGAAGACCTTGCCAACAGCGCCTGCAAAACCAACGCCGGCGATAAGCTGTGGTGCGGGACCTGCCACGATCCCCACACCGAAGCCGCCGACTCTCGCGCCAAGTGCCAGACCTGCCACACACCAAACACTTGCCCGAACGCCAGCGGAGGCGACTGCGTCCAGTGCCACATGCCCAAGTCCGAATCCGGCCAGCATCTACCCTTCACCGATCACTCTATTCCGCGCAACCCCGCCGCGCGAGGGACTCCAACGGAAACACCTGTCCTGAAGCCGTTCTGGGGCCAACCGTCCAAGCGTGAGTTCGCCCTTGCCCACGCCATCGCATCGCCCGCCACCGCACTCGCTCTGTTGGAAGCTGCCTCAAACGAGGGTGACGCCCTCCTCACCGCCCA
The DNA here is from genome assembly GCA_016871055.1 of Acidobacteriota bacterium. Classification (GTDB taxonomy): domain Bacteria; phylum Acidobacteriota; class Terriglobia; order Bryobacterales; family Bryobacteraceae. Next base: position 2,706 of record VFZW01000313.1, read on the forward strand.
ACTCTCGTTCGCCTACGACCGCGCCGGTCTCGAAGAAAAGGCCGAACGCGCCGCGCTCCGGGCCGTCGATCTCGACCCCACCCAAACGGCCGCCCGCATCAATCTTGGTTCGTACGCCATAAAGCGCGGCGACGTCAAATCCGCCATGGCCCACTGGCTCAAAGCGCTTGCGCAAAACCCTGCCCTGACGGCCGCGCGCGTCAATCTCGCCGTCGCTCAGTATCAATCCGGCGATGCCAAGGCAGCGCGCGCCACTCTGAAAACGGCTCTTCTTTTCGACCCCGATTTGCTCGTCGCCCAGCCCGCGCTATCTACCCTCATGGCACCATAGGTACAGTACTAGGCCGTGCGGTCCGTACCGAACTTACCCTTGGCAGTTCTGGGCCAATTTGCACTGCTCCAAGCTAAGGAGGCTGCTGCAAAATAGAGGATCCATGAAAAGTTTGGATCCAGCAGATGATTAGAACAAGAATAATCGGCATCGCCGCCTTGTGCCTCGCCGGCACGGCAATCGCCTTTGCACAAGTGCAGCAAACCGGCCAATGGGCGCCGATCGTCAATTGGCCCTTTGTACCAATCGGCGTCACACATCTCGCCGACGGCCGAATTGTTGGCTGGGCATCCACGCAGACCACTACATTCCCCGCCGGCGCGACCTTCACGCACGCCGCCATTTACGACCCAGCCACCAATACGATCACATCGATGAACAAAACCCAGCACGACACGTTTTGTGCGGGTTTGGCCACTACCGGCGACGGTCGCATTATTCTCTCCGGCGGTGGCGCCGACGTTCGCACGACTTCCGTTCTTGGCATGTTGCCCCGCTGGAATCAATCCGGCTGGACCCGCCTCAATGACATGATCAACGGCCGCTGGTACAACTCGTCGATCACGATGAACGACGGCAACATCCTCACGATGTGGGGCCGCTCCGGCGGCACGCTCACCGAAATATTCAGTCAATCCACGAACCTCTGGACGGCGAAATCCGGTATCTCTCTGAACCCCGCCGCCGAAGTCGAAGATGGCAACGACGAACCCAACAATCGCTATCCACACCTGCATTGGATGCCAAACGGCAAGATCCTGCTGCCCGGCCCGTTGAAGCAAATGTACTGGCTTGATGTGGCGGGTAACGGGAGTACGCAGTTGGCTGGAACCAGAACTCCCGACGTCGACCGCTACCGCAAGCTTGCGGCCTCCGTACAGTTCCTGCCTGGGAAAATCCTATTTGCCGGCGGACTCGATGGCCGGTACAATCCGAAAGTCTTCAACACCGCCGTCGTCATCGACGCCACCAGCGGTACGCCCGTTACGACAGCGACCGGCTCGATGAGCTTTTCTAGCGCGTTTCACAATCTCGTCGTGCTGCCCAACGGCGAAGTCTTCGTCGCCGGTGGCAACTCCTCCGGTACAAAGTTTAGCGATGCCGGCGGAATTCTCCCCGCGGAAATGTGGAATCCCACCACGGGTCTTTGGCGAACACTTCCGTCTATGGCCGAACCGCGCGGTTATCACTTCCTCGCCATCCTGCTTCGCGATGGCCGCGTTTGGGCTGGCGGAGGCGGCCTTTGCGGTTGCGTCGCCGATCACCTGAACGGCCAAATCTACTCGCCTGGATATCTATTCAACGCCGACGGTTCCGCCGCCACTCGCCCACAGATAAACCTCGCGCCCAACGATCTCAAGCCCGGTCTCACCATCGGCGTTACCGGTTCGGACGATATTACCGGCTTCCGCCTCATTCGCCTCCAAGCCACCACACACGGCTACAATTCCGACCAACGCTACGTCCCTGTCACCCACACCAAAACCGGCACGGGCAGCTACTCACTCACCCTTGACTCCAGTCAGGATGTTCTTGTCCCCGGCGGGTACTGGCTGTTCGCCGTGAATGCCAACGGTACGCCTTCCATCGGCTACAACGTTCAGGTCTATACAACCGCAACTTGGCCCGGCGGCGCCGGCGGCGAAACGAATCTCGCCATCGGCAAGTCCGCAACACAATCTTCGACCGCTTCTGGCGGTGTCGCCGCCCGCGCTGTCGATGGCAACACGAACGGCGACTTCTCGCAGAACTCAGTCATCCAAACCAACAGCCAGTCGCAACCCTACTGGCAGGTCGATCTCGGTGCACGAGCCCAGATCGCCAACGTAAAAATCTGGAACCGCTCTGACTGCTGCGCCGCCAATCTGACCAACTTCCACGTCTTCGTTTCCGACCAGCCGTTCACTGGAACCACCGTCGCGCAGTCGCAGGCACAAGCCGGTGTAACCGATATTCCTCACTCCGGCACCGCCGGCGCGACGGTGACACTCGCCGTTAATCGCTCGGCGCGGTACCTCCGCGTCCAACTCGAAGGAACTGCCGCGCTGAACTTCGCCGAGTTCGAGGCCATCGGTACCGTCATCACCAACAACCCACCCTCGGTGTCGATTACATCGCCCGCTCCGGGAACGTCGGTTCCCGCGCCCGGCTCGTTCACAATCGCCGCTAACGCCTCCGATCCGGAAAACAATCTCTCCAAAGTTGAGTTCTATAACGGCGCCACCAAGCTCGGCGAAGACCTCGTCGCCCCCTATAGCTTCGTCTGGAGCGGAATCGCCGCCGGCAACTACACCATTACCGCCCGAGCCATCGATACCCAAGGTCTTTTTACCGACGCCTCCGTCAACGTCTCCGTCACCTCCGCCGGTAATGCCGCGCCAACGGTCTCGATTGTGAGCCGGCTCAGCGGCGCCATGTTCACCGCCGCCGCCGACGTCGTATTTAATGTCACCGCCGCCGATCCCGATAACAACCTCCAAAAGGTTGAACTCTTTAACGGCGCCGTAAAAGTCGGCGAACTCACCGCCGCTCCCTTCACCTTCACGGTTCTCAACCTCGCAGCCGGAACATACTCCTTCAGCGCCAGAGCCACCGACTTTCCCGGTCTCAGCACAACCCACGCCATTACCATCCGCGTTGTCAATCGCCAGATCCAATCGCTCCGAGGCGTTCCGGTTCCCGATCCCGCCGCGATCAACTCGTACATCAAAAACCGGCCCGCCGCCGTAGCGCTCGGCAAGGCGCTTTTCTGGGACATGCAGGTTTCGAGCGACGGCGCCGTCGCCTGCGCAAGTTGCCACTTCCACGCCGGCGCCGACCTTCGCCTCAAGAATCAGATGAACCCCGGCACGCTCCGGACCGGCACGCCGCCGATGACGTTCGATAACTCCCGCGCCGGCTCACCAAACGGTCCGAACTACACCACCGTCTCCGGTGATTTCCCCCGCCACCTACTCACCGATCCCGCCAACCCGAACTCCGCCGTCGTCTACACGAGCAAGGACGTCATGGGCTCCCACGGCCAGTTCCTGCGCAACTACACCTCCGCCACCGCCGGCGCCATCGCCGACGCCTGCGCCACCACGCCCGATCCTGTTTTCGGCGCTGCGCGCCGCTCCACGGGCCGCAACACACCGCCCGTCATCAATGCCATTTTCAACGTCCGCAACTTCTGGGATGGCCGCGCCAATTCGATCTTCAACGGTGTTGACTCGTTCGGCCCGCGCAACACAAACGCCCGCATCTATCGCGGCAATCCCCCGGTCGCGCTCGCGGTCTCTCTCGACAACGCCAGCCTCGCTTCCCAAGCCGTTGCCGCGCCTCTCAACAGCTCGGAAATGTCGTGCGCCAGCCGCACCTGGCCCGAAATCGCCAAGCGCCTTCTCGCCGCTTCCGCTCTCGCGCGTCAAAACGTTCTGACCACTGACTCGGTCCTCGGATCATACTCCCGCGGCGCCGCCTTGAAAGGCCTCAACAAGACTCACCTCGAACTCGTCCAAGCCGCCTTCGCCGACGACCTCCACACCTCGCCCACAGCCGTCAATATCGGCGGAACGAATTACACGCAGGCGCAGGCCAACTTCTCCCTCTTCTTCGGACTCGCTCTCCAGCTCTATCAGGCGACCCTCGTCTCCGACCAGGCGCCGATCGACACCTACTTTGCTCCTTACCCGTCGGCTAGCGTCGAAACCGCCTCGGCCCTTACGCCCGAGCAAATCACCGGTCTGAACGTCTTCAACGGCAAAGGCCGATGCGCGAGTTGCCATCATGGCCCGCAGTTGACCAATGCCGCCACTCCCGCCCGCGAAGCCAACGCGTTCGGCGCGTTGATTTCGAAGATGCTCATGGGCAACGGCTCGCCCGCGACTTACGACATCGGATACTACAACATCGGCGTGCGGCCCACCTCCGAGGACCTCGGCATCGGCGGTGTCGACCCGTTCGGCAACCCGCTCTCCATCACTCGGCAAATCAAGGCCGGCGCCAATGTTGACGGCATCTCCATCGACCCCTGCACCTTCGCCGTCGAGCCCTGCTTGCCGCTCAACTCCACCAGCCGCGATGCGGTTGACGGCGCTTTTAAGACGCCGTCGCTTCGAAACGTCTCACTGACCGGGCCCTACTTCCACAACGGTTCGCTCGCCACCCTCGAAGAAGTCGTCGACTTCTACAATCGCGGCGGCGACGCCACCACCATCGCCGGTGGCGACTCCACGGGCTTCGGCCCCAATAGTTCGAACTCGCATCCCGATATCGGCCCGCTCGCCCTCACCGCCATCGAAAAGTAGTCGCTGGTTACGTTCCTCAAGACCGCGCTTCTCGACACCCGAGTCCAATTCGAACGCGCCCCCTTCGATCACCCCGAACTCCCGCTTCTCAACGCCGGCAACGAGTTCGTGCTCGTCCCCGCCGTCGGCTCCACCGGTCGCGCGACGCCGCTCCCGGCCTTCGCCGACGTCCTCGCCGCCGGCGGACTCGGCTATTCCATCGTCACCCCCGCCACGCCGCCAACAGTCGCCATCACCGCGCCCGCCAACGGTGCGGCGTTCTCCGCCCCAGCCACCGTCATCGTCACCGCGACAGCCACGCCGGCGTCGGGCACAATCGCTAAGGTCGACTTCTTCAACGGTGCGGCTCTCATAGCCACCGTTACCGTAGCGCCCTACACAACGACGCTCTCCAGCTTACCCGCCGGCGCCTACACGATCACCGCCACTGCGACCGATTCCAACGGCGCGTCGTCTTCCGCCGCAGTGTCGTTCACCGTCGGCGCCCCCGTCGCGCCAACCGTATCAATCTCCTCGCCGGTCAACAATGCCAGCTTCACCGCCCCGGCCAGCGTGACTATCGACGCAACGGCGGCCACGACGCAAGGCACGATCACTCAAGTCGAGTTCTACAACGGCGCCACGCTTCTCGGCACCGATACCACTTCGCCGTACAGCTTCGCCTGGTCTAACCCGAAGTTCCCCCGCCGATAAGCAGTAGTTTTCACCGCAAGGTTCTCAGACAGCGTGGGTTGCGCGTTTTTTTGCCTTGTTCTGTATACCCATGTAAATACTCGTATATGTATTTACACGTAGCGCCTATTGTTGCATACTGTTACCATGTACGTGGAAACCGTGCCGAACCGCTCCTCGCCTCCCGCGATTCTGCTCCGCACCGCTTTCCGCCAAGGCAAAAAGATCGTCAAGCGCACGCTCGCCAATCTTTC
>VFZW01000314.1 GCA_016871055.1 Acidobacteriota bacterium
CCTCCTCGGCGTCACACCCTAACACTTTGTTCCCAGCGCCGCACACCCTCCTCTTCGTCTAACTCGTTTGGAGTGTGTCGATTGCCCCGTTTTGCCAAGGGGAACTTCGGTTTAAGGTTTCTTTGACGCAGAATGCCTCCGGCGCCAACCGCATACTCGATTCGACCGGCGTGGATATCACCGATCGTCTTGACGGCGGCCGGATCGCCGGCCTGATTGAGTTTCAGAACACGCTAGTTCCCGACTACCGGACCAGGTTGAATACCTTGGCGAAGGGAATTGCCGATGGCGTCAACGGTGTGCTCGCGGCCGGTATCGATCAGAACGGCAACCCTCCGGCACAGAACCTCTTCGCCTACAACACAACGGTTGGCGAAGCCACCACGATCGCGGTTACTTCCATAACAACCGCTCAACTGGCGGCGGCGGCGCCTGGCGATCCGGGGGGAAACACGAACGCTCTGAATCTGGCCGATTTGCAACGCAGTCCGATTGTCGGCGGACTGACACCCGCGCAGTTCTATGCCGAAATTACCGCCGCGGTCGGCGACCGGCTCAACGCCGTCAAGTCCGATGTGGATTTGCAGCAGAATCTGTTACTGCAGGCGCAGAATTTGCGGGCAGAACTTTCGGGTGTCGACATTAGCGTCGAGGCTACGAAGCTATTGCAGTTGCAGAAGGGGTTTCAAGCTGCCGGGCAAGTGATGTCGGTGTTGAACTCGCTCAATGAAACAGTCTTGGGAATGTTGAGGTAACCGATGCCATTCGCCCTCGATCCACGCCAATCAAGCTTCCTTCACAATCTCAGCCGAATCCAGGAGCGCTCGGAACGCGCACAGCGCACGCTGGCTAGCGGGCTTCGGATGGCGACGGCCTCCGATGATCCGGATCGCATTGGAGTGCTCTTGCAGTCCCGGGCCGAGCTAGCGTCCGCCGAGCAGACCAAGTCGAATCTGAACCGGGTCCGCACGGAGGTGGATGCGGCCGAAAACGCCGTGCAAAACGGGATCAAAGTTGTTGAACGCGTCCGTGTGCTCGCCGCCCAGGCTTCCTCGGGAACGCAGAGCGCGGCGACCAAACGCATGATCGCCAGTGAGGTCGAATCGCTGCATCGCCAATTGGTCGGCATCGCCAATACCGCGATCGACGGCCGCTACATTTTCGCCGGTTCAGCCGACCAGGCTCCGCCCTACGTGGTCGATCTGAATACGGCGACGGGCGCGACGATTTACGCGGGTGGGAACGCTACGAGGCAGATCCGGGATGCGTCCGGAGTTCGATTTAGCATTGGCCGAACAGGGCAGGAGCTGTTCGATAATCCGACGGCCGCCAGCAACGCGTTTCGGGTCGTGAAGTCTGTCCGAGACGCACTCTTAGCCAACGACGATGTCGCACTTCAAACGGGTCTGGCCGACCTTGGTACCGCGCTCGACCACTTGAACGAACAGCTCGGCTATTACGGAACCGCACAGAATTCGATCGCCGAAGCCGCTTCGTTTGCAGACAAGAAGATTTTGTCCCTGACGGCGGAGATTGCGGAAACCGAGGGGGCCGATCTCGCCCAGACGATTCTCGAAATGCAGGACGCCAACACCCATCGCCAAGCGGCGCTTCAGGCCAAAGCGCAAGAAGATCGGAGGACCGTGTTCGATTTCATTAGATAGACTTTGGAGTTGGGGCCGCTCGCAGTCAGTCCTTTCGAGTGACGCCATGCAATTCGGCGCTGAGGGTGATCCTTAAACCGGAGAACTCGCAGGATTTCTGTTGCGCCGCGCTGGGACCTGGTTGCGCTTGCCACGGGTGCGCGCGCCTCGTATCGACACGGCTCAGGCGCTGTCTCGCGACGAATACCGGGAGATATCGGGGCAACGGGGTTGCGGCGGCCAATACAGGTCAACTGCCAAAGGCAGGCTGACGTATGATGGCAGAGTCCCTATGCTCCGCCGTCAATTTCTCCGTGCCGCCGCCTCTACTGTCGCTTTGGCGCAATCCCGCCCCAAGCCAAACGTGATTATCATTCTCACAGACGATCAGGGCTACGGCGACTTGTCGGCGCACGGTAACCCGGTCCTGAAGACGCCGCAAATGGACCGTCTCCACGGACAGAGCGTCCGTTTCACCGACTTCCACGTCGCGCCGATGTGCACGCCCACGCGCGGCCAGTTGATGAGTGGCGTCGACGCGCTGAAAAACCGGGCGTGCTCGGTCACCGCCGGCCGGGCGCTGCTGCGCCGCGATCTGCCGACGATGGCCGAGGTCTTCAAATCCGGCGGCTACAAAACCGCGATCTTCGGCAAGTGGCATCTCGGCGATATGTACCCTTACCGGCCGATGGACCGCGGGTTCGACACCGCCAAATATCATCTCGGCTTCGGAATCTCGTCGGCGCCCGAATTTGGCAACGACTACGCCAACGGAACGTATCGGGACAACGGGGTTCCGAAGAAGTTCGACGGCTATTGCACCGACTTCTGGTTCCGAGAAGCGATCTCGTGGATCGGCGCGCGCAAGGCCGCCAATCAGCCATTCCTTTGCTACATCCCGACCAACACGCCGCACGGGCCGGCGTGGGTCGACGCCAAGTACGCCGCTCCATACGACAAGCCGAAGTTGCCGGCCAACTTCTTCGGCATGATCGCCAATCTCGATGAGAACCTCGGCAAGCTGCTCGACTATCTTGATTCCGCCGACCTAGCCAATAACACGATCATCATCTTCATGACCGACAACGGCGCCACCGCTGGCTTCACCGCACACAACGCCGGCATGCGCGGCCGCAAAACGCAGGTATACGAAGGCGGTCATCGCGTGCCGTGTTTCATCCGCTGGCCCGGTGGCGGTCTCCGCGCGGCGGGCGATGTGAAGGTTCCCGCGCAGAGCCAAGACATTCTCCCGACACTGATCGATCTCTGCGAACTGAAAAAGCCAGCCAACGCCAACTTCGACGGCCGCAGCCTGGCCCCGGTGTTGAAGGGCAAAGCGGACGATGTGGGCGACCGTATCATGATCGTGCAGTATGGCCAGATTCCAAAGAAGCACGAAGCGACCGTGATCTGGGGCAAATGGCGGCTCGTCAACGGCGTGGAGCTTTACGACATTCACGCCGACGCGGCGCAGGAAAAAGACGTCGCCGCGACCAACGCCACCGTCGTCGACCGCATGCGTACGCACTACGATAAATGGTGGGCCGAGATCGAGCCGAAGCTCAAGGATTTTCTGCCCATGTCGATCGGCGCACCGCAGGAGAATCCGGTCATGCTGTGCAGCTCGGATTGGGAAGAGGTGTATGCCGATAACCCTGGGCACGTTTCGGATGCCGTGGGCGGTCCGCGTGGCGGACCCTGGAATGTCTTCGTCGAACGCGACGGCGACTACGAGATCTCGCTTTATCGCTGGCACCCGCTGATGAAACTGGCTCTGACCGCCGGGCGCGAAGTGCAAAAGCTGACTTACGGGACGTTGCCAGTGGGTAAAGCGCTGCCGATCGCCGGAGCGAAAATCGAGGTGGCGGGGCAGACGTTGAGCGCAGTGGCGAAGCCCGGCGATGTCGCCATCACACTCAAAACGAAGCTCAAGAAGGGGACACGAACAAAGCTGCACGCGTGGTTTACCGGCAAGGATGGGGCGGATGTTTCCGGGGTGTTCTATGCGATGGTAAAGCGGATCGGCTGATGTGCCGATGGTAGGATTGGAGAAGACGCGCGGCTCCGGGAAAGGGCGCGCGGACCGATCTTTCCAGGGGTACATTCATGTCTCATCGCTTTCTGATCGCGAGTGTGTTGGTGTTTGCGGCGTCATTGCAGGCGCAGGTGTCGGGCCGCATGTCCGGCAGGGTGGTCGATCCGTCTGGCGCGGCAATCGCCGGCGCCAATGTTAAGTTGGTTCTGGCCGATGGCGCCGCCGCGGTCGTTCGGGCGACGACCAATGCCGAAGGGCTCTTCTTTCTCTCGGCTATTCGGCCGGAAAACTATGATCTTGTTATTGAGGCCCCTGGCTTCCGCAAGGAATCGATTCGCCAGATTAAGGTCAATCCCCAGCAGGAGACCTCGCTCGGTGCGATTAAATTGGAGTTAGGCGCGGTGACCGAAGTCGTCGAAGTGCAAGGTTCGGCGAATATTGTGCAGACCTCCAACGCGGAAGTTTCGAGTGTGATCACCAACGAACAGCTACGCCGCTTGCCGGCGATCAATCGCAGCCCGTTGGCGATGTTGTACACGCAGGCCGGAATCAGCACCAACAATCGCAGTTCGACGACGATCAATGGGCTGCGGCCGTCTTTTGTGAATATCACGCTTGACGGTATCAACATTCAGGACAACTTCATTCGTACCAACACGCTGGACTTTCAACCCAACATGTTGCTGCTCGATCAAATCGCGGAAATCAACGTGGGTACTTCGAATAACAACGTTGGGCTCGGCGGCGGCTCGGCGCAGATCAATTTCATCACGCCATCCGGCACGAACAAGTTTCACGGTGCGGCGATTTGGTCGAACCGGAACAACGCACTGGCGGCTAACCCCTGGTTCAACAATCGCGATGGCGTTCGCGCACCGTTCCTGAATCAGAATCAGTTCGGGGGATCGATCGGAGGTCCGATCAAGAAGGACAAGCTCTTCTTCTATGTAAACTACGAGGGGATTCGCCTCCGTCAGCAGTCGCTCGCGAATCGGACGATTCTCTCCAACGACGCGCGCAATGGCATCTTCACCTACGTTGCGGGTGGAGTTGTTCGAAAAGTTAATGTGCTGCAAGCGGCCGGTGTCGCGATCGACTCCGCCGCGAAAGCTCTACTCGACCAAGTGCCTGGCGCCGACCGCATCAACAATTTCCGGACGGGCGACTCCAGCGAAGCCCTTTTGCGAAACACCGCCGGCTACAGCTTCAACATTCGGAACAACCGTACGCGGGAGAATGTAACGGGTAAATCCGACTGGTACCTCACACCGCGACATTCGATCGCCGGGACGTTCATTTGGAACAAGGATATCGTCGATCGCTCCGATCTTGCCAACGACTACTCTACCGCTCCCAAAGTCAGCAACGACAGTTCTCCCCGGCTCTTTTCCGTCGCTTGGCGCTGGACCCCTACCGCCACTACGACCAACGAACTACGCGGCGGTGCAAATCTAACCGTCGCGCCTTTCGCCACCTCCGAAAAATTTCCGAACGCCCTCGTCGGAGGATTGCTCTACAGCAATCCCATCAACACGTTCCGGGCGCAGGGCCGCGAGACGAATACCTACAACCTGCTAGACAACGCCACAACCGTAAAAGGCAAGCACACCTTGCAGTACGGATTCCAGTTCCAGCGAATGTACGTTGCCCCGTATAACGACGCTGGCATTACTCCGACTTACACGCTCGGCATTTCGCCGACGAATCCGCTTGGCTTGAACTCGAATCAGCTTCCCGGTATCAGCGCGGCCGATCTCGGCGCGGCCAATGCGTTGTTAGCCAACCTGGCGGGCTTGGTATCAGCTTACACGCAAACGTTCAACATCACTTCGCGCGACTCTGGCTTTGTCAGCGGCGCCGCCGAGCGGCGTGAGTTTCTTCAATCCAACTGGGCGCTTTATCTACAAGATACATGGAAAGCGCGCCGCCGGCTGAGCGCCAACTTTGGCGTGCGTTTTGACTACTTCTCGATACTCGACGAAAAGAACTCTCTCGTGCTGCAGCCGCGCGATCTCGGTGGCAACGCCATAGCGGCGCTTCTCGGGAATCCAACTTATGACTTTGCGGGCAAAGCCGCCGGCCGGCCGATTTACAATACCGACAAGAATAACTTCGCTCCCAGCATTGGCTTCGCCTGGGATGTGTTCGGCAACGGAAAAACCGCAGTGCGCGGCGGGTATTCGATCAACTTCGTAAACGACGAAAATATCGTCGCAATACGCAACAACCTGAACACCAACAACGGACTCACCGCTTCCCCGACGGTTACGAATCTGGTTGCGCGACTTTCGAATCTCCCTGCCGTCCGCCCCGCCGTCTATAAAGTCCCGCGCACGCCCGCCGACAACTTCGCGTTGAATGTGCAAAACGCCCAAGGCGTCGTCGATCCGAACCTGCGTACACCGTACGTACAACAGTACTCGTTCGGTATTCAGCAGGATATAAAGGGGTCGATCCTGGAGATCCGGTACGTAGGCAACCACGGCGTCAAACAGTTCCGCGCGTTTGACTACAACCAAGTCAACATCGCAGTGCCCGGGTTCCTCGACGATTTCCGGCGGGCCTATAACAACGGCATCCTTGCCCAAGCCGCCAATCGCGGATTTGATCCCGCTTTTAACGCCGCCATCGCCGGCAGCCAGCCAACCCCGTTCTTCAACCGATTGCCCAGCGGCGGTTTGCTGAACAATGCCACCATCCGCGGCCTGATCCAAACCAATCAGATAGCCGATCTGGCCACGACGTATCAGGTCAACGGTCTCAACGGCGACGTCAACTTCTTTCCGAGCCCGTACGGACTCGGCATGAACCTGTTCACCAACTATAGCCATAGTTCCTATAACGGACTCCAGGCCGATCTTCGCCGGCGATTCCGCAACGGGCTTCAACTTCAGTCCAACTACACGTACGCGAAGGTCATGTCGGACGCAGCGGGTGATGGCCAGGCCCGATTTGAAGCCTTCCTCGATATCAACAACGGCAAGATCGAACGCGCCCGCGTTCCGTTCGACGTTACCCACATTATTCGAGCGAATGGCGTTTATGAGCTACCGTTCGGCAAAGGACATTCTTGGAATCCGTCCAATGCCGTCGCGAGCCGGATTGTCAGCGGCTGGAATCTCGGTAGCGTGATGGTGTGGCAGTCGGGCACGCCGTTCTCGGTGTTGTCCGGCCGAGGAACTTTCAATCGAGCGGCCCGAGCGGGCGGCACCAACACCGCGATCACCGCTTTGAACAAGTCTCAGCTTGATGAAATCATCGGTTTCCGGCAAACCGGCAGCGGCCCCTATATCGTTGCGGCTTCGGCCATCGGACCCGACGGCCGAGGCGTCAATGCCGATGGCGCCGCCGCGTTCCAGGGCCAGGTCTTCTTTCAACCCGGCGCCGCGCAAATCGGCACGCTCCAGCGCCGCTATTTCTCCGGCCCATGGAACTTCGCCTACGACTTGTCGGTACAGAAGGTCACTCAGATTCGCGAAAGCCACTCGATCGAGCTTCGCATCGACGCGCAGAACGTATTCAACCATCCGACCTTCGATGTCGGAGGTGACCATACATTGACTTCGACCCAGTTCGGCCGTATCACCGGGACCGGTTTTGCGGGGCGCCGACTCGTCCAGCTAACCGGCACCTACCGCTTCTAGTCCGGAATCCGGGCCGCCGCGATTTGCGCGATGTCGAGCAGTTGCGGCGGCTTCTCCGAGACCGCCGCGAGTCCGTCGCGGAACATCGTGTTGCAGAACGGGCAGGCCGCGGCGACTATGTCGGCGCCGGTGGCGGCCAGTTCCTTTGCGCGCTCGTGGCTGACGCGTGTGCCGTGTTCTTCGCCGAGGAATGCCAGCCCGCCTCCCGCGCCGCAGCAGAAACTCCGCTCGGCGTAACGCGCGGCCTCGGTCAGATGGCCCGACTGAGCGGCTACTGTCCGCCCATCGTCGAACGATCCCTTGTAGCGGCCCAGGTAGCACGGATCGTGATACACGACGCGTTTTGTAGAGGCCGCGGGCGCAGCCAATCGAGCCAGCAACGCACTGTGATGCTCGATCTCAAACGACGCGCCGAACTCCTTGTAATCTTCGCCGATCGTCCGCACGCAATGCGGGCACGAACTTAATACCTTTGGCGCTTTGCCGATGGCGGCGATGTTTTGCTCGGCCAGCGTTTGGAAGAGCAAGTCGTTACCAAGCCGGCGCGCCGAATCGCCGGAACACTTTTCCTTCTTCAGCACGCCAAATGTTACGTTGTGATGGCGCAGAACCTTTGCGAGCGACGAAACAATCTCGCGGCCCTGTGGGTCATAACTCCCCATGCAGCCCATCCACAACAAGTACTCCTGCGAACCGTCGTAGAGGGGGAACCCCTGCTTTTGAATGAACTTGTCGCGCTCGGAGGCGGCGAAGCCCATCGGGTTGCCGTTACGTTCGAGATTGCGGAACAGCTTGCCGCCGAAGTCATCCTCCCACTCGCCGGTGTTGACCGCGCCCCGGCGCAGTCCGACGATCAGCGGCAGGTGCTCGATGCCCACCGGGCACTGGTTCTCACAG
>VFZW01000315.1 GCA_016871055.1 Acidobacteriota bacterium
TTCGGGAGCATTTCAAGAGGAACAGGTCGTCCGCGCAAACCGACACCGCACTGGGTGAGGTTAAGGACGCCGGGGTAGCGCGGTTCGAGGAAGCACTGGCGGGCAATAATCATCGGCGACCGACCGTGCGATGGTTCGCGAATCGCTCAACGGGGTCACCCGCATGACGTCTTTAACGCTCTTGATCGGGGGCTTGCGTGGTCACCGCGTTAAGGGCGTTAAACGCGTTCAACGCGAACCGGAGATCATGAAGTCTTTTCGCGCAGGGCTCTCGCTCCAAAGCTCGCTCGAATTATCTGGCACTTTTCAAAGACCTCAACTCCTCCGCCCAGAGGAGGTCGCCAGGCTCCTCAGCTGCAGCCGGTCGCAGGTTTATTCGCTGATCAAAACCGGTGAGATCCCGTCGATTCGCGCTGGGGAAGCGGTCCGAGTCCCGGAGGCAGCGTTCGTCTCATGGTTGTCAGGGAAATGAACCGGCATACCTACTGATCATGTGCGTATAATGTCATTGCCTTGGAAAGGAGGCAGAATGAAGCCGTATCGCATCAAGACTCAAAGTGGCAAATCGTACTATCGCGTGATCGTGCGGATGCCGGATGGGAAGCGCAAGGTTGTACAGGCAGAGAAATTGAAGGACGTCCATGAGAAGAAGCAGGCGCTGCTCGACCAGATCAAGCAGGGCTTAGACGTGGCCGCAGGCAAGCAGACAGTGTCTCTATACCTGGAGGAATTCCTCACACATGTGGAGCGAACGGGAGAGATCTCCCTGTCGACACTGGCGGATTATCGCTATCACGTCTGCGCCCATATCAGCCCGACGGTCGGCCATCACGAACTCCGTAGCCTGACCTCGAAGCACGTTGATGACATGGAGAAGTCGATGGTCGAAAAAGGGCTGGCTGCGGCCACTGTCGCCTACACAGTACGAGTTCTCCGGCGTGCCCTCAACTTTGCAGTCGACTGGCGTTATATAGATAGAAATCCGGCATCGGCTCGCTCACGCAGTGCAAAGCGCCGTCGGCCACAAAAGACGAAGAAGCAGATTGCGTTCCTTACAACTGAACAGGCGCAAGCGTTACAGCAGGGCGTCGGTGGGCATGCAGAGGCTGGTTTGATTTTGTTGGCACTGACAAGCGGGATGCGCCCCGGAGAGATTCTCGGGCTGCATTGGCGCGATGTGGATTTCCAATCCTGTCGCGTCACCGTTCATACCGCTTTACGTCGCACGAAGCTTCGCAAGGGGGAACCTGGCGATCGTGTGGTGCTAGGCTCGACCAAAAACGACGGGAGTCAACGGACGATTGAACTGTCTGACATCACTATGGCGGCACTGGGGACTCACCGCGAACGCCAACGCGAACAGCGACAGATTGCTGGCAGCAAGTGGCAAAACCGGGGACTCGTCTTTACGACAGGTCATGGAAGTCCGTTAGACATCTCCAACGTCTTGCATCGCTTCCAAGCGGTGTGCAGTGAGCTTGGGTTGCCGAGGTTGCGCTTTTACGACCTTCGGCACACTCATGCATCGCTTCTGATCGCCCGGGGGCTGCATCCCAAAGTGATCGCTGAGCGATTGGGGCATGCTTCAATCAAACTGACTATGGACACCTATGGGCACCTGTTCCCTGCTGCGGATCGCGAGGCCGCAAACCATATCGATGCAATCTTCCAACGCGGAGCCCAGTCGAATGAAGCTCGAACGGGTGAAGACGAAAAGGTCGTTGAGATCCCGAAGAGGAGAACGGCCTAGCATTTTGCGTACATATTTGCGTACATGGAGCCCTCAGCGGAAGAAGAGAGGATCGATAAGTCTATTGTTTTGAGTGGTGAGCGCGGAAGGAATCGAACCTTCAACCTACTGATTAAGAGTCAGTTGCTCTGCCAATTGAGCTACGCGCCCACGCGGGTGGCCGTCACCAACTGCGGCCAAATTTCAAGATACCACAGCGGCGCCGAAGAGCGCATCGAAATTCTTCGATGTTTGGTTGCAGAGCTGTTCGTACGGCACACGGAGCAACTCGGCCATGTAAGCCGCCGTCTTTGCCACGTAGGCCGGTTCGTTGCGTTTGCCCCGGTGGGGGACAGGCGCCAGATAGGGCGCGTCGGTTTCGACGAGCATGCGTCCAAGCGGCGTCAACAACGCGGCCTCGCGGATTTCTGGCGCTTTCGGATAGGTCACGATGCCGCTGTAGCTGATCGCGAAACCGATCGCGAGACTTTGCTCGGCTTCGGCGGGGCCGCCGCTGAAACAGTGCATTACGCCTGGGCCTTGCCAGTGCTCCTTTAGAATTGCGAAGGTATCGTCCCACGCTTCTCTTGTGTGGATGACGATGGGCTTGGTGGCTTCTCGGGCGATTTGGAGTTGCTCGATGAACACGCGGCGCTGTTGATCGCGCGGGCTGAAGTCGTAGTGATAGTCGAGGCCGATTTCACCGAGCGCGACCACCCGCGGGTGTTTCATTCGATCGCGGAGAATTGGCGCGCAGTCATCGGTCCATTTCTCCGCGTCGTGCGGGTGCACGCCGGCCGAGGCCCAGATACATGGGTACTTCTCGGCGAGGCGGATGGCGACGTCGAGATCGGGAGGGCCGTCGCCGGTGCCGATGGTCAACATGCGCGTCACACCGGCGTCGATGGCACGCTGGATCACTTCGTCGCGGTCGGCGTCGAATTTGTGGCCGTCGAGATGGCAGTGGGAATCGACGAGCATTATTTGAGGCGCGCGCCGATCGGCACGTCTTCGAGGAATGACGCCAGGCGCGGCGCGCCACCTTCGAGCGATGCCGCGACGATCATGCCCTGGCTCGCAAGACCGCGCAGCTTGCGAGGAGCAAGATTGGCCACGATAACGACCTTGCGGCCGATCAACTTTTCCGGCTCATAGGCCGCGGCGATGCCGGCGACGATGGTCCTCACTTCCGGTTCGCCGATGTCGACTTTCAGGTGCAGGAGTTTGTCGGCGCCTTTGACGCGCTCGGCGAATTTCACTTCGCCGACGCGGAGGTCGACTTTGACGAAATCGTCGATGGTGATTTCGGGGCTGAGCGGAATCGGCTCGCCGTCGGGTGGCGCGGCCGCGGGGGCGTTGCCGAGCAGGGCCGCTTGGCGCGCGGCTTCCTTCGATTCGAGGTCGTTCAACTGGTCGATGACGATCTTCATGTCGAGACGCGGGAACACCGGCTCCACGGGCGGAACCTGGCGCGAGCCCGCGCCGCCGGCGTCTTCGAGCGCGCCCATGCGTTCGTCTTCGAGCGGTGTCGTCATACCGAGCAGCTTCCAGATCCGCGCGCAGGAATCGGGCAGCACCGGCGCGGCGAGCACCGTCACTACACGCAGCACGTTGTAGACGTTGCGCAAAACGGCTTCGAGTTGTTCGGCGAGGGCCGGGTCCTTCACCAACTTCCAAGGCGCCTGTTCGACGATGTATTTGTCGGCCGCGCCGATCAGGTTCCAGATCGCTTCGAGCGCGCGGGAGAAATCGAGCCGTTCGTAGCCATCGATGGCGGCCGAGATTGTCTCGGCGACGGGAAGCGGCGACGCCTCGTCGTCGAGCGTGACGACGCCCTTGCGGTACTGATGGATCATGCTGAGCGTGCGGCTGGCGAGGTTGCCGAGGCCGTTGGCCAGGTCGGCGTTGTAGCGCGTGACCATGGCATCGTAGGCAAAGTTGCCGTCGGATCCGAAGACGATTTCGCGGAGGAGGTAATAACGCAGCGCGTCGGCGCCCATCGCCTGGCGGATCGGTTCCGGCCGCACGATGTTGCCGCGCGATTTCGACATCTTGTTGTTGTCAAACAGCAGCCAGCCGTGGGCGAAGATGCGTTTGGGCAGCGGCCAACCGGCGGCTTTGAGAAACGCCGGCCAGTAGATGGCGTGGAAGCGTGTGATCTCTTTGCCGATCATGTGCAAGTCGGCGGGCCAAAGGTTCGTGCCGGCGACGGCGCTCATGTAATTTGTCAGCGCGTCGAACCAGACGTAGAAAACGTGATCGGGCTCGTCGGGCACAGGGATGCCCCATTTGATCGTCGTGCGGGAGATGGAGAGATCTTTGAGGCCGCCTTCCTGCTTCAAGAACGCGAGGACTTCGTTGCGGCGGGTTTCGGGTTGGAGGAACGACGGATCACTGTTGAGCTCGATGAGCCAGTCGGTGAACGCCGATAACTTGAAGAAGCAGTTCTCTTCTGTGACGAGTTCGAGCGGTTGGCCGCTTTCGGGGTCGACGTCGCCTTCCTTGGCATCCTGCACGAAGGCCTCTTGGACGACCGAATAATAACCGGTGTAGGAGCTCTTGTAGATGTAGCCGTTGGCCTTGCAGCGGCGGTATAGCTCCTGCACGACTTCGGCGTGTTGGGGCGAAGTTGTGCGCTGGAAGTAGTCGATGCCAAAGGCGAAGTTCTTCCAGGTGTTGGCGAACTCTTCGGCCACGGTATCGGTGAACGCCTGTGGGGTCTTGCCGGCCTTCTTGGCGGAACGCTCGATCTTCTGTCCGTGTTCGTCGGTGCCGGTGGTCAAGCGCGCGTCGAAGCCCTGCATGCGCTTGTAGCGTTTGAAGGCGTCGGAGGCAATCGTCGTGTACGCGTGGCCGATGTGCGGCGCGGCGTTGACGTAGTAGATCGGCGTTGTGATGTAGAACTTTTCCATCTCGGTCAAAGGGTCCTTACTCTTTACTAGAACGCATTCCGTCCGTCGCCGGCCGCGCGAGTGCCCGAGGCGAACTGCTCGGCCGAAAGTTACGGCTCGGCGATTCGTGGCGGACAGCTCCGTTGCAAGTCAGGAGTACCGGTTGGGGAAGGTCCGCTTCCTTGCGGTCGCGGCTCTGTAGGGTTGTCGGCGTTAATAGGGTAGTTGGGGGTGGGGAGGAAGTGGCGGCTTTCATGTTTTTGTGCGGCACGCCGCGGGGCGTGGGGGCTCTCGTCGCGATCTGCTGGACCGGCGATGCGCAATTGCACGGTTCCATGCGAACTCAAAATTCCTTGCGGTAGGCGAACTGCGCTTCGGCGAGCACCTGCTTAAGCGGCACGCCCTTGGCTTCGGCGATGGCGCGGCAGTCGTCGTACTCGGGGCTGGCGCCTTGCGGGGTGACCTTCATCCGCACTTTGCCGTGGGGCGTTTCGACTTCGATCACGCTGCGAGCCTGCACACGGCGTTCGGCCGCGTAGATGCGGAGGCCGAGCGTGGTTGTCTCTTCGAGGACAATTTTCGCGAGCGCCTCCTGATCTTCGGGCCGCGCGATGACCGAGAGCAGAGAGCCGGGGCGATTCTTCTTCATGAACACCGGCTGAATGGTCACGTCGAGCGCACCCGCGGCGAACAAGCGATCCATGGCGTAGCCGAGGACTTGCGGCGAGGAGTCGTCGATATTGGCTTCGATAACGGCGACGGTTGTCGATTCAACAGCGGCGCTGCGTGTGCCGATGACGGCGCGGAGCACGTTCGCCTGCACTTTGAAATCGTTTGCGCCCGCACCGAAGCCGGTGCTTTGGATCGACATGGCGGGCATGGCGCCGAAGGAAACGGCGAGCGTCGAAACCAGGGCGGCGCCGGTGGGCGTGGTGAGTTCCATCTCGGGGCCTTTCGAATAGACGGGCCGGTTGATGAGCAGTTCGGCGGTTGCGGGGGCGGGCACGGGCAGTGTGCCGTGTTCGGTCTCGACGGTGCCGCTGCCGACATTGAGCGGCGAGCAGTAGATCTCGTCGATGCCGAGCAGTTCGAAGCCAAAACATGCGCCGACGATGTCGGAGATGGAATCAACCGCGCCGACTTCGTGAAAGTGGACCTTTTCGATGGGCTGATTGTGGATCTTGGCTTCCGCGGCGCCGAGTTTGTTGAAGACATCAATGGAGCGGCGCTTGGTGCGCTCGGTAAGCGCGGAGGCGTTTTCGATGATCTTGACGACGTGCGGCAGATGCCGATGAGCCTTTTGCTCGCCGCCTTCGACATGGAACTTGGTCGCGCCGATGCCGCGGCGTTTGGTCTTCTCGTAGGAGTATGTCGCGCCGAGATTGAGCGAGTTGAGGGCGTCGATGAGGGCCGCGCCGTCGGCGCCGGCGTCGATGAGCGCGCCAACGGTCATGTCGCCGCTGATGCCGGAAAACGCGTCGAAATAGCAGGTTTTCATGGGTGTAGCCAGACACCCATTATCCCATGCGAGGTGCGCGCGGTCGTTGGGAATGGCGGTCAGGCCGCAACGACAGCGGCCGCGCCGCCGGAGGCGCCGACGAGCCGGCCGATGTCGGCGGCGTCGCCGGTGAGGATGACGGCGTTATTGCGCGCGGCGACCGTTGCGACGACGGCATCGACCACGTCACTCGTTTTTGTTAGAGCCAACAATCGGCCGGCTTGATGCGCGTCGGCCTCGTCGAGCGGGACGATGATGCAGCCATCCAGGAAACGACGGAGTTGGGCTTGGCGTGGACTGCGGCTCACCTGTGCGACGACGGGCGCGGGCACCAGGGGAGAAACGCCGCCCTGCAAACGTGCCTCATGGTCGAGCCACGTACGCTTCTCGCTGCGATCGGCAGCGATGAGCACCGCCGCATCGTAGACGATCGCCGTCACGCAGTGCGCCGAACTTTGACCGGTGTGAAGAGTTGGGCCATTACCCGCCGTTGCGCCTCTTCCTTCTCGGCCTCAGTACTTCGACCGTGCTCCCGCTCCCACGCCGCTACTCCAGCCAACCCCGCCTTAAGCCGCAGTGCATTCCGCGCCGCCTCGGTCATCCACGCCGACACGCTTACTTTTTCACGTTTCGCGGCGCGCAGGACGCCTTTGTGAATCTCAGGGTCTACGGTGATCGCAAGTTTCGGGGAGGGGTTTCCGCGTGGCATGAACGTATACTACCACGATGGGAGGTTTCGAGGCAGGCTCATCGATCCGATAATGCTCGAATCGCCTTGACAACCTGCGGCCAAGTTGCCGACCCGGGATCGACGTAGACGAAGTGCCCCGCTTGCGGGGCGATGGCGGCATTGATGGTCTCGCCGGCTCGTTTGGCGGCGTCGACGTACGCGGGAGTCTGGGCGGCGAACATACGACCGGCGAAGATTTCCTGCGGAACGCCGTGAGGCAACATCTCGATGGGCGAGCCCTCGCGGTATCGCTGTGGGCGTTCGTCTGGAGTTCCTCCCATGAGCTGAGTGATGACAGGTGCACCGCAAACAGGCCGCTGGAGGGGGAGTGCCGCCTTCAGGTCGCCGGGGCCATCGAGATCGACGACGCCTTTGAGCTTGAGGGGATTCTTCACGTAAAGCTCGCTCGATTTGAGGAGCTTGGAACGGGCAGCGAGCCAGAGCGCGAAATGCCCGCGCGCGGAGTGGCCGATGGCGACCACACGCTTTAAGTCGAGCCGGTTTTTCCTGGCGAGCTTGCGCACGTGATCGGCTGCGGCGGCGACGTCCTGAAAGCTGCCGGGCCAGCCGCCGCCGTCGTTGCCGACACGGCGGTATTCGATGTTCCAGGTGTCGAAACCTTGCGCGGTCAAGTCGGCGGCGATGGGACGCAGAAGATCGAGCGCGACGGCGCGTTCGTCGAGATTGCCGAGTTTCGAAACCCAACAGCCGCCGTGCACGATGATGACGACGGGATGCGGGCCTTTGCCCGCCGGCACGCGCAGTTCGCCGAATTGCAGGGCGCCTTTGCCGTAGGGGATGCGGGTTGCGTCGGGGATGGGGAGTTTCAAAAGATCGGCGGGAGACCGGTCTTGCGAATGCAGCGGGGTGAGGAGAATCAGAACGATTGCTAAGCGGTTCATGCGAGCTCTCGGTTAGTATAGTTCTTTAAGGAGCACAGACATGAGATTGGCGCTGGTTTTGAGTATGGCGTTCGGAGTTTGGGCGCAGACGAATGTGGGCGATCATAAGCCCGAGGCAACGATTCCTTTCAATATGACAACGACCGCCACGTTTGGGCTGCCGTGGCGCATTGCGTTTTTGCCGGATGGCCAAATACTCATCACCGAGAAGATCGGGCCGGTTTGGCTGGTATCGGCGAAGGGCGAAAAGATCGCACCGTTGTCCGGGACGCCGCCTGTCTACTGGCAGGGACAGAACGGCATGCTGGGCGTGTATGTTTCTCCGAAGTACGCGACCGATCAGAGCATCTATCTCACCTACATCGAGCCCGGCGAGTATGGCGGCAGCCAGGTGCTGGCGCGCGGCAAGCTGGTGCTC
>VFZW01000316.1 GCA_016871055.1 Acidobacteriota bacterium
TACGTCACAATCCACGTCACAAAGTCTTCTTTGCGCTTTGGATTATGTTTGCAAGATGCTGATTCTAATGGTCGGGGCGGCGTGATTCGAACACGCGACCCCCTGCGCCCAAGGCAGGTGCGCTACCGGGCTGCGCTACGCCCCGACTCTTTACAGACTCCGCGCACAAGTGCGCTTGCCTACACCTTCAAGTGTAGCAAGCTTCGGTTCCGCACGATATGATCCGCCGCGCGATACGCCAGCGCTTGAATCGTCGCCGTCGGCTGCTGCCGCGCGCTGGTCACGAAGTTACTGCCGTCGACCATCCACAAATTCGACACATCGTGCGCCCGGCTGAACGGGTTCACCACCGACGTCCGCGAATCCACACCCATCCGGCACGTCCCCATCAGATGCCGGTTTGCATAAAAAATATCCACCGGGAAGCGCCACGTGCGCAGCGCGCCCGCCGCTTCGAGAATCTCCTGCTGGCGGTCCTGCAGCCACCGCATCGTCTGCACATCGTCGGGATGCTGGGCGAACGTGATCCGCGCCGCCGGCAACCCCCACGCATCCTTCACCGTTGGATCGAGCGTCACCGAATTCTTCGCCTGCGGCAGCGAGGTCGAGTGGCTCAACAGCATCATCGTCCGGTTGAACATCTCGCCCAGCGACTTCTTAAATCCCGCGCCCCACTTCGGCGTGTCTTCCGGCATCCCTTCGAGTGCGAAGCGTATTGGCGTGTAGTCAAACCGCGCGTCGATCCCGCCGCCTCCATAGAACCCGCGTTTGGGATCGGAGCGATAGAAGTCATGCAGCACGCGCGTCACCTGGATGCCCTTGTACTCGTTGAGCGGATGCTCGAACAGTCCATGGACCACGCCGCCGTTATCCCACATCAGATACTTGCCGACAAGCCCGCTCGAGTTCGCCAAACCCCCAGGTTTCGATTGCAACAGCAACCGAGGCGTCTCGACCCCGTTCGCGCACAACACCACCGCTCGCGCCCTCTGCATTCGTTCGCGCTTGCGGCCATCGAAGTAGATCACGCCATTCGCACGGCCTTGCTTATCGACGCTGATCTTGCGCACGTACGAACCCGTACGGATCTCGCAGCGGCCCGTCTTGACCGCGGCGGGAATCACCGACACCAACGTGCTCGATTTCGCGCGCGTCTCGCAGCCGAAGCTCTCGCAAAACCCGCAGTGCGTGCACGCGCCGCGTCCGTTGTAAGGCTGCGACAGAATCGCCACCGGCGCCGGATACGGATGCAGCCCAAGCTTCCGCGCGCCGCGCTCGAACAACACACCCGACGATTTCACCGGCATGGGCGGCAGCGGATAGTTCTTCGAACGCGGCCCTTCAAACGGATTCACGCCGCCGGCTCCCGAAATACCCAGTTCCCATTCGGCCTTCGTGTAGTACGGTTCCAGTTCGGCATACGAAATGGGCCAGTCGGCGAAGCCGGTGCCCGCGATCTCGCCGTAGAGCGACCGCTCGCGGAAATCGCTCTCGTGAAAGCGCCAGTAGTTGCCCGTGAAATGTACCGTGCCGCCGCCGACACCGCGGCCGTACTCGATCGCGCACACCGGCGCCGCGGTCTCCGAATCGTCCTTGCGGAACGTGTACGGCTGCTTCGCCTGATCGTTCGTCAGCTTCGAGTGAAAGCAGTGGGCGAGTTCGTCGTGATCGAAGTCCTTCTCTTTGAGCCACGGCCCCTGCTCCAAAACGACGACGGAAAATCCCGCCGTGGAGAGCTCCTTCGCCATCACGCCGCCGGCCGCGCCGGAGCCGATGACGACGAAGTCCACCGTCTCGCGTGTTGAGTAGGTCTTCACTTCTTCGACTCCTCGCCGTCGTAGTAGCCGAACGGCGGCAGCCACGCCATGCGGTGATCCATGCCGATGTGTTTCCAGCCCACGTTCCCGCGATTGCCGCCATACGAAGGACTGCCCAGGAAACCCATGATCGTGTGTGTGCGCAGCGTTTCGAAGAACGGCGTCTTCTCGATCGCGGCGATATCGCCACCGGCCGTCAACCCCGCGCGATACTCCTCGAGCTTGCCCGCGTCAAAGGTCGCCAGCGCGCGGTCGATGAAGTAGACCACGCCCGCCTCGCGCGCGCCCGGGCCGTCGTCGGAGGGAATAATCGCCGACGTCATCGCTTCGAGCTTGGCCGCCATCTCCGGCGTTAAAACGGAATAGCCCGGTTTTGTTTGCACGGCATGATGAGCGTGTTCCAGCGCGAGCGCGATCTGGCCCAACATATCGCGCCGAGAGAGATCCATGATCCTCAAAGGATAGCGCGGTCGCGCATTCGCCAACCGATGTAGCCAAGCAGCGCCGCGATCGGCCAGACAACGGCAATCGCCGCGACCGGACTTACCATTCCTTCGATTCCGCCCGCCCTGCAGAACCACGCCAATCCCGCGAGTTCCCAGCCCGCGATGCCCATCAGCAAATACCCCGCCCAGGTCAACGCCCGCTTCTCCATACGACGCCAGAATCGCAGACAGCCGCACCGCTGTCCATCGGGTATCAACCTTATGTCACACTAATCCCGATGAACCGTAGAGACTTCCTTCGCGCCGCACTTGCGGCCGTTCCCGTGTCCGCCGCGGCCAAGCGCCCCAACATCATCGTCATGATGGCCGACGATCTTGGTTTTTCCGACATCGGCCCTTACGGCGGCGAGATCGCGACGCCCAATCTCGACGCGCTCGCCAGGAACGGACTGCGCTTCGAACAGTTTTACAACACCGCGCGTTGCTGCCCCACGCGCGCATCGCTGATGACCGGCCTCTATCCGCATCAGGCCGGCATCGGCCACATGATGAACGACTACGGCGTGCCCGGCTATAAAGGCGACCTGAACCGTACCTCGGTCACGATCGCCGAAGTGATGCGCACCGCGGGGTATCGCACCGCCATGTGCGGCAAGTGGCACGTCACGCCGCAGACTGCCGACAACCACAACTGGCCGCTGCAGCGCGGTTTCGAAAAATACTTCGGCACCATCGCCGGCGCGGGCAGTTTCTTCGACCCGGCCACGCTCACACGCGATAATACGCCGATCCGCGCCGAGAAGGGTTTCTATTACACCGACGCCATCGGCGATAACGCGGCCAAGTACATCGACGAGATGACAGGCGGATCATCGCCGCTGTTCCTGTACGTCGCCTTCACCGCGCCGCACTGGCCGATGCACGCGCCGGAGGCGTCGATTGCGAAGTACAAGGACCGCTACAAAAACGGCTGGGATGCATTGCGCGCCGAACGCCACGCGCGCCAGAAGAAGATGGGCATCGTCAAGACGAAGTGGGAGCTGTCTCCGCGCGCGCCGGAGGTGCCGAAGTGGGAAGACATCCCGAACAAGGACTGGCATATTCGCCGCATGGCGGTCTATGCCGCAATGGTCGATCACCTCGATCAGGCGGTCGGCAAGATCGTCGATGCGCTGAAGAAGAAGAACCAGCTCGACAATACGCTGATTCTTTTTCTGGCCGACAACGGCGGTTGCGCCGAAGGCATGGCGACGATCAATCCGAACGCGAAGAAGAAGGGGAACGAAAATACCTCTGGCCGTCCGCGCGAGACTCTCGACGGGCGCCCCGTGGTCGTCGGAAACATTCCGACCTTGATGCCCGGCCCCGAGACGACCTATCAGAGCTACGGCCCCGAATGGGCGCATGCATCGAACACGCCATTCCGTCTCTACAAGCACTATGTGCATGAGGGCGGTATTTCGAGTCCGCTCGTGGTGCACTGGCCCGCGGTCGTGAAAGCGAAGAACTCGATTACCGATCAGCCCGGGCATTTGATCGACGTGATGGCGACGTGCGTCGATGTCGCCGGCGCAACGTATCCGGCCGAGTACAAAGGCGCCAAGATCACCCCACTCGAAGGCAAGAGTCTGGCGCCGATCTTCGAAGGCAAACGGCGCCAGGGCCACGAAGCGATCTACTGGGAACACGAGGGCAATCAGGCGATCCGCATGGGCCGGTGGAAACTCGTCAAGCAACACGAGGGCGCTTGGGAACTGTACGACATCGATGCCGACCGCGGCGAGTCGAATGACCTCGCCGCGCGCACGCCGGACCGCGTGAAGCAGATGGAAGCGCAGTGGGACGCCTGGGCAAAGCGCTCCAACGTGCTCCCGTGGCAGAGTTGGGCGCGTCGTTAAAAGCTCAGTTTGAGAGCCAACTGCACAACGCGCCAGCTTTCGCCGTTCTGATTGGTCGTCGACGAGCTTGCCGTTGAAAGCGTCACGCAGCACGCTTGTGCGAACACGGCGGAGTTAATCGCCGGCGATCCGACGGAGGCGTCGCGCGGATTGCGGAAATTCGCGTGATTCAGCGCATTGAAGAACTCGGCGCGGAACACCGCTTTGACGCGTTCGCCCACCGGGAACGACTTCGCCACGCTCGCGTCGACGTTCCAGAAACTCGGGCCCTGGAAGATGTTGCGGCCGAGTCCAACTTCGCCCGGGGCCGGGAACGCGAACGCATCCGCGTTCTGAAAGAACACTGGGCCCGCGATCCCCTGCTTGGCTTGCAACTGCGCTTTCGGCAGTGAGGCGCCCGGTTTCAACGCCGCGCGCGACTGCGCCGTCGCGTTGTGTGTGAACACTCCGCTGCGCACCGTGAACGGTTCGCCCGATTGATACGTGTAGATACCATTGACGCTCCAGCCGCCGAACAGGTACTCGCGGAATCCGCTCGCCCCGCCGAAGAACTTCTTCCCCTTGCCGAACGGCAATTCGTAAATGCCCGTCATGTTCATCACATGCCGCTGATCGAAGTCGCTGCGCGCGCGTTCGTTGCGATAGTTGCGGCCATCGGCGGGCGTGCGCGCGCTGGTGGTCGTCAATCCGCCGCCGACGGTCGCCAACACCGGATCGAGCGACAATACGTCGATCGACTTCGACCACGTGTAGGCTGCGTTCAGGAGGAACCCGGCGTCGAACCGCTTTCGGAGCGTGAACTGCCCGGCGTGATAGTTCGAGTCGCCGCCGTTGTCGATCACGAGAATCTGCGCGAACTGCGGATTCGAGCGCAGCCTCGCGTTGATCGTCGCCTGTTCCACGCGCAGCCCCATGTTGCCCGCTGCATTCTGGTTTAGATCGGTCACCGACGCCGCCGAATTCGCGAACGCCGCGTTGAAGATGCCTTGCTGAATGTACGGCACTGCCGATGCGCCCGCACACGCCGCGCCGTTCGCCAGCGTTCCATCGGGCCGGCAGCCGCCGCCGAGTTGGACGTTGCGCTGCATGGCCAGAAACGATGGCAGTAGGCCTCGAATGTCGTGCTGATTGGCGTCCCAGGAACGATAGAGCCGCGTTCCCCGCCGCCCAACATACGCCGCCGAAGCGACGAACCCCTGCGGCAGTTCGCGCTGCAAATTGAAGTTCCACATGTGCACCGTCGGGAGCTTCAGATTCTGATCGAACACGCGCGCCGGCGCCGCGTTCGACTGCACCTGCGCGGGCGGCGTCAAGAACGACGACGGTTTCACTGTGGGCGGCGCCATCTCGGCGGGGAAGCCGCCTGCCAGCCGAACGTTCGGTACCGTCGAGCAACCCGGCGTTGTCACCAACGCGCCATTCGCGCCAGAAAAAGCCGCGCTGCAGCGGAAGCTTTGTCCCGGCACCGCCGCGGCGACCGATGTCACCTGGAACGTGTTGAGCGCGTCGAACGCCTGCCCGTACCCGGCTCGCAGCACCATCTTCGACGACTGCCCCGGCGACCACGTCAAACCCAATCGCGGCGAGAACGCGCCCACATTGTTGTTTTGATACCACCGGTCCGCTTTCACAAAGCTCACCGGCCCCTCGGAGCCGTCGATGTTTTTGTTCGGCACATACACGCGGCCACCCGCTTCGGTCGGCGCGGTGTTCAATTCCCAACGCACGCCGATCGACATCGTCATGTTGCGCCGGAACTTCCACTCGTCCTGCGCGTAAAAGTGATACTGCTTGGCGCGCTGTCCTTGCGCCCAGAGTGTCACCGATTTTTCGCCCGTACGGAACGGGAGAAAAGTGTCGCTGTTCAGGTCTCCCATGAACACTTGCGTGAGGCTCGCCGGTATGCCGAGCAGATCGTTGACCGCGCCTTGCAGCCGGTTCAGATCGTTGGCGTTGATGCCCGGCGTCGTCGTGGTTGCCAGCGCGGGGAACGTGAAGCCGATTGGCACTCGCGTCGTGCGCGATAGTGAAATCGCCGGTGTCAGCGAAGTACCGCCGACGTCGCCGCGCTGATCGTTGTGCTGATAGAAGCGGAACGTGCCGCCGAAGCGCATCACGTGTTTGCCCGTCAGGAAGCTGAGGTTCTCGACGAGTTGCGGCGTGTTCACCGCGCGGAAGGTGCGCGGGTTGTTGGTGTGTGCGATATCGACGTTGTTAAAGGTGAAGCGCGGGTTGTTGGGGAAGTCCGGATGCGCTTCGCCCTGCGTGAACAGGAACTGCCAGCGCGAAAAACCGAGCGTCAACTCGTTGACCAACCGCGGCGAGAGCACGCTACGGAATCCGACGGCGTAATTTTGGGCCGGACGAAAGACTTCGCCCCGCGGCGGGAAACCGGGCAAAACGACGGGCCGGCTGTTCAAAGGGTCGCCGCCCAGCGTGTTCTGCTTCGCGCCGAGGAACCGCCCAAAGACGTTGTGCTTGTCGTTGATCGTGTGATCGATGCGGAACATATACTGCGGCCCGCGCACTTTGAATGGCGTGTTCCACTGATAGATCCCTGTGTTCAATCCATCGCCGCCGTTTACCGAATTCGGCGCGGGATAAGAACCCAGCACCGACCTCACCGCGGAGTCCAGCCCCGTACGCGCCGGGTCCTGCGCGAAGATGTTGAACGTCGCGACGCAGTTGACATCGCCCGCCGCCGCGCAGTTTCGCACGCCCGGCGCCAGCCCTCCGTTCACCGTCGTCAGCAGCGGCGTGTTCTGTCTAATCTGCTGCCCGCTGATTACCTGCGGATTACTCGGATCGGCGACCCAATATCGGAATAGGCCCGTGAGCGCGGTGGACGTATAGAGATCCACCGACTCACCGAACGCCTTGTCGATCGGATCGGCGAAATTGACTTTCTGTCCCTGCCAGGAACCAAAGAAGAACGTTCTGTTCTTCTTGATCGGCCCGCCCAATTCGAAGCCGTATTGATTCAACTGAATGATCGGTTTCTTGTTTCCCTGCGCGTTGGAATAGAATTCCTGCGAGTTCAGCGCCGTGTTGCGGAAGAACTCAAACGCCGTGCCGTGAAACTGATTTGTTCCGGAGCGCGTCGCGATCGAAACATTCGCGCCCGAGTTGCGGCCCTCCTCGGCGGTCGCGTTGTTGGTGGTGACCTTGAACTCCTGCACGTTGTCCGGGTTTAATCGGAAGATGTTGTTGGTCGGATTCGGATTCGTCGACTCGTTCGCCTCGATACCGTCGATCGTAATGTTTACCGCCGTCGATCGCGCGCCGTTCACGTTCACCGTGTTGCCGCTGCGTTGCGTCACACCGGGTTCGTAAAAGAGCAGGTTCAACGGATTGCGTCCATTCAGCGGCAGCGAGACGATCGACTTCTGCTCGACGACATTGCCCAACGTCGCCGACGCCGTCTGCAGCAGTTCCGAGGCCGCGACGACCTGCACGCTCTCGGTGGCCGCGCCAACTTCGAGTTGCAAATCCAGCACAGCCGGTGTGCTGACCTGAATCACGATGCCAGTGCGCACGGCGGCTTTGAAGCCGGTCGCTTCGACGCGCAGCGAATACGAGCCCGCGTTGATCGATGGGAACGCATAAACGCCCGCCGCCGTCGTCGACTGGCGTTGTTGCACGCCGGTCGCTTCATTAGTGAGGATGGCCGTCGCGCCGGGCAAGGAAGCGCCGGAGGAATCGGTGATTGTCCCTGAAATTTGTGATGTAGAAGTCTGCGCGTGGCAAAAAGCCGCGGCAAGTGCGAACGCAAAAAGACGGGTCATGACAACTCCCTTCGAAAACGTAGTTACTTCTAGTTTTGCAGAATTCCCAGCGCCTCTGCGCCGCGGCGAAGCTGATAGTCTTTTAGTATCTATCCAATAAGATTTTGACATTTTTTGGCAGGAAATCATGAAGTGGCGAAGCCGGAAGCCAGTTGAGGGATGATGACGAGCTCCCGGAGTTTGAGGGCGGTGGCGACAACGTCTTTG
>VFZW01000317.1 GCA_016871055.1 Acidobacteriota bacterium
CAGACGCTTGACCGCCGCGAGCTTGAACTCGCGGTTGAACTTTCTTCGTGACACGGACATGACTCAAATTCTCCTTTGGGAATTTTTGTGTGTCTAGACTCGTGTCTCAGATTTGGGGACAACTCCACGCTATTTCCTCACGGAGGAGTTGAACGTTTCTCAAGCCCGCGTGTTCATGGATGAGGTGGACATCGAAACTGGTGACAATTGGCCGGAACGGCTCCAACTAGCACTGAAGAGATCGAAGTGTATGGTGTGCGTTCTGTCGCCGCCGTACTTTCATTCGGTATGGTGTTGCTCCGAGTTCTGGAGTTTCATTGAACGACATCGCCAGATAGGGTTGACTGGCCCGGAGGGGCTGATTGCGCCACTGCGGTTTCACGACCTTGAATATTTTCCCGATGAGGCGAAGTGCTTGCAGATGATCGATGTTGTCGACCATCGCAGTACGACCGCTGCGTTTTGGGGTAGCGCACGTGAGTTGGAGCTAGAACAGAAGATTCGGACCTTGGCAGTCGCAGTTGCGGGCATGGTGCGACGGGCACCGGCTTTCCGTGACGACTGGCCCGTTGTGCCGGTTGAAGGCGTTACGCCACAGCCGATCCCCCTAGCGACACTATGAGATCGGATATCGGAATCGTCTACACCTTTTACTCCTACAAAGGCGGAGTGGGGCGTAGTATGGCGCTTTCGAATGTGGCAGCGCTGATGGCGAAGGCCGGGCACAAGGTCTTAGTCGTCGATTGGGATCTCGAAGCGCCGGGTCTTGAAAAATTCTTCGCAAAAGCGCAGCCGGACGTTATTGCGCAGCGAGCGAAGACGCCTGGAATCGTCGACTTGATTCTGGCCGCTGAGCCGATCGACTGGCGGAAGTGCGTGATCAGTGTCGACGTGGGATCGAACGGCTCGCGCGTTCACTTGATCACCGCCGGTCAGTCCGGCGCTGACTACACGCAGCGACTGCACAGCATCGACTTCGAAGCGTTCTTTCGGGAGAAGAACCTTGGTCGGTACATCGAGAGTCTCCGCGAGCAGTGGCTTGCGGAATACGATTTCGTGCTGATCGATAGCCGTACCGGAGTTACGGACATCGGTGGAATTTGTACGGTTCAACTTGCCGACGTGTTGGTGCTGCTGTTCACGACGACCGAGTCAAGCGTTGAAGGTATTAAGCAGATCGTCGAACGTGCGCGTGAACAACAGCAACGATTGCCGGTGGATCGGCAAACGCTGATCGCGGTGCCGGTGCCCGCGCGGGACGAGAGCCGTACGGAATACGCGCGGTCCCGCGATTGGAAGGAAAAGTTCGCGATTGCGTTCAGTGAGTTGTACACTGACTGGCTGCCGAATGGTGTCACCGCTCGCGACGCGATCGATATCCTGCGTATCCCCTACGTGCCGTATTGGAGCTTCGGCGAGACGCTGCCGGTGATTGAAGAGGGCACGAAGGATCCGGCGAGCATCGGGCATGCGTACGAACTGCTGGCGCGCTTGTTGCAGCATAAGTTGGATTGGACTGCGGCGATTGGCGACGAGAATATCTCACCTCCGTCGCATCGCACTAGAGACGGCTTGTCGGAAGATTGGTTCCAGGCGGTGCGGAGCACTCCCAACGCAAAAGTCTTTGCCAAACTTGCTCGAGTAGAAGTGATTCACGGTTGCCTAGCGCATGTTGACGAAATGCCCAAAGTGGAATTGCGTGGAGTGGTCGAGCGCCTGTTCCCGCATTTGGATTTAGACCTCTTAGAAAGACTAAGAAAACTAAGTCCATTGCATCCAATACCAAACGCCGAGGGTATTCTGACTCAGGAGGAGGGTGAACGGTATAAATCGTTCTCTGTTACTCGTACGAACGGCGACTACTTCGGAGTCGAGGTTCTTCGCGAGGACATGATAAATAATCCGTTTAACCGGCACCTCTCGGTTGAACTAACGATTCAACGCGCTGCGAGCGGAATCCTAAGGTGTGGGCGACTATACCGGCACTTCCAAGCAGCGCCTGATGCCGAGGTCGAAATCCGCGTTAGGTGGATAGGCATCGAGAAGCGCCGATTAATATCGAACGTTTCAGTCCCGTTCTGGAACGATCCGCGCAATATCGGAGAAACGGCCATCGAGAAGCGAATGAGATTCTCATTGAACTACAACTCTGCTCAGCTTTTCGGCCACGTCAAATCGATGTGTGCCCCATTGTTCGAGTTGTTCAACTTTGCGGAGGTGCCGGACTCCGTTTACCAGACAGTCGTCGCTGAGATATTGGCACTCGACAAGACAAAGCAATAACAAAACCGCCCGGGCGCTGGGCCCGGGCGGTGCAGGAGTTGCTGATAAGGCTAAGCGTTAGAGGCTCTTGGCGATCGCGGCTTGCGTCTTCACGTCTTCCGGCAGTGCGAAGACCTTGATTTCGACACGGCGGTTCTGTTCGCGGCCTTCCTTGGTCTTGTTGTCGCCCACCGGGTTCTCGGCGCCGACGCCCAGCATTTGGATCCGGCGGAGCGGGACGTTGTGGGTCACGGTGAGGTACCGCACCACGGCCATCGCGCGCTTGTGGCTGAGGTCCTGGTTGTACTTGGCGTCGCCCATTTTGTCGGTGAAGCCCTGGACTTCGACGACAAACTTTTTGTTGTTCTTGAAGCTCGCCGCGAACGCGTCCAACTTTTCGGTCTGGTCCTTGGAGAGGTCGGCCTTGTTGAAGCCGAACACGATGCTCTCGGTCTTCACCATTTGATAGTTGTCGATGTTGGCGCTGACGCGGTCCACCGATTGCGCGACGCTGGTCAAAGTCG
Organism: Acidobacteriota bacterium; assembly: GCA_016871055.1. Lineage (GTDB taxonomy): Bacteria > Acidobacteriota > Terriglobia > Bryobacterales > Bryobacteraceae. Next base: position 2,787 of record VFZW01000317.1, read on the forward strand.
TTTCGACTTCGCCGATGCGGGTCATACCCTTTTCAGCGAGCGTTTGCGCGCCTTGCGCCTTCTGATCGGCGGCGACGGCCTTGCCGTCAGCGGCGATCGCGGCGGCTCTCGCGGCCTTGGCTTCGCGTTCGGCGCCCGAGGCGATTTCGCCGGTTTGCGACAACTGCTTCTCCAGCGCGTCAATATCCGATTCGGCTGCTCCGGCGCGTTTCTCGACCGCACCCATGCGGCCTTCAAGCGGCGCGATCGACGCCTTCACATGCTTCTTTGTGGCGCATCCCACCGAAGTAACCATCAATCCCGCTACCGCCAAGCTCATCCAAATCGACTGTTGCATCATCATGTTCTTTGCAACTCCTTTCACGTCCCTATGGTAGCAAGCGACGTGCCAAACGCAAAAGTACTTTAGAATCAATGATCAGTACCCGCGGAATAGCCCGTCTGTATGAAATTCTTACAGGTGTTCGCCTTATGGTGTCTGAACTTTGGACGCCGCTGGCGAGCTACACACTCATCGTCGCCAACTCGACGTGGCTGCGGTGGCCTTCGACGACGACGATGCCGCTTTCGGTGACGTAATGGCGTTTGCGGTCCTCTTCGAGGTTGTAGCCGATTTCGGCACCCTCGGGGACGCGGACGTTTCTGTCGAGAATGGCGCGGCGGATTTTTGCGTGGCGGCCGATGTCAACGTTGTCGAAGAGAATAGAGTCCTCAACGATAGCGCCAGTGTGAACACGCACGCCGCGGCCGAGTACGCTGCCTTTTACAAGACCGCCGGAGAGGATTGAGCCGCCGGAGACGATCGAATCGATCGCCGTGCCGCGACGGCCCGCTTCGTTGAAGACGAACTTGGCCGGCGGATCTTCAAAGCCCGCGGTGCGGAGTTTCCATTCGCGGTTGTACAGGTTGAGTTCCGGATTGACGCTGCGGAGATCCATATTGGCGTCGTAGTAGGCGTCGATGGTTCCGACGTCGCGCCAGTAGGATTTCGAATTCGGAGGATCGCCAGGAATCTTGTTGGTGTTGAAGTCGTAGGCGTAGAGATCGGCCTTGCCGACTAAGGAGGGAAGGATGTCGCGGCCGAAGTCGTGCGAGGAATTTTCGTTCTCGGCGTCGGCGTAGAGTTCGCGAAGCAGCAGGCCCGTCGAGAAGATGTAGTTGCCCATCGACGCGAAACACATCTCGTCGTTGCCGGGCATGGTGGGCGGCTCGGCGACCTTTTCGTGGAAGCCGGTGATGCGGCCGTCGTGCGAGGACTCGATAACGCCGAATTCGCGGGCTTCCTCTTTGGGCACGGGAATGGCGGCGACGGTGGCTTGCGCGCGCTTGTGTTCGTGGAACTCGATCATCTCCCGGATGTTCATGCGGTAGATGTGATCGGCGCCGAAGATGCAGACCAGGTGCGGGTCTGCCTGTTCGATAAGGTTGATGTTCTGATAGACGGCGTCGGCGGTGCCGCGATACCAGGTCTCGCCGGCCGAGCGCATCTGCGCGGGCACGGGGATCATGAACTGGCTCTTCAGCATGCCACCGAAGTCCCAGCCGTCGCGTATGTGCTGCAGCAGGGACTGGCTCTTGAATTGCACCAGTACGTAGGTCGAATAGACGCCCGAGTTGGTGAGATTGGAGAGAACGAAATCGACGATGCGGTAGCGGCCGCCGAACGGCACGGCGGGTTTGGCGCGTTCTTTCGTCAGCGGGTAAAGGCGGGTGCCCTTACCGCCGGCGAGGACGAAGGCGAGGACGCGAAGTTGCATGAGTTGAGACTCCGACAGCGCGCGGGAATTCGGGGGAAGCTGGCGCGGCTTCCCCCTAGAGTATCACCGGCTATTTTTGGCGCACGACGATTTGCTGTTCGGGCGCGGGGAAACCGGCTTCGCCGAAGGCGTCGCGGAGCATCTTGTTCGTATCGAAGTAGACCTGCCAGTAATGATCGGTGTGCGTGTAGGGCCGAACCGCCAGGACTGGGCCGACGAGATTGAAGTCGAGAATTTCGACCTCGGGCGCGGGAGATGTGGCGACGTTGGGGATCGCAGCCATCTTCTTCTTCAGGATCGAAATTGCCTGAGCGGCGTCGACCGAGCCGTTGAGTTGCGCGGTGCGTTCGACGCGGCGAGTTGGATTCGTGGAGTAGTTCTGGATGTTGTCGCCGAAGATCTTGTTGTTGCCGAAAAAGTTGACAACATTGTCGGGCGATACGATCGTCGTGGCGAACAAGCCGATCTCATGCACGGTGCCGGTGATGCCGCCGGCTTGGATGAAATCGCCGACCTTGAAGGGGCGCAAGATGATGAGAAATACGCCGGCGGCGAAGTTGGCGAGCAGTCCCGCCCAAGCCGCGCCGATGGCTACGCCCGCGGCGGCGATGAGGGCCGCGAACGTTGTTGTTTCGACGCCGAAGTAGCCGAGGATGGCCACGACCAGCGCGATGTTGAGGGCGACGCCGAGGCTGGCGACCAGCCACTGTATGAGAGTCTCTTCGATTTTTTGACGGCGAAGGCCTTTACCGAGCAAGCCGGTAGCGGCCGAGATCAGCCAGCGTCCGATAATCCAGAGGGCGAGTGCGCCGGCGACCTTAAGGCCAACGGCGGTAAGAGTGGTGATGGCTTGTTGTTGCAGTGCTTGGAGGTCCATGGTGGGTCCGGGGTTAGATGATTCGGTCCCAATCGATGTTACAGAATTTCTTGATAGAGTGGAGAGCTTGCCGCCCTCGACACGTCCACCGATGAGCGCCGCGCTTCGCTGGAGCACGGTTGTGCTTCTCAGTTTTGGCATGGTGATCGCCTACATTGACCGCGCGAACTTGAGTGTCGCGCTGGCCGATGCCGATTTTAAGAAGCATTTTCAGTTGACCGATACCGATCGCGGGCTGATGAACTCGTTTTTCTTTTGGTCGTACGCGTTCCTCCAGATTCCGGCGGGCTGGCTGGTCGACAAGTACGGAGTGAAGAAACCGTACGCGATCGCCTTCGTGTTTTGGAGCCTGATATCGGCGGCGACGTCTTTTGCGGGGAGCGTTTCCCACATTCTTGGACTGCGGTTCCTGCTTGGGATCGGTGAAGCGTTGGTGACGCCGGCGAGCATGCGGTGGATCCGGTTCAACGTGGAGGAGAAGTCGCGTGGACTGGCGGCGGGCATCTACATGGCCGGGACGAAATACGGCCCCGCGATCGGCACGCCGCTGGCGGCGTATCTGCTCGCGCAGGCCGGATGGCAGCAGATGTTTTTGATCCTCGGGCTTGGTTGCATGGTGTGGCTGATTCCGTGGTTGCTCATGATTCGCGACAACGATCGCGAGATTGAGGCGGAACAAGCGGCCGCGTCGAAAGGCCCCGCGCTGCCGTTCAGCGAGATTCTGAAAACGCCGGTGATTTACGGTGTCTTCTGGGGCACCTTCTGCTACAACTATTTTGTGTTCTTCTCACTCACCTGGTTGCCGGCGTACCTGATGGAGCGGCGCGGGATGTCGAAGACCGATATGGGTCTCATTACCGGCTTCAGTTTCGGCGGCATGGCGACGGTGGCGATATTGGCCGGCGCGCTGGCTGACTGGATGATCGTGCGCGGCGCGAATGCCGTGCAGACGAGGAAGATCTTTACGGTCGCGGGCCTGCTGGTGGCGTCTACCGAGATCATCGGCGCGATGAGCGATTCGCACACGACGGCGATTGTATTCGCGATTGTGTCGTTGAGCGGGCTCGGTTTGGCGACGGCGAATTATTGGGCGTTGACGCAGACGCTGATGCCGGGCGCGGCGGCGGGCAGGATCGCCGGCGTGCAGAACATGGCGTCGAACTTAAGCGGCATCGTGGCGCCGCTGTTAACGGGTTGGTTGTTGCAGATCACGGGATCGTACAATGCGGCGATGCAGGCCATCGTGATGTTCCTGCTTTCGGGCGCGCTGGCGTACGTGTTCCTGGTGAAAGAGAAGTATGCGCCTGGAAGGAGGCTTGCTGTATGAGGTACTTGCTTGTTGCCCTGACCGCTTGCGCGGTGACGATCGGCGGCTTGAGCGTCATGGGTTGGGCGCCGCCCCAGAAAGTGAAGTTGGAGAACGCCAAGGTGCGGGTGAAGGAGGTTCTCTATGAACCCGGCGTGCCGCGCGAGCGCTACATCCGGCCGACCGATCAGGTGATCGTGTTTCTCGACGATTCGAAATACGAGCGCATCGATTCGGCGACCAAGGAGCGCACGGTGCGCGAACGCAAGAGCGGCGATGTGATTTGGCACGACAAGGGCGAAGACGCGCCGGTGTTAAAGAACCTGGGCACGAAGCCGTATCGCACGCTGACAATCGAGCTGCTGAAGTAATGTCATTCCAAAAGGCGGCGGTGATTGGCACCGGCATGATGGGCCCGGGAATTGCGATGACGCTTGCTTGCGGGGGCGTCGACGCGGTGATTGTGGGACGGACCAAAGACTCGGCGGCGCGAGGATTGGCCGAGGCGCATCGCGTGCTGGAGTTGTTGCGCCGCGAGGGGCTGGCGGGCGAGGCGGCGGCCTTGTCGGCATCCCGCGACTTTGACAGTTCGTTGCGCGACGCCGATCTCGTGATTGAGTCGGCGCCGGAGAATATGGAGTTCAAGCAACAGTTGTTCGTCCGGATGGAGTCGGCGGCGCCGGCGCACGCGGTACTGGCGTCGAACACTTCGGGGATGAGCATCACGGCGATCGGGTCGTCGCGCCAGAGGCGCGACCGGATCATGACGACGCACTTTTGGAATCCGCCGCATCTGGTGCCGCTGGTGGAGATCGTAATGAGCCCGTTTACGGACTTGGCGCTGGCGCAGTCGGTGCACGCGTTGTTGGCGCGGTGCGGGAAGGTTCCTGTGCTCGTGAAGAAGGACACGCCGGGGCAGCTCGGGAATCGCATGCAGATGGCGATGGTGCGCGAGGCTGCCAACATTGTGCGCGAGGGGATTGCCGATGCCGAGGCGGTCGATCTAGCCGCGCGGATGGGCTTCGGGATACGGCTGCCGGCGTATGGCGTACTGGAGCACCAGGATATCGTCGGATTGGAGATGTGCGCGGGAATTTTGGAGTATGTAGCGTCGGACGTTTACAACGGGACCGAGGCGCTGACGCATCGGGAGTTGATTGCGAGGGGATATACTGGCGCTTCGGCAGGACGCGGGTTTTATGATTGGTCGGTGAAGAATCCGGCGGAAGCGAAGGCGCGGCGGGACGCGTTCGTGTTGCAGGTGTTGAAGTGGAGCAAGGGCTAGCCAAACACATTTGAAATGTTGAAACCATCGGTCGTCTGTCGGATGATCTTGTTGTCAAGACGAGAACAGGAGACTGGCGACCGATGGAAACGTTCACAAAGCTGTTTGGCAGCCTGCTTGTATTTGTATAC
>VFZW01000318.1 GCA_016871055.1 Acidobacteriota bacterium
TTTTGCACCAGAGCCAGCGAAATCTCCTGGTCGCCGCCGACGCGCCGAGTCACTGTTTCAGCGCCGACGGAAAGAGCCTCTTCATCATTCGCAACCAGGGCGCATACAGCAAAATCGAGCGTCTCGACCTCGCCGCCGATAAACTCGAAAAACTCGCCGACCTCCCGGGCGCGGTTCCGCCTGGACACAACTACGGGATGCGCCTCCATCCCGACGGCAAGAGCCTGGTCTTCACCATGGGCGAAAGTTCGACGTCGTACTGGATTATCCAGGGCGTGAACGCGGCGCTGGGGCGGTAGCAGTTATGATGTAGGAGTGATTGTAACAATCGAACTGGAGCGTGAGGACGACGGGCGATGGCTCGCGGAAGCGATGGAATTGCCAGGCGTCATGTGTTACGGCAAAACGATCGACGAGGCGATCAGCAACACCGAGCGGTTGGCTATCGAAGTAATTGCCGATCGAATCGCACATGGTGAACTGCCTTCATCCGCCCTCGCCGTGTCGTTCGCCCTTCCGCATGAGCAACTGGCCAGCCACTAAGGCGCGGCGCGTCCTTTCGGCGCTTGAGCGAATCGGTTGGAAGATCCAACGGCAAAAGGGTTCGCATCGTCATTTGGTTCGCCCGGGTTGGCCGGACTATGACTTCGCTCATCACGATCAGGATGAGGTCGGGCCGAAAATGCTCAGCCGGATCGGAAAACGGACGGGATTGACGCCGCGGGATCTTTGATTCATCCGACTACCGCACCACCATCACCGGCGCCGACCAAAACGCCGCCTTCTTCTCCGCCGCATCCAGTACCGTCACCTGACACTGATACTCGCCCGGTTCGAGCGCCGCAAGTGGAAATCGAAACTGCAGTGGTAGTGTCTTCAACCGCGCCGCTGTCGTGTCGACCGTCCGCGCCGGCGCGGTCTCGAACACCTTCACACCGTCGCGGTAGAACGTCACATACGCCGCCAGCAGACGCGTCGTTTCCGCGCCAGGTTCATAGGCCTGCAGATAGACAAAGAGATCCTTCGACTGGCCGAACACGCGCGTCACCGACGGAATCAACTTCATCCCATCCTTCACCAGTGGGTTGACGGTTTGCTGCTTGTCTTTGTTGGCGTTGAACAGCGCCTCGCGCATATCGATCCGCTGCGTGCTCAGCACCACGGAGCTAATCGGAATGCGCATTGCCTCGCGATTCAGATTCGGCACCGTGAAGGGCATCGCGTAAGTTCCGATGCGCCCCGTCACCGCGTCGCGCGCCAGAAACTTGAGCTTGTACTTGCCCGGCAACAGCGTGAAGCCCGTGTCGTATTCGATCGGCCTTCGCGCAAGTTCCGCCGCCGTCGCGCCGCTGAGTTTGATATCGACTTTATCGCGCACGTTCGACACTGTCGTCCCGTACTCGTCCTTGATCTCGCCGATAAAATCGATCAACGTTCGATCCGCCCCGCGCCGCCGCGCCAGCGCCAACTCGCTACCCGGAATCTTCACCGCTAGCGGCACAAAATACTCCGCGCGGTTCAGCTGAAAATAACCGAGCTCCATCGCGATCGTCAGCTCGGTGATCGGATCGCCAAGCAGCAGGGCGTCTTCCAACTGCCGTTCTTTATCGGCCGTCGAGAAACTCTTGAACACCTTGCCGGCGTAGTAGCCTTGGCGATAGTCGACCGTCGCCGCCAAGCCGTTCGTCAACTTGATCTGAATCTTCCGAAACTTGCCGTCGAGATTCTCGTTGGTCGTGTAGTAGCCGAGGATGTAATAGCTCGCCACCGCCCGCTGCGCTTGCACAATGCCCGCCGACAAGTCGTTCGAATCAAGCAGCGCCTTCCCGCCCGTATCGGCGGCCAGCGCCCACAGCGTATCCTGCGATCGCTGCAACGCGCCCGTCACCGCATTCGCCGCCGCGCCGGTGTACATCGCCAACCCGCCGGGTGAACCGCGCGTCGCATCGCCTAGCGGCGCTTGCGCCACAAGTCCGCGCGCGTCGATCGGCCAAAATGACACGCCCGCGCGCACGGCGGCGTTGATCGTCGCATTCAGCTGCGCTTGATTGTTGACGCCGTTCAAACGCAAGCCGCTCGCGAAATAGATCAACGATTTTTTCTCATTCAATCGCCCGAGCATTGTCGCCGCTGTTTGCAGGGCGGCGAGTTGCCGGTCGGTGAAAAAGATATTGAACTCGGAATCGTTCTGTCCGAACGCCGCGCCGGTGTCGGCCCTGCTCGCGTCCGACGGATCGGCCGGCGCGTTCTCATCCTCGCCGACAATCAACGTTTCGATCACGCTCAGCAGCGCCGCGCGGTCACCGGTGAAGTCTTGCAACACCTGCACCGAGCCGCTTGTAAACGCCATAATCGCCATCAAGTCCGCGCCGGTCATCTGCGTGCGGACAAACTTCTTCGTGGCGTTGAAGGCGCGGTACTGGTCCGGCAGAGGCATCGCGGTGAGGTCGAAATAGAGCGCCAGCAAGCGGCGGTCGCGGTACTTGATATCGCCGGGCGGCTCGGGCGCGATCTGCGTGCGCGTCAATCGCGGCAGTGCGCGGGCGCGCTGCGAATCCGGAACAACAACCGGCGGCGCGGACGTATCGAGCTTCTGAAATTCGAAGAACCGGATCTGCTGCGGCACGCCGTCTTCGGTGATCGCAAAATCCTTCGCGGTCAAGCCAGTGATCGGATTGCCGTCTTTGTCTTTCACGACAACGGCCTCGATAACCAACTGCGTTGTCGACTTGAACACCGGCTCTTGCGCGACGAGTGACAGAAACAAGATGGCAAAGAAATGTTTCATGTCAAAACCGCGTCCGGAAGATGATTTGTATCGACCGCATCGGATTCGCCGCAATCGGCAGTCCGAACTGCGCGTTGCCGGTAACCGTATTCCACGCCGGAAACGTCACGGTATTCAGCGCGTTCGCGGCCTCGGCGCGTATGTCGTAGCTGATGCGGTCGGTCGACCGAAACGTGCGCGCCAACGACGCGCCGAGCGTAAACTGATGCGGCCCGTTAATGGAGTTGCGCCCCGCATTGCCCCAGCGTCCGGCGGCAGGCGCGGCGACCGCGAGCGGATTCAGGAAGAAGCCCGCGGGCGCGTCATACAAAGAGGCGCCGGTGAAATCGGGACGCAGGCTACCGGTCACGCCGGTGCCGCGCACAGGGCTCAAGAACACCGGCGTCAACGGCAGTCCGGAGCCCGCGCGGATCTGCGTCCCAATCGTCCACTCCTTCAAAAACGCACCCTTCCAACGCCGCATGCCCATGCCGGTCGTATACTGCGCCATCGCAATCAGCAGATGCCGCTGATCGAAGTTCGACCGCGCGCGCTCGGCGTTCAAATTCGTCCAGTCCTGCGCGGTCAAGGACGCGCGCCGGCCCAACCCTGCGTTGTCGATAGCCTTCGCGTAGGTGTAGTCGGCGCTCGCCGTGAAACCGCGCCGCAGCCGCCTTCGCAGTTGAAACTGCCCCGAGTTGCGATGGCCGTTTCCGTTTGAAACAAGATACGTAAACCCGGCCGGGCCGATCGCGCCGCCCGGGAACGTATTCGGCAAGAATTGTTGCAGGGCGCGCGTGGCTTTCGATCCGTTGTAGGTCGCCGTCATCTGCAAACCCATGGGAAGATCGCGCTGAATCTGCAACTGCCAGTTCTGCGAGTAGCCGACGCGCAGCGCGGGATCAACGCCGAATGTCGTCGCCTCCGTGGCCGACACCACCGCGCTGAATCCGTTGCCCAAGGTAAGCCCCGGGCCTGAAACACGCAGGCTCGTGGAAAGCGGCGCCTGCTGCGCCATTCGCATCGCGATCGGCTGATACACCGACGTGTCGAAGTACACGCCGTATCCGCCGCGCACCACCATCGACGACGCCAAAAACGGCCGCCATGAAAACGCCACGCGTGGGCCGATGTTGTTGCGATCGGCCGCCGGCAGCGTGCGCGAAGGCATCGCGGATGCGAGGTCGAGATTCACCAGCCGCCCATACTTCTCACGCACCGGCGACCAGTATTCCCACCGCACACCGGCGTTGATCGTGAGTGATGGATCCACGCGCCAATCGTCGTTCAAGAATGCCTCGTGAATCGTGCCGCGCAAGTACTTGTCGGCGTTCCCGAAGGCGATGGAACTCGTATCCGGCGTGCCTCTCAGAAACTTCTCAAAATCGTTGTCGCCGGTAAACGCAAACGTACCGCGCGCGTCCTGCTGCCTTAAAACGTTGAACTGCTGCCGCCGCAGATTGTATCCGTAGGCAAGATTGTGCGCGGCGCGCGCCACAAACGCATCCGCGCCAAACACCGCGGTCTGATTGCGATTGAGCGACGACTGCGCCATCGTCAACCCCGTGATGCCGCTCGAAAAAATCAACGACGGTGGGCCCCAATTCGCGGGCTCTTGATTATTGCCGCCGATACCCGCTTCCCCCGACACATTCCGCCGCCCGGCGAAGAACGGCGTCACTTCGGACCGCTGCCGGCTGTACTCCACACGCAAGTTCACAAACGACCTCGGCGAGAACGATCGCCGGTAGCCGATCATCGTGTTGTGCGCGCCGACACTACCGGTTTCGAGAAATCCGAACAGATCCGGCGAGTCGTTCCACGTGCTCTGCCAGGCATACGAGCCCATGAAGAAATTCCGCCGCACCTGCTTGTTCATGCGTGTTTGCAAATCGTCCTGATGGAGTCCGCTGACGATGGGTATCTGATAGTTGTACCGATCGCTGCCCGTAAAATTCGGCCGCGGATAAAGCGCCAGCAGCGCGCGCGCCTGCGGACTCACCGCGCCCGCCCGCTGCGCATCGGTCGGCATCAGCCCTGTTTGCACGGACGCGTTGCTGTTCCGCGTCCATTGATAGTTCACCGAAAACTGCGGTCCGTTCCGCTCCAGAAGCTTCGGGATTTTCAGTGGCCCGCCGAACGCCAAGAGCGCCTGCACGCGGCTGTAGGCGGGCTTCGGTGTATTCTGGCCGGTGAGCGAAAAGGACCGCGCATCCAACGCCGCATTGTTCACGATCACGCCGAGATTGCCGTTGTACATCGAACGCTGGCCGCGCCGAAAGTTCCCAAACGCGGGCAGTTGCGCAAACGGCGACGACGCTCCGTTGTTCACGCTGCCGTTGATCAGCAGGCCATCGGCCGCGCGCGGGTCGACAGGTTGTTGGGCTACGGGTGCCGTCTTCACTTCACTTCGTTGAAACACCGGCGGTTTCGCCGTGGCGACGACAGGCGGCTGCGGCAACATCGTCAAGTCGAAAACTATCGCCGGGCCCGGCACAACAATCTCGCGCGTCTCCGTTTGAAACAGTTGCATCTCGACTTGTACTTTCCAAGTACCCTCGGCGAGTTGGAACTCACCGCGCGCATCGGTCAGCGCGGTCGACTTTTCTCCACCGCGCGAGGCAGTCACGGAAGCGCCTGGCACCGGCTGCCCGCCGAAACGCACCACGCCCGCATGCTCGGCGGCGAAGACGCTCGCCGCCAGCGCTGCGATCAACGTGCGACGCATGATCTAATTTTCAGTCGGTTTCGAGACGCTGTCGACCATCAGCGTTTGCACACTGCCCTTCGCCGAATCGAGCTTCAGGCCGAGTTGCTCCTGCAGCGCGGTGAACAACGTCGGCCCGTTCGGATCGACCGGCGGCAGCGTCGCTCCCGGCGGCAGTGGAGGCGCACCCGCGCCGAATGGCCCGCCCATTCCCTGCCCCGGCTCGGGCGTCCAGTTCAACTCGATGTCGAAGTTGCCTTTCAACTCGGTCTTGTCAAGCACCGGGCGGCCCACCGTCTGCGCGAGCATCTGCGTCAAGCCAGTCATCTCCGCACCGGTTGCGCTGAACTGCCCCCGGCCCATGCGTATCATGCCGCGTTGTGGCCCGCCCGGCCCGCCGGGTCCAGGGGGGCCGCCAGCCGGCGCATCGCTAACTTTCAACTTCGGCCCGCCCTTGGCGACGACAAGATTGTAGACCTGCCCTTCCTTGTCTTCATAGTGCGCTTTGAATCCAAACCGTTCGGCGAGCAAGTTCTGCAATAACGTCTGCATCAACTCGCGCGGTACGCGTTCGGGAAGGCCCTCAGCTTTGGCGTTGATGTCGAATCGTTCCGACGCAATCCACGCCGGCGCATTCTGAATCTGAAAATCGCGAATGCCGTACGCCTGAGCGATCAACATGCGCACGGTCATGCCAGTGGCGCTAAACCCGCCCGGCGCGAAGCGGATCATGATGCGATGATCGTTCGACGCGTTCGGCTTAATAGACGCGACATCGAAGCTCTTGGGCTGCGCAAAAGCGGCGGCCGCGAATAGAAAAGCGAGGGTACGGGAATGCATGGTTGTATACAAGTATCGCGCCGCGATTACGAAAGTTCCGAAATATTAGCTCCACCAAGGTTCGCCCGGCACAAGCTGCGAGCGCAGATAATCGAAATCGAAGTCCACGCCCAGCCCCGGCGCGGTGGGTACCGTCAGCAGACTATTCTTCACCGCCGGCGCCGCGCCCTTCAACATCTTCTCCACATGCCGCGTCGGCCGCCCTAGCGCGCTTTCACTGCGATAGAAATTGAAGATCGCACTGCCAAAGTGCGCGCTCGCGTACGTCAACACGATCGACCCGACATTGTGCAGCGCCACCGGCGTGCGCGTCTGATACGCATAGTCGGCGATCTTCTTCGCCCCTGTAATTCCGCCACAAAACGCTAGATCCGGATGAATGATATCGCACGACTGCGCGTCGATGAACGGCTTGAACCCGCGCACCATTTCGAGCTTCTCGCCCGTCAGTATCGGCACGCGCGTCGACCGCTTCAGCGCCGCCCATCCCTCGTGATGCGGCACGTTGATCGGATCTTCCAGAAACAGCGGGTTCATCGGCTCGATCGCCTTGGCGATCGCGATCGCGCTCGGCGTGTCCGGCTCGTTGTGACAGTGACAGGCGATATCGATCTCCTCGCCGACCGCCTCGCGCACATTCATGTACGCCCTCGCCACGTTCCGCAACTGCGCGCCAGTCAGCGTCTGCGCATACCGCGCCGACGGCACGCCAAGCACGCTGTCGATGCCGATCTTAAACGTATTGAACCCCTCCGGTGCAGCCTTGATCTGCTGCGCCCAATCGCGGCACGAACTCTTGTCGAGCATCTTTAACTCGCGGCCGCCATGCGAGTACATCGGAATCGCCTCGCGGGACAGCCCGCCCAGCAGCACGTTGACGGGCTTATCGAGCAGCTTGCCGGCCAGATCCCACAGCGCCAGATCGATGCCGCTGATCGTTGGGATGTGCGCCATGTAGGTGTGCATCAGCGTGGTCAATTCGTGAAAGTGGACCTCTATCGCCAGCGGGTCTTTGCCAATCAGGTACCGCTCCATTGTTGCGATGCGTGCGCGAGCCATCGGCCCCGTCGCGCCGGCTTCGCCGTAACCCGAAAGGCCCGCATCGGTGTCGACGCGAATGAGGCAGTTGCCGGCGATGTTCTGAATTGCCATCGCGCGGATGGCGGTGACCTTCACTTTGCCTCTGACAGGCGCGGCGGCGCGGGCCAAGGCCGGAAACAACGGCAGCGCCAGAAAATCGCGGCGGGAGAGGTTCATGGCGAAAGCGTATCACGACGGCGCGCAGCCCGCCAAACCCTTCCGAGCCACCACCGAACTCGCGCTCTCCTTCACGAATCACGTCGAATCCGTCCTCGCCCATAGTGACAAATACTGCTGGTCCCGCGAGGCGCCATGCGAAACCCGTAGAAGATCTCGAAGTCTTCGATCGGCCCATCAGAGTCATTCGGTTTCCGAATCCGAGAACGCGACACCGGCAATGGCAAGTGCCCGTTTCGACGTCGACTCGCTGCGCTACGCCCGTAGCAGCCTGAAGCAGGGCGAGTCGGTCTTTGCAGCCAACAGTGGCACGATCGAAGTCGAAGACCTCGAACTCCGCGTAGGCCGACTGAACGACCCCGCCACGTTCAACGGATACGCGCGCGATCCGGCTCTGCCGGAAAAAAGACTACCGCCGGCGTGGAGCGGAAAGCTCCAGGCCGGCGGGGCGCAGAATCATAATTCGTTCTTCTAGCCGGACCAGACATTTGTGTTCCGGTCTCGCTACAGTAGTGACGGCCGATAGCGTGCCGTTACAATCTAAAGCGCGGAAACGAAGAAAAAA
>VFZW01000319.1 GCA_016871055.1 Acidobacteriota bacterium
TTCGAGTTGCTCCCGTTGGCTCGCTTCTACCGCCAAGGGAGCTGCTGGGGTGAACATGACCCAGTATGAGGCAACTCTGCCTATATGTACATAGTTATATGAGACAGGACACTAGCGCATTTGAAGGTGCATTGCGAAGAACGGTACGACGACGTTCTGAATTCGCCCCGCGACTCCATTGATGTGATTGCCTTCGTAGACGGCGTAGTCGTGCGTGACGCCGTACATATCGAGGCGTTCATGCAGCGCCTTGGAGCCGCCGAGCAGCCCGTCCTTATCGCCGCAATCGATGCCGAGCGCCCGTAACCGCCGTATGTTGGCAATGTACTGATCAACATTCGCAAGTGTCGCGTTGGCGGTTAGCCGCGCAAGCGCGTCCTTGTTCTCCGCCGATGGAAGGTCGATATAGAGCGGCGGGTTTTTCGGATTCGGCGACCAGGCCGACGCGCCGGAAATCTGCGCCTTTGTGCCGAAATCGGCTTTCGCGAACTCTTCGAGGGATTTGATATCGGAGGCCTTCGACGGACGGCTCGGTCCACCGCCCATCGGCGTCATGCAGCAGGCGCTCATGAGATAGACCGCGCCGAAAACATCGGGGTATTTCATGCCGAGACGCATAGCGCCGTATCCACCCATCGAGTGCCCGGCAAGCCCGCGCGAAGCGACTCGTGAAATCGTTCGATATTTCGCGTCAATGGCCGCGACGACTTCACGCGCGACGAACGTCTCCCAATCGCCGATGGTGGCCGAGGACGAGTAAAAGCTGCCCTGGAAAGAGTTGTACGCATCGGGCATGACAACGATGAAATCGGTGGCGGCCTTGTCGAGCACCATCGGCAGGTTGATCCAGTGCTTGGGGTTGCTCCACCATTTCTCGACGCTATCGGTGAATCCGTGAAGCATGTAGACGACGGGGAAGCGGCGGCGCTTGTCCGTGGCGTATGACTTCGGCAAGTAGACGGCGACGTCGCGGTCGGGCGAGTCGCCGATCAAGTTGCCTTCGAGCGATTTGCCGTGGACTTTGATTCGTTCAACCGAGCCTTGGGCGAAGAGTACCGGGAGCAGAGTGAGGCCGTGAAGGATGCGCATGGGAATCGACCTCCGTATGATAGCTTCAAACGCATGCGCTATTTCCTACTGTTTTGGCATTCTGCCCTGTTCGCCCAACTGAGCGACGAGTACAACCCGCCGCGCGCGCAGTGCTGCCTGGCCATGAGCGCCCAGCGTTTCGCCGAGAAGTTGCAGGACTGGAACCAACTCGGCCGTTGTCATGCCGACAACGAGCGGCTAAAGGCGCAGCCCGCCGAACCCGGCCGCGTCGTGTTCATGGGCGATTCGATCACCGATGGTTGGAAGCTCGCCAATTCGTTTCCGGGCAAGCCATACGTGAACCGCGGCATCAGCGGCCAGACAACCCCGCAAATGCTTGTGCGGATGTTTCCAGACGTGATCAATTTGAAGCCGGCGGCGAAGGTGATCCTCGCCGGGACGAACGACATCGCGCGCAACACCGGCCCCACGACGCTCGCCCAAATCACTCAGAATTTTCAAGCGATGGCGGAACTGGCGAAGGCGCACGGCATCAAAGTTGTTTTCTGCGCGGTACTGCCGGTCAGCGACTACACGTAGCGCAAGCAATCCGAGAGCCGCCCGCCGTGGGATATCTCGCGACTCAACGAGTGGCTGAGGGCTTACGCGGCGAAGGCGGGCGCGGTCTATGTCGACTATCACACGGCAACGGCCGACGAGAAGGGGTTGCTTCGTGACGGAACGCCCAACGACGGCCTGCATCCGAATGCGAAGGGATACGAGATTATGGCGCCGTTGGTGGAAGCAGGGATTCGACAGGCACTACGCTAGGCCGGTCACGGTGTCATTATGACAAGGTGCAACACCGCCTCCTCCTTCTCCACGCATCGCGCGCCAGTGTCGACGCCGTCGCCGAGTTCTACCTCCACCACGCGCCGGAGTTGAAACCAGTCAACATTCTCGACGAAGGAGTGATGGGCTGCCTGCGCCGGCAAGAATGGCCGCGCGCGATCGCAGGACTCCTGCACCACATTCAACGGGCGAAGGAAGAGTACAGTGTCGATGCCGCGCTGGTGACCTGCTCGGCGCTTGGCCCAGCGCAGATGCAGGAACTTCGCGCGGCGTCGCCGGTCCCGCTGCTTAAGATCGACGAGCCAATGCTCGCAACCGCGGCGCGCGATGAGGGGCCGATCGGCCTTATCGCCACGTTCCCATCAACGGTCGATACATCGCTCGCGTGGCTGCGGCACTTCAATCCAGAGCTCAAGGTCCAAGTCGCCTTGAACCCGCAAGCGCTGGAAGCGCTGCTGCGCGGCGATCGCACCGCGCACGACGCGCAACTCCTCCAAACCGCGGAATTACTAGCCCGGAACAACATCTCGAAGATTGTGCTGGCACAGGTTTCGATGGCGCGCCTGGCTGATGACGTTCAGTCCAAAACCGGCCTCGAGACCCTCGAAAGTCTGGGGTCCTCGCTCGCAGGGGTCCGTTCAATGGTAAGCTGAATGACCATAGCCGTCTCGCGCGCTTGCCATGCCATCCCAGCCTCCGCTCCCTAAAATCTGCATTGCGCTTGGCTTTCCGACAGTTGAAAAACTGATCGCGCACGCACGCGCGGAAGTCGAAAGCGGCGAACAGTTTCTCGAGTTTCGCCTCGACTACTTGAAGAACCCGATAGACGGCGTCAGCGCTATCTCCAAGTTCCTTCGCGATAATCCCGACTGCACGGTCCTAGCCACTTGCCGCCGCCATCAGAATCATGGCAAGTTCGATGGATCGATCGCCGAACAGATTCGCATCCTGGAAGCCTCGGTCGACGCCGGCGCGCTTGCCGTTGACCTCGAAATCGAAAGCGCCGAGAACGCCGTCGACAAACTCGATCGCCTCCGCGCCGACTGCATGCTGATCATCAGCTATCACAACTTTGAAGGCACGCCGCCAATTGAGCCGGTCTTCAAGCGGATGGCGAAGATTCAGGCCTACGCCTACAAGATAGTCACTACCGCCCGCAAGCCGAATGACAGTTACAAAATGCTTTCGCTGGCCAAATCGCATCCTCGCGAAAAGCTGGTCGTGCTTGCGATGGGCGAGCCCGGCTTTTCGACGCGCGTTTTGTCGCCGTCGTTCGGCGGCATCTACACCTACGCCGCGCCGAATGCCGCCGAGGGCACCGCGTCCGGCCAAGTCAGCGCGCGCATGTTGCGGCATCTCTATCGCGTCGACAAGTTCACCAAGAACGCTAAGGTGTACGGCGTCGTCGCCGATCCCGTGCGCCATTCGATCTCGCCGAACGTCCACAACCGCGCGTTTCAGCACAAGCGGATGGACGCAGTCTATCTGCCGTTCCTTGTCCACAGCAATCAACTGAAAGACTTCTTCCAAATGGCGCACGACTTACCGTTGTCGGGCGCCAGCATCACAATTCCGCACAAGCAAAAAGTTCTTCGCTACCTGGACGTCGTCGAGCCTCTGGCTCGCCGCATCGGCGCGGTGAACACGATTTGGCGCAAGGCCGGTAAGTGGCGCGGCACCAACACCGACGCCGAGGGCGTGACGGCGCCGCTGCAAAAGCAATTGAAGCTGAACAAGTCGACCGCGCTGATCGTCGGCAACGGCGGCGCTGCTCGCGGCGCGGCATTCGCGCTGGCCGACGCGGGCGCGAAGATCAGCTTGGTCGGCCGTAACCTCGATCGAGTCCGCGCGTTGTCGCGGATCTGCAACGGCGAGCCTCTTTCGCGCGAACAGGCCAACGCACGCAAGTTCGATATCGTCGTTCACTGCACGCCGATGGGCATGTGGCCCAACGTCGATGAGTGTTTTTTCGAGGGCAAAATTCCCGGCGAGCTTGTTTTCGACATGGTCTACAACCCCCGCGAAACCGCGCTGCTGCGGCGTGCCAAAGCGCAGGGCCGCCAGACGATCGACGGTCTGGCGATGTTCCTCGAACAAGCCGCGCGCCAGTTTGAGATCTTCACCGGCGAGAACGCGCCGCGCGCGGTCATGGAACGCGCCGCGCTCGAGTCGCTCAACGGACACTAAGTTCGTTCTACCATTGGCTTATATGCGAAGACGCGATCTCGCTTGGTTCCTGCTCGCCGCGCCCCCGGCCGCGAGCCAGACAAACACAACAACAGCGGCCGAAGATCTCACCGCCGCGAAAGAGCGCGTCAAAACGAATTCCAGCGAACTGGCCAAGTTCGCCATCCCCATTTCGACGGAGCCGGCCTTTGTCTTCAAAGCCTATTAGCCCAGAGACATTCTGGCTCTCGGTTCGCGATATCAACGCAAAGCTGATCGCCAACGAGTTCAGCTGCGAGGACCTGACCAAGGCCGCGGCCGAGCGGCTGGAAAGGCTCGGCCCAAAGTACAACGCGCTCGCGCATCCCCTCACAAAGATCGCCGTCAAACGCGCCAAGGAGATCGATAAGGAACTCAGGCGCGGCCGAACGCGCGGGCCGTTGCAGGGCGTGGCGTACGGCGCCAAGGATCTGTTGAGCTTCGGCGGCGAGCCCACCCGCTGGGGCGCGAAGCCTTTCGAGACCCAGAAGTTCGAAGATCACGCAACGGCGATCTTGCGGCTCGATAAGCTCGGTGCGATTTGCGTGGGCAAACTCGGCATGGTGGAACTCGCCGGCGGCGGCGGATATCGATATCCCGCTGCGTCGCTCACCGGCCCCGGCCTGAATCCGTGGGACATCACGCGCTGGAGCGGCGGTTCGTCGAGCGGGTCGGGCTCGGCCGTCGCCGCGGGCTTGGTGCCGTATGCGCTCGGTTCGGAAACATGGGGGTCGATCCTAACGCCGGCGGCGTATTGCGGCGTCACGGGTCATCGGCCGACATATGGACTCGTCAGCCGTCACGGCGCGATGGCGCTGTCATGGACGCTCGATAAGATCGGCCCTATGTGCCGCAGCGCCGTCGATTGCGGCATCGTCCTGCAGGCAATTGCGGGCGGTGACAGCGCCGATCCGGGTTCGGCCGGCAAGAGCTTCTACTACGCGCCGCAGTTCATCAGGCCGAACGCGGAAATCCGCGTCGGCTTCGCGCCAGCGGACCTGGATCTCATCGTCGACGAAGAGGTCCGCAAGACATTCACCGCGACCTACGAAGCCTTCCGGCAATTGGGCTTCCCGATGAAGGAGGTCGCGCTGCCCGAGATGCCGTACAGCGCCGCGGCGTCGACCATTATCGCTTGTGAGGCATCGTCGATCTTCGAAGAGTTGATCGCCAGCGGCAAGGTCGATCAACTCGCCGATCAGAATCAGATTCAAGGCTTGAAGGCGTCTTTCGATTACAGCGCGCGCGACTACTTGAAAGCGATGCGCGTGCGTGCGCTGGCGCAGGAGATGTTCCGCAAGTTGTTCGAGGATGTCGATGTGCTGCTTGCGCCGAGCCGCATCAACATCGCCTCTAAGTTGACCGACCCGCTCGACAAGCCCGCTGGAATTACGCGCGAAAGCGTGACGATGAAAAACCGCGGGCTGCGCGATTTGAGCGCCGCGGGCAATTTGGCGGGTTTGCCCGCGCTGTCGCTGCCATGCGGATTCGTTCAGGGAATGCCGCTGGGCATGAGCGTCATCAGCCGGCCGTTTCAAGACAGCCTCGTGCTGACCGTCGGCGTGCGATACCAGGAGAAGTCGGATTGGCACAAGCGCCGTCCGCCTGGAACGGAATAAATGGATACGGTTCCCGAAATCTTGCGCTGGGGCGTTTTCGTCCTGGCAATCCTATCGGCCGCGACGGACATGCACAATCGCACGATACCCAATTGGTTGACGCTTCCCATGACCGCGTTTGCGCTGGCGGCGCGTTGGTACACGGGCGGATGGCCGTCGTTGAAGGCCGGATTGATTGGCCTCGCCGTCGGCTTCGGCGTGTACTTTGTCTTCTTCGTGCTCAACGCCCGCGGCGGGGGCGACGTGAAATTGATGGGCGCCTATGGTGCGCTGCTCGGCACGATGAACTGGTTTGTGCTCATGATCCTCACTGGTATTTTGGGTGGCGTGGTGGCGTTGATCGCGATCGTCGCCAAGGGACGGCTCAAACAGACTTGGCAGAATATCCGGGGCATCGCCGGCAAGGACCGCGTGACGCTCGATAGCAAAGACGCTTTGTCGTTGCCGCATGGCGCGGTAGCGGCTGGCCCAGCAATATTGATCGCCTGGGCGCTCGGCCTGCCGACTACCGGCGCGCCCTAGAGGCGCACAGGCCGCGTGGCAGTTCCGCTTGGAGCGGTATAGCGGATACGGAAGCTTGTTTGGATGCGAAGAGACCGCCCTCCACTGCCGGCGACGCAGGATCGATCTTTGACAAACGATCAGCGTTCCTGAACCATGTCGCGGTGCGCCACGCCGGCCAACATCGCTCCACTCACGCGGGCGATGACGCCTTGCCATGCTTCGCGCACTTCGGCATGAAAGCCGGATTCAAGCGCGTGCGCGAGCGCCCACAGCAGCGCTTTTTCGACAAGCGCGTAGTGCCGCGGGAGGACTCCGTAACCGGCATGACGCAAGCCCATTTCCCGCAGCACGGGGTTCAGTTTTTCCGGATCCTCGAGGTTGTCCACCACGGTCGCGAGCATATCCATCAATTTCGCCGATTGCTTCTGGAAATCCTCGCGAAACATGGGGCGCAACGACGGTTCCAGATCGAGCAGCCTTCCATAGAAAAGCCGCGCGACCGGGACCGCGACTTCGCGTATTTCCTGAAAACTCGCTCGCACGAGTTGTTTTTCGCACTGGGTCATCGCGGCGTCTCTTCGAGCAGCCGCTGCACTTGCCCCAGGGATTTGCGCTGCGCGCCGGTCAGCGCACCCTTCTTTTCGAGTTCGCCATAGGCGTCGCGGCTTATGATGAGATGCCGGCGGGCGTCGGCTTTTTGGCCGAGAGTGTGATAGATCATGCCGATGTGCGCGTTGGCGCGCGCGGTGATCGCAACCTGTACGGCCGGCGGCCTCCCCTTCCCGTACGGCCCATCGGCGGCGGCGAGTTCCAACACGCTGGAAACAAGCGCCGCGCTCTCGGCGCGTTCGCTGCGGGAGGCGTGGATTTCGCCGGCATAGGCCGTCAGCAGAATGGAGTCCATCGCCGAGCGGCCGGTGTCCTTGGCCAGCAGCGGCGCATTGAGCCGCATACCGTCGCGATATGCACGCAGAGCCGCGGCGGAATCGCCGGCGGCGTTGCGAGAGATTCCGAGGAGGAACAGCGCGCGGACAAGTTCGGCGCGATCGGCTCTGTTCGCTGGGTTCGCCTTCGTTGTCTCGCCCAACAACCGTATCGACTTATCGAGGATCTCGATCCTTTCCCTGCTTCGCTCTTCCATCGCATTGGCCGAGCGGACCATCGCGATCCCGTAGTCGCTTTTGGCGCGCTGATCGGCGGGGTCCTCGACATGCAGCCGACGGGCGATCTCGACCAAACGATGAAAGGTGGCGCGCGCGCCGGCCATGTCACCCAAATTGGGCAAGCCCGGATTGCCCTGGACGTCTCCAACGTGGGAAAGCGTAAGCATCAGGTTCCGTTGATGGCTGGCGCTATGCGGATGCCGGCGCGCGGACTCTTCCCGCCGAAGCACCGCCATTTGGTGCGTAGCCAGCGCCTCCTTCAATTGACCCAAGCGCGCTTCGCACTCTCCTAATCCCGAGTAGGCATCGGTCAAGCGATCCGTGCCGTTTTCATCGCCGGGCGAGAGCTTTTGCAGACGCTCGAGGAGAGCGCGCGATTTCAGGTAGGCCTCTTTGGCGGGCTGAAGCAAGTTGGCTCTCAGGCGGGTCGAGCCAAGGATGTTGTAGACCTCGCCCAATTCCTGGCCGATGCGGTAATGATCGGGATTCCGGCGCACTAAACCGAAGTTCCCCTTGGCAAAACGGGGCAATCGACACACTCCAAACGAGTTAGACGAAGAGGAGGGTGTGCGGCGCTGGGAACAAAGTGTTAGGGTGTGACGCCGAGGAGGTGAAAAGCGCGGAGTTGAACGGGGGTAGGCGAGGCAAGCATTTGGAAGGACTGGTCGCGCATGCGAACCTGATTTTGAGTCAGCGTGGCGAGATCGGCAAGGAG
>VFZW01000320.1 GCA_016871055.1 Acidobacteriota bacterium
CAGTATCCGGTCATAGCAACCCAACACCCCCGCGATCTGCGATCCGTACCGCTCGGTCAGTGATTCAACGCCCATCCCGGCATCGTATCCGATTTCCCTCTTTGGTTCCGGCTATGCCGGGTTAGGTACTTTGCGCGCTAAGACGTTTGGTATGTTTCCGAGGTCGACGGTTCCGTTCGATACGTGGAAGGCAAAGGACAACGGCTGGCCGGCGCGCTACGCCGACGCGTATCGTATCGAGTTCTCGACCGAGGAGAATCTTCGCGTGACAGGCAAATTATTCGTGCCCCGCGACGGCCGTGACTCGCATCCAGCACTCATCTACGCCAAGAGCAAGGAGGACATTGTCTTTGGAGTCGACTACGACAATCTACTGGCGGCGTTTCCACATCACGTGGTGCTGATTCTGCACCCGCGGGCGACCGATTATCCGATGGACAATTTCCGCACGGCGGCGACGAAGATGACGGCGGCGCTGCTGGGCGGAACGCTCGAAACGATGCAGCTTTGGGATATCCTCCAATCCGTGCGCTTTTTGATTGAAACGGAAAAGGTCCGTGGTGTGTCAGTCTACGAGAGAAGACACACGGGCGGACTGGCGCTGTACGCCGCAGCCTTGGAGCCGGGGATCACGCGGGTGATCCTCGACGATCCGCCGGCGTCGCACTGGCAAGGGCCAGCGCTGCTCGGCGTACTGCGATTCACAGATCTGGCCGAAGTGGCGGCAATGATCGCACCGCGGGAGATTGCCTCGTTGACCCCTCTGCCGCAGTCGTTTCGATTCACCGAATCGGTGTACGGCCTGCACAGGGCGAAACTGCGCGAAGTGAATTCGCTAGCCGAGGCGTTGCAGGTCTGGAAGTGAGGTTACTTCATTGCGGAAGCCGCTGCCACGCCCGCGGCCGCGATCTGGCCGTCCTGCTGTGAGGTGACACCGCTGACGCCGATCGCGCCGATGAAATCGGTTCCGGCCATCAGAGGCAGGCCGCCTTCGACGGGCAGGACATCGGGTAACTTCAAGACGGCATTGCGGCCATCGGCGACGGCGTCTTCAAGGACCTTCGAGGGGCGCTTCATTTTGATCGCGGTGCGCGCTTTCATTTGCGCGATGTCGACCGAGCCGATCTGCGTGCCGTCCATCTTTTGGAGGTAGATCAGGTTCGCGCCGTCGTCGACGATGCAAATGACGACGTTCCAGTTGTTTTTGCGCGCTTCCGCCTCGGCGGCTGCGGCGATCTTTTTGGCTGCTTCGAGATTCAAAGCTTTTTTCGAGGAGAGTTGGCACATGGCGGGAAGGGAAGCGGCGAAGAGTGTGACTGCCGCGACGAGAGTTCGCATGCAGGTGAGCGTATCAGATTTAGCCAAGGCGCGCCAACTTCGCCAAAACTTCGGAATCGGGGCTGTGCAAATCCGGTCGGGGTGGTTTTCCGTTACCGCCTGCGCAGGCTACGCGAAAAATTTTCACGGATTTGATGCATCCTTATTCTCGTTTCACGCGTTAGATAAGTGAAGGGTAGCGACGATGAATCTCCAAAGCATGATTCCAAACGCCGGATTGGCCGCGACCGCCGTCGGCGTCGCGCTGTTTGTACTCAGTCTCTTCTTAACATCGCTCACCTCGCGCCCGCCCAAGCGTACTTACGACGATACTTCGCTGGCCGAAATGCCGGTGGTTCCACGCCGCTGAAATTCTGGCATCGAAATTGCATGTGAATCGGCGGAGGTTTTATGCAGGTCGGAGGGTTGTTCGCCGTATTTATCATTTTGGGGCTGTTTTTCAGCATGTTGACGTCCTCGTCCAAGCCATCGGCAAAGCGCGACGAGTCCCAATAGGACACGCGTCTGTAGATTTTTGGTGCACTCGCTTCGGCCCCGGCCCTTGCGCGTCTGAACCGCACCGTACAATAAACGGATGGTGCGCGGTTTCCTTCTAGTCGTTTCGCTCGGCCTTACGGCGCAGAATCCGGAATTCGATATCCGGATTTCGGGAGGCCGTATTATCGACGGCGCTGGGAACCCATGGTACATCGGCGATGTCGGCGTCACGGGCGACGCGATCGTTTACGTTGGGCCGCCGACGACGCGCGCGGCGAAGATCGTTCTCGATGCCCGTGGCAAATATGTCACACCTGGGTTTATCGATACCCACAGTCATGGGCGGCGCGGGGTCTTCGATGTTCCCAGCGCCGAAAACCAGATCCGGCAGGGTGTGACGACGATTATCGAAGGACCGGATGGCTCGTCGCCGCTGCCGATCGGGGAATATCTCTCTCGGTTTTCGAAAGTCCCGGCGACGACCAATTTCGGGTTGCTGGTGGGTCAGGGGACCATTCGCGCAAAGGTAATTGGCCTGAAGAACCGCTTGGCCACCGCCCAGGAAATCGAAACGATGCGCGGCATGATGCGGCAGGCGATGCGTGAAGGCGCTTTCGGATTGTCGACCGGCCTGGCGTATCTGCCCGGCACGTTCACGCCGACCGAGGAGATTATCGAACTGGCGAAAGTAGCCGGCGCGATGGGTGGGATCTACACATCGCACATGCGGGACGAAGCGGCAAAGATCACCGATTCGGTGAAGGAGTTGATTCGCATTGGAGAGGAAGGAGACCTGCCGGCGCAGATCACCCATCACAAGGTCATCGGCGGCAAAAACTGGGGCGCGGCGAAGGACACAATCGCGTTGGTGGATGCCGCGCGGCGAAGGGGCGTCGACGTGACGATCGACCAGTATCCGTACACCGCGTCTTCGACGGGCCTTTCGGTGCTGATTCCGAAGTGGGCTCTGGAAAGCGGAGCGCGGTCGTTTCGCGAGCGGGCCGCCTCGCCGGAGTCTCGCGCCCGGATGAAGCGCGAGATCGTTGTCAATTTGAAGGAGGACCGTGGCTCGGGCGATCTGCGAAACGTCGTCTTTGCGAGTTGCGCGGGCGATCGCTCGCTGGCTGGGAAGTCGCTGCGCGATCTGACTGGTTCCGATGACTTTGAAAAGGCCGCCGAGCACGTGGTCAAGCTGCAGGAACAAGGCGGGTGTTCGTGCATCTATCATGCGATCGGCGAGAGCGACATCGTGGCGATTCTGAAGTACCCGTGGACGATGGTGGCCTCCGACGGCGGCATTCCGGTGTTCGGCGTCGATGTGCCGCACCCGCGGAATTACGGCACTTTCGCGCGCGTGCTCGGGCGGTATGTGCGGGAGAAGAAGGTGATCGAACTAGAAGACGCGATTCGGCGGATGACCAGTTTGCCCGCCGCTCGATTTCGCATCGCCGATCGCGGGTTGTTGCGGCCGGGGATGAAGGCCGATGTGGCGGTGTTCGATTTCGAGAAGGTTATCGATAAGTCCGAGTTCGGCAATCCGCATCAGTACGCCGAGGGATTTGTGCACGTGCTGGTGAATGGCGTGCCGGTGTTGATTGACGCAAAAATGCAGACGGCGCGGCCAGGGCGTGCGATGTATGGACCGGCCAAACAATGAGTGCAGCGTGCACGATCCGTCCCGCGCATCACGATGAAATGGACCGCGTGCGCGAGCTGTTTCGGGAATATCAGGCGCACTTGAATATCGACTTGTGCTTTCAGAGTTTCGAACAGGAGTTGGCGGAGTTGCCGGGCCGGTACGCGCCCCCGTCGGGCGCGGTTCTGTTCGCGGATGTCGATGGCGCGATTGCGGATGTCGATGGCGCGATTGCGGGTGTTGTGGCGATGCGCGCGCTTGATCCGCACACCGCTGAGATGAAGCGGCTGTTTGTGCGGCCGGCGTTTCATGGCGTCGGGCTTGGGAGACCGCTGGCGGAAGCGGTGATTGAAGAGGCGCGGCGGAGAGGCTATGTGCAGCTGCGGCTCGACACCTTGCCGATGATGGGGCGGGCGATTGAGTTGTATCGAAAGTTAGGTTTCGTGCAGATTGAGCCGTACACGCACAACCCGATTGCGGGGGCGTTGTATTTGGAGCTATTGCTCACGTAGCGCGGTTGATGGATCGATGCGCAATGCGCGCGCCGCCGGGCCAAGACTTGCCCCGAGAGCCGCGACGATGAGAGCCGTCAGTGCGCCGGCAATCGCCAGCGGGTCCGACGAATCGACAAAGAACGGCTCGCCTTGCAGCACCGTTGACAAGCCCCCTAGAACGGCGAAGGCCCCGATGCTCGCACCGATCACAACCGGCCAGGTCAATCCACGTACGATCAGCCAAAGTACGCTCTCGGCGCGGGCGCCCAGCGCCATCCGAATTCCGATTTCCCTGGTGCGTAATGAGACCGAGTAGGCGACAAGGGCGGAGATACCGAGGCTCGTCAGCGAAAGCGCCAGAAGACCAACCGCCACGGCGCCGAAGCCCATCAATTTTGGAGCGAGAATACGGCTCTCGAAGTCGTCGCGCATCCAGTGGACGGCGGGTGTAATCGCCGGATTGACACGGTTGGCCGCGGCGCGCAACGCGTCGAGGTGGTTGTTATCCACGCGCGCCATCAGGAGGGCATCGTTCATGTTATCGGGCATCATGGGCGAATAGGACTCCGCGGTGTTGGTCGCCGTGATCTTGAGGAGTTTCGCGTCCGCGGCGACGCCGATTATCGTTGCGCGCGGCCCCTCGCCGGATTTCGGGAACGCCTTTCCAACGACGTTGGGTGAACCGTACATCCGTTCGGCGAGGCGCCGGCTTACGATGACGGCGTTCTCGCGCGTATCGCCGGCTTGGAATGTGCGGCCGGACAGCAGAGGGATCTGGAAGAGGGAAAAAAACGGTGCATCCACGGTCATCCTGACGACTTTGAGGCCAGGGGCGTCTCTATCGAAGGATCCTTCGTTTAGCGACCCGCCGAGTGGTACGGTGGTGGCAAGCGCCACGCCCCGGAGGCGCGGATCGGAAGCCACGTTATCGCGCAGCGCGGCCCAGTAGTTGGCCGCAGCCGCGGGTTTGATGCCGTATTGACTCAGCGATACTTCCAGAACGGCTATGTCTTCAAACTGGAAGCCGAGATCGGCGGTGGCGACATCCTGGAATTTTCGCGCCAGCATTCCAGCCGTCAATAGCAAGACGCAACTGCTCGTGACTTGCACGCCTACCAGTACACGTTGCATGCGATTCTTGTTTTCCCCGCGAATGGTCCGCAGCGCCGGCACAAGCCCGACTATCAGCAGCGCGAGCCAACCGATCGCGGATGCGCCCGCCGCCAGACGCCAATCCGGAGTCAAAGAGATCTCGAACGGCGCGCCGGTGTTCGCGGCGATTAGCGTCGCGGCGGCGTAACCGGCAAACCAGCCGCCGATCAATCCTGCCGCCACCAGAACCGATGACTCCGTAAGCAGTTGCCGCAGCACCCGCGCCCGGCCCGCACCGAGGTTGGCGCGCATCTGGAATTCCGCCGCCCGGGCGCTTAGGTGGGAGACCATTAGACTCGCCAGATTCGCGCATGCGATCGAAAACACCAACACCGCGATTCCCATAAGCAGCGAAATCGCGATCGCCGTTTCTAGGTCGTCGACTGGACGGCGAAAGTGGTTCGCGCCGCTCGACAGATCGATCCACGGCTGGTCTTCCAACTCGGGGCGGACTTTGCCGAGTTCGGCAATCGGAGTAATCAACGCTTGTTTGGCGGCATCGAGGGAGCCGCCGGGCCGAAGGCGCGCGTAGACGTCCACGTTTCTGGAGTGCCAGTCGGACTTTAACGGCGAACCCGGGTAGAAGTACTCGATATTCTCGATGGGCGCCCAAATCGATGTCGAATTGCGAACCCCATAAAAGGAGGCTATACCGGCGATCGTGGCGGGGCGTCCGTTGAGAAACACCTTTGAACCGACTGCGGCCGGATCTCCGGCGAGGTGCGATCGCCAAAACTCTTCGCTGACGACGATGCTGGCCCGCGCGTCCTCGCCATCGTGGAAAAGGCGGCCGAACGATGCGCTCGCGCCGAATTCGTCGAAGTAGTTGGCCGATACAAAACGAACGGCAACCTGCTCGGCGGTGTCCCGCCAGCCCATTTGGGCGCGCTGTTCGAAGACGACGCCGGTGAACACGTCAGTTTCAGTCTTGATAAATTGGGCTACGTTGTAATTCACGCCGCTCGAAAATCCGAACTTGCTGTTCTGAAAGAGGCGCACCAGCGTTTCCGGATCGCGCAGCTTTAGCGGAGCGATGAACGCACCGTTCAGAATTTGAAACAGCGCGAGGTTGAGGCCGATGCCCAGGGCCAAAACGGCGACCGCGGTGATCGTGAAACTCGGCGATCGGCGGAATACCCGCACCCCATGCGTCACGTCCTGCTTCCATTCTTCGAGCCAGCCCCAGCCCCAGATGTCGGCGGCCTCTTCGCGGAGCCGCAGCGTATTGCCGACGCCGCGCGGCCCGCCCATCTCTTCTTGATGCGCCGACATCGCTTCGGCCAGTTCGCGCTCGAACTTCGAGCGGCGCGGCAGGTAGTACAGTCTTCGCCAGATCATCGCGCGCCTTTCAACACAGCCTTCACCGCCGCCGCCATTCGCTCGTATTCGTTGACCTCGGCCTCGCACTGCTTGCGTCCCGACACGGTGAGATGATACTCGCGCACCTTGCGGCCGGACTCCGACACCGCCCACACCGCTTTCACCCAGCCCTGCATCAACAATTTTTGCAGCGCCGGGTAGAGCGATCCTTCTTCCACGCGAAGCTCATCGCCCGAAAGTAGGTGAATGCGCTGCGCGATGGCGTAGCCGTGCAGCGGTCCGTTGCGCAAGACCTGCAGGACCATCATGATCAGGGTGCCGCTCGGAACTCCAGCTTCTCTAGGCATAGCTTAGCTAGGCCTAGTGTGCCTGAGCCTTGTACGATTGTCAAGCGCCGGTTCCGTGCCATCCTAATCTCATGCGCCGCTGGGCCAAACGGCTTGTCACCTATCCGCTTCTCGCCGTCGCGGCAGTGTTGCTGCTTGTTGAAGAGGCGCTGTGGCGGCTGGCGAAGATCTACGCGGTGCTTGGCAAGCTGCCGGTCTTCCGGCAGATTGAGTGTTGGATCACAAACCTCGGGCCGTATCCCGCCCTCTGCTTGTTCGCCGTTCCCTCGATCACGCTGGCACCGGTGAAGTTTCTGGCGCTTTATTGGCTTGCCGGGGGCCATCCAATTCTCGGCGTCTCGACGATCTTCAGCGCGAAGATTCTCGGCACAGCGTTTGTTGCGCGATTGTTTCAATTAACCAAGCCGAGTCTCCTTTCCATTTCGTGGTTTCGCTGGACGCACGACAAAATCGTTCACCTGCGGGCGGCCGCTTACGGCGTGTGGCAGAACTCGGCCCCGGGCCGGCTCTTCAAGAAACTCAAGGAACGGTTCAAGAGGTATCGGGAACGTAACCGCGGCTGGCTGTCGCGGCGCTGGCAGGTCGTTCGCCTGCGCATTCGAAAAGCAGGTTAACGTTTGCCTCGTTGTGTGCTGTAGCGGGACCCAATCCTCTAATTCCAATATTGCTGAAAGGGAATCAACACGTGACCTTAACGACGTCCGCCCTCGCTCTATTCGGCCTGGCCGCGACGCTGTCGCCGGCCGCTAACGCCACCGGCCGCCATTGACGGCGGGACGGGCGACACGGTCGACGCCAAAACGGACGATGGTGGCGACTACGACATCCGCTTCGGTCTATGCTTTTGGTTCTAACCCGCCGCCGTCGCAATCGTCTCGTTAAAGTTATAACCAAAACCCCGGACGCTGCGGATGTAAATTGGATTCGCGGCGTCCTGCTCGATCTTCTGGCGAAGGCGCAGAATGTAGACATCGACCGTACGATCGGTGACCGCGCGGTCGTGTCCCCAGACGGCGTTGAGTAACTGCTCGCGGCGGAAGACCACGCCAGGCCGGGACATCAGGAACTCAAGCAGTTTGAATTCAGTGGCCGTTAGGGTGAGTTCGGCGCCGTCGAGGGATGCGCGGCAGGCGGTGCGGTCGAGTTCGATTCCGCCCGACTTCAACGTCTTCGGCGCCGGCGAATGCGTGCGGAATTGGATCTTGATCCGGGCGATCAACTCGCGCACGAAAAACGGTTTGACGATGTAGTCGTTCGCTCCGATTTCCAATCCAACAATGCGGTCGGTTTCGGTGGCGCGCGCCGTCAGGAAGAAAAAC
>VFZW01000321.1 GCA_016871055.1 Acidobacteriota bacterium
TGCCCGCCGAAGGGGACTATCAGATCGATATTCTCGACGAGGAAAAAGGCGCGGGCACGGCGGACCTCTGGCTGAACGGCGCATGGGTGCGCCGAGGGTTGCTGCCCGTCGCCAATCGCGCCGCGTCGCCGGAAACCGGCGGGTGGACGGCGCTCGGCGTCTTCCGTTTCAAGCAAGGCGCAAATACGCTCAAGCTCGAACATGCCGCGCGATTCCCCTACTTCACGAAGTTACTGATTGCGAAGAACACGCTCTCCGTCACACCGCGCACCGATGTGCAGATCGCCGGCGAGTTCGGCATCAACCCGAGCATTCTTGAACAGCTTGTCGAATACCTGGACCAATCGAAGGGCGCGACATCGTCGGTGCTGTTCGGTTGGGAGACACAAGATTGGAAGTTGTTCCCCGAAGCCGCCGGCAAGCGGGGCAAAGAGTTGGCCGGGGTCTACACCGAAGTCGCCAAGCGCGCGATTGTCGCGGGTAAGGAAACGAAAGAACCCGCCCTGAAAGCGGTCCACGATTTCCTCAACGAAAAGTTCGGTCCGTTCCGCGCTCCCGGCGACGCCCGCCGCTACTATACGCCGGAGTTGCGCGCGTCGCTGGCCAAACTCGACGCCGAGCAGAAGGCGCTCGAAGCCGAAACGCCGGACTTTCCGCGGGCGATGGGCGTTTGCGAATCCGGAAAGAATGACGATCTCGCGCTTCACATTCGCGGCAGCCATTGGACCCTCGGCGACAAAGTTCCGCGGCGTTTCCTGCGTGTGATCTCGGGCGATCAACAACCGGTAATTGGTAAAGAAACCAGCGGACGGCTGCAACTGGCCGAGTGGCTTACGCGGAAGGATCACCCGCTCACCAGCCGCGTCATGGCCAATCGCATCTGGCGCTGGCATTTCGGCCGGGGTATTGTACCGACGGTCGATAACTTTGGGCGGCTCGGCGAAAAGCCGTCAAACCAGGCGCTGCTCGATTACCTCGCCGTGCAATTCGTCGAGAGCGGCTGGTCGGTCAAACAGATGCACCGGACGCTGATGCTTTCGAATGCGTATCAGTTGAGCAGTGTGTTCGACGCGAAGGCGTCTGAGGCGGACCCCGAGAATATTCTGCTGTGGCGATTTCCGCGCCGCCGGCTGGAAGCCGAGTCGATCCGCGATTCGATCATGGCCGTCTCGGGCGATCTGAATCTGGAATGGTCGAGCGGCTCGATCCTGAAATACAAGGACCGCCAGTATGTCGCCAATACCGCCAAGCGCGGTGACGTCGACTACGAAAAGAACATTCGCGCTGTTTTCATTCCCGTCGTGCGCAGTTCGATGTACGACGTTTTCAACGCCTTCGATCTACCCGATCCTTCGACGCCGAATGGCGATCGTGACGCCACCGTCGTCGCTCCGCAAGCGCTGTTCATGATGAACGGAACCGTGATGCTGCGCCATAGTCTGGTGATGGCCAAAGGCCTGCTGGCGCGAGCCGATCTCGACGACGCGGGCCGGGTGCGTGACGCATACGATCGTGCGCTGAATCGCCCGGCTTCGTCCGCCGAGGTCGATCAGGCGCTGACGTTTCTCGCGCAAATGAAACAAGCCTGGAAAGGCGACGACGCCCGCGCCTGGCAAAGCTTCTGCAAAGGACTGCTCTCTTCGAACGAGTTTTTATATGTCAACTAACGCATCGAACAAACACTGGAATTCCTACCTGAATCAAACACTCTCACGCCGTGACCTTCTGCGTGTGTCGAGCACCGGGTTCGGTGCGCTGGCGTTCGCGGGACTCTCGCACGCGGCCGATAATCCGCTTGCAGTGCGCTCGCCGCACTTCGAGCCGAAAGCCAAGCGTGTCATTTTTCTGTTCATGCACGGCGGTCCGTCGCAGGTCGACACCTTCGATTGGAAGCCGCTCTTGAAGCGCGATCACGGCAAGCCGCTGCCGTTCGCGAAGCGCAAAGTAGTTTCGGCGGAGACGTTCAATCTGTTGCAATCGCCATGGGCCTTCAAACAATACGGCCAAAGCGGCGCTTGGGTGAGCGACTTGTTTCCCAATCTCGCGACGATGGTCGATGACCTCTGCTTCGTGAAATCGATGTGGGGATCGAACTCTCGTCACGGCGGCGCGTTGCTTGAGTTGCATACGGGCAGCGACACTTTTGTGCGCCCGAGCATGGGCTCGTGGGTCACGTACGGTCTTGGCAGCGAGAACTCATCGATGCCCGGTTTCGTCACCATCTGCCCGACGCAAAGCCACGGCGGAGCGAACAACTACAGCTCGGCGTTTCTGCCCGCGCCTTACGCCGGCACGGCTGTCGGCTCGGTTGGCGTGCCCGCGCGCGAGGCGAAGATTCCGTTCATCACCAACAAGGAGACGCCGCGAGATATTCAACGCATGGAACTCGACTACGCGCAGGCGATGAACCGCAAGCAGTTGGAATCGACCGGGCCGGACCGCGCGCTCGAAGGCCGTATCGAAAGTTTCGAACTGGCTTTTCGTATGCAGGCCGAAGCGCCGGAGTTGCAAAATCTCGACGGCGAATCGGAAGCGACGAAAAAGATGTATGGTCTCGACGATCCGATGTGCGAGGACTTCGGACGGCAATGCCTGATGGCGCGGCGGCTCTCGGAAAAAGGCGTGCGCTTCGTGCAAGTGAGCCACACCTACAAGTGGGATCAACACGCCGATCTGAAGCGCGATCACTCGCAGAACGCGCGCGAGGTCGACAAGCCGATTACCGCGCTACTCAAAGACTTGAAGGCTCGCGGTCTGCTGAAAGACACGCTGGTGCTGTGGGCTGGCGAGTTCGGCCGCACCCCGACCGCGCAGGCCGCCGACGGCCGCGATCACAACCCGGAAGCGTTCACCATCTGGATGGCGGGCGGCGGCGTGAAAGCCGGCCTCTCCTACGGCGCGACCGACGAGTACGGTTACTACAGCGTTGAAAACCGCGTGCACTTCCACGATCTCCACGCGACGATGCTGCACTTGCTCGGCATGGATCACCTAAAGTTGACGTATCGGTATGCCGGGAGAAACTTCCGGCTCACCGACGTGCATGGCAACGTTGTGAAAGACTTGATCGCCTGATCACACGGCGCTGCCGGCGCTGGCTGCGCGCGCGAGAGTAACCGTCGGATTGTTGAGCCCGTCTTTGTCGGTCGTCTGCGCCGTGTCGAAACTGACGCTTGCATGCAGCACGTCGTTTGGCAGGAACTCTCGCTTCGGGCCAATGTCGATCTTGTGCCCCAGAACCTGAACCGGCGTCTTCTTTCGAGCCAGGTTCTTGGCGATCTCCGATTGCGGGATGTTCAGTCCGTGGGCGTTGGCTTGTTCGTACATCCAGTTCAACGCGATGTAGTTCAGCGTTTGGTTGTCGTTACCGCCGCCGATGTCGGAATGAACGCCGCGGAACCAGACTTCGGTTAGGCGGCCTTGTTCGTTATTACCCGTGCCGGTGAGCCGTGTCAGGGGAAACAGCTTTCGCATTTCGTCCATCGCCATGGCGTGATAACAGTGGTCGACGTTGTCGGGGAAATTGAGATCGTGACCGACGTTGCCGTTGTCGCCGGGAAGACCGAACTGGGCGACGATGTCGAACACACCGACGAACCGGATCCGCGCGTCTGGGTGATCTTCCGCGATCTCATTCGCGAACGAGATCGCCAGTGCGGCGCCGCGGCTGAAGCCCACGATGTCGATCGTCGAATCGCCGGCCACGAAATTCTGTTCGAGCCGTTTCATCGCTTGGCGAATGCGGCGGTGTCCTCCCAAGCCGGTGCCTTCGGCGAGCTTCTCGCCGATTTTCGTTCGAGCCCGGGTTCCGATCCCTTTCAGATAGAGACTGCCGGTACGTTTGTCGGTATCGTCGTTCTTGTTCTGGTCCGGATAGGCCCGGAAAAAGAACAGGACGTTGCTGTCTTGGTTTTCGCCGGGACGGTCTTCATTGCCCGTGCCATCGAATGCGTATAGTGCCATGGGTATTCGCTCCTCAATGAACAAAGCGAATTTGCGGCCCCATTCGGGACATGCCCGAACAGTGGTGGCGCAATTCCACCGCAGCACCAGTCTCGCATAAATTCCGCCGCGCCGAACCCACTGTGTTTATTGCCTTTTCCGTTCGGCATGCGAATTGCAGTTGTGTATGGCGCGAAGGAGAAATTCCATGAAACGCATCCTACTCACCCTGATTGCCGGTTTGGCGCTGAGCGCGCAGCCCTATGGCTACGGCCGTCCCGGCTATTACGACGCTTCGCCCGCCGCGCGGATCGAACGCGGAGTGCGGAGCGGACTCCTCACGCATCGTGAAGCCGACAAGCTCTGGCGGATGGAGCGGTCGCTCCGTTACGAAACCGAGCGCGCCTACCGGCCCGGCTGGGGCATCTCTCACGGGGAGCGCCGGAGGCTGGAGGCAATGCGATTCAATCTGGACCGCGAGATCTCGCGTCAGCTTGCCGACGGCGAGCGCGCCTATCGTGGCGGCTGGCGCCGTTAGCTTTTTGATATACTCCCTTTGATCGCTAACGCTTCGTAACGGGAGACAGGGACATGAAATCGATTCGGCTCGCTTGTTTGGCCGCGTTGTTGGCCGCGCCATGGCAGCTTGACGCACAGGTCTTGAAAGGACAGATTCTCGGAACCGTCACCGATCAATCCGGCGGCGTTGTACCGGGTGTGAAGTTGACCATCACCGAGACGCGCACGAACTTCCAGCGCAACGGCGAAACCAACGAGGCGGGGAACTTCTTCTTCGTCAACCTCGATCCAGGCGACTACAAAGTAGAAGCAGAAAAGACCGGTTTCAACAAAGCGTTGCGAAGCGGCGTCGAGCTTTTGCCGAACACGACGGCCCGCGTTAATTTCGAACTGACGCCTGGCGCGGTGACGCAGACTATCGATGTCAGCGCGGGCGCCGCGCCTCTGTTGCAGACGGACCGCTCCGATACGGGCGGGAAGATCGAAAGCGCGCAATTACAGAACATGCCGCTTTTATTTAATCGCAACTATCAGGGGCTGTTACTGCTTGTGCCCGGCGTCGGCCGCCCGTTCCGCCCGCACTCGGAGTTCTACAACTCGCACGATTCGCTCTCAGTGCGCGTCAACGGTCAAGGGAGGCAGTTCAACAACTTCCAGATCGAAGGTATCGAGAACAAGATCGACAACGGCAACCTGACGGCGCTCGTGCCGCCCGCCGAGGCGATTCAAACCGTCGACGTCTCGACCTCGAACTTCGACCCCGAATTCGGTAACGCCGGCGGCGCCGTCACCAACGTGACACTGCGCAGCGGTTCGAACGATTTCCACGGCTCGCTGTTCGAATTCCATCGCAACGAAAACATCCAGGCGCGCAACACGTTCGCCGTGACCAAAGCGCCGACGGTTTACAACCAGTTCGGCGGCACATTCGGCGGCCGCATCGTCCGCGACAAGCTCTTCTTTTTCGGCGACTACCAGGGCAGCCGCGATCATCTCGGGCAAGTCAACCGCGGCACGCTGCCCGGCGCGCCGTTCCGCACCGGCAATCTCGCGGCGGGCAATTCGACCATTTACGACCCTCGAAGCGCTACCGGTGTCGACGCCAACAACACCCGCATGCCGTTTGCCAACAATACGATTCCGGCCAATCGGATCAGCCCGATTGCAACGAGAATTCTATCCTTCCTTCCGCTGCCGAATCTGAGCACGGTCGAAGGCCAGGTGAACTACTCGCAGAACAGCGTGC
The DNA here is from genome assembly GCA_016871055.1 of Acidobacteriota bacterium. Taxonomy (GTDB): domain Bacteria; phylum Acidobacteriota; class Terriglobia; order Bryobacterales; family Bryobacteraceae. The sequence goes on from VFZW01000321.1 coordinate 5,708, forward strand.
GCATTAAGACGCTTGACCAAGCCGATTCGAAGGTCGATTGGGTGATCGGTTCGAACGATCGTATCGCGGGACGGTACAGCATTCAGAAAGCGAACGTAATCGACAACGGACTGTTCGGCCCCGGCGGCATCTACGGCGGTTTCCGCAACGGCGGTTTTGCCGGCAGCGGTCCGGCGAGGACCCAAAGCGCGGGCATCAATTATTCGAAAGTCATCACACCCACCCTCGTTTGGGAGTCGCGCGTTGGCGTTGTGCGGAATCGCAATGACGCTGTTAACAACGATCGCGGGCTGAAGACGTCCGAGGAGATCGGCATTCGCGGCGTCAACTTGGATCAATGGACCTCCGGTCTCACCGAAATCCGTGTGAACGGCTACGCCTCGCCGCTGGTCGGTTTCTCGCCCAGCCTGCCGTGGGCGCGTTCGGTTACGTCTTTCGGCATCGTCAACAATTTCTCGAAAACTCTCACCAAGCACATTATGCGTTTCGGCCTTGACATCCGGCGCGAACGAAACGATTTGCTGCAAACGCAGACGTTCAACCCTCGCGGACGCTTCGAATACCAACCCGGACAGACGGGTACGTCGGCGAATACGGCGCGGAACTTCGCAAACTCGTTCGCCGCTTTCTTGCTCGACGTACCCAACATCAGCGGCCGCGACTTGCCCTTCGTATTCCCGGCCCGCCGCGAGCTGACTTTCAACCTCTACTTCCAGGACAAGTTCCAGGTGAACTCGAAACTGACGATTGACATGGGACTGCGCCTGGAGCGTGAACGAGGCAGCCGGCCTCGCTTCGCCGGCGGCTTCTCCAACTACAATCCCACCAACAACACGTTGGAGTTGTCCGGCCTCGGTTCGGTTCCGTTCGCCATTGCCGACACCAATAACAATTGGGGACCGCGCCTCGGCATCGCGTATCGCTTTGACGAAAAGACGGTCGTCCGCACGGGTTACGGCATTAGCTTTTACCCGCGAATCATGGGACAGACCAATTTCCCGATTCTGCAGAATAACGGCTTCCCCGCGGCGAACGCGTTCGCTTCGACCAATGTCACGATGACGACTGGTTTCCCGGCGTTCGCGCCGTTCGCGATTCCTTCCAACGGCATCATTCAGAACGCTCCGCTTCCCAACTCCTACGGGATTACGCCACGCGATCTGTCCAGCCCCTATGTGCAAAGCTGGAACCTCGCGGTACAGCGCGCGCTGCCTTGGAAACTGGCCTTGGACGTCGCCTATGTCGGCAACCGCGGCGTCAACAACCAAACCGGTTTTGACATGAACGCATCCATGCGTCCGGGCTCGGGGAACGCAGGCAGGCCTCTGGCGGCGTTGTTCGGCCGAAACACGACTACGAACACGGCAATCGGAACAAACACCTGGTACAACGGCCTTCAAGTAAAACTCGACCGCCGCGTCGGCGACGGCCTCTTCATGACAACCTCCTACACCTGGAGCAAGGGCATGAACTTCTCCGAAGACAACGGTGGAATCGCCATTCCTATGAATGTCGCGCTGAATAAAGCCCGCATGGGCGACAACCGCACGCATGTCTTTTCGCAGAGCTACATGTGGGCTCTGCCGTTCGGCAAAGGCAAGAAGTGGGCGCAGTCGGGAGCGGCGAACTGGATCGCCGGCGGCTGGCATTTCCAAGGCTTGCTGACGCTCATGGGCGGAACGTGGTTCTCGCCGAGTGTTTCCGGTATCGTGAATGCCCCCGGTAACGCCGACCGCCCGGATTGGGTCGCACCCGTGCGTTACCTTGGCGCGACCGGTCCGGGTCAGAAGTACTTTGACACTTCGGCCTTCCGTATTCCCGCGCAGAACACGCTCGGCAACGCGGGCCGCAACATCGTGTCCGGCCCCGGCATCAGCAATCTCGACGCCGCGCTGCACCGCGACTTCCGCATCACCGAGCGCATCAACTCCACGCTGCGTGTTGAAGCCTTCAACTTCTCCAACACGCCGCACTACAACAATCCCAACGGAAACGTGCAGTCGCCGCAGTTCGGCGAAATCAACGGCGCCGAGCAGGATCAGCGCCAGTTCCAGATCGGTCTCACGATCCGGTTTTGAGCCGCTAACCGCGGGGCGGGCCGCGTTCAATAGCGCCAGAAACTTGGGCGGTACCGCGCGCGCCTCGGAGGTGCGAGTTTCTGGATAGGAACTCTCGCCTAACAGAGTCCCCCTGGGGAGGCCTATTCGCTTCGAATAGACCAATCCTTGGGGGGATTTGGCGTCGTCGTCGATCATGAGCACGTCCGCGGGTTGTTTTGGGCGTTTGCGGGCCGGCGGTAATTCGGCTGCCGCTGCGGTGTCGAGTTGGTATTGGATTTCCGGGCACACTTCGAGTTCGTCGATGGCTTGGAG
>VFZW01000322.1 GCA_016871055.1 Acidobacteriota bacterium
ACTTTGTTCCCAGCGCCGCACACCCTCCTCTTCGTCTAACTCGTTTGGAGTGTGTCGATTGCCCCGTTTTGCCAAGGGGAACTTCGGGCTATAAGAACGCTACGGCTGCCTCGCCCGGTCGCCCACCCCGCCGATGAGCCGCGTGAAGTGTTTTAAGTTCCACGTATAAAGCCACTTCGCCTTACTCTTCACGAATGCCTGCCCAATCAATGCATCGTAAACTCCGCCGCTAACGGCCCCGCTCGCCGCCGCCAGTTCCGCCGCGTCGATGTAGTCTTGCCCGGTCAGCGAGATCAGCGTTAGCCGCTCCCTCAGGCTGGACAAATAGAGCACGGCCTCGGCCGGACTCACGCGCTTCGCCCCCGGCATGGCCGTTAGGGTTGCATAGACCTCGGCCAACGTGTGTGCCGCGCAACACGCCTCTTTCGGCTTGTGTTTCGCCACGATCGCGAAGCTCTCCCGGTGGTGTTCGTGGTCCTCATAGAAAGCGGCTACCAAAACGGACGTATCGAAGAGCGCGTTCACAGCCCGCGCCTTCCTTGCCGGATCTCATCGAGCACCCGGTCGGTCTCATCGGCCATCACCTTGCTGCCTGTCGAAAACACCCACATGCCGCGAACTTTTCGCATCCGGGACACTCCGCGCGAAGGCCGAAGCGTCACCTCGGCGCCGGTCGAAATCAGCGACAGCGTGTCGCCGGCTTCGATGCCCAACTCCTCCCGGACCTTCTTCGGCAACACCATGCGCCCGGCGCGATCGATCGAAACAGTGGTTTCCATAATTGCCAATTTACCATTACGAATACCATATACCCCAATCTTACTGCGCCTTCAGACCCGCCGCCCAATTCTGAACCAGCGTCAAGTGCGGCTCGGCGGCCTGATTGGCGCGAAGCGGGGTGAGAAATCGCTGTCCGTCTCCGGAGACGGCGAAAGTCATCAAAGCCTCGCCGGAAAACAGCCTGCGCACCTGATGTACCTGAAACGCCGGCCCGTTCGACGCAACCTCCGCCGACCACATCGAACCGCGGCTCCCAACATAAAAAAGCTCCTTGCCATCGGGCCGCCACCGCGCGCTCTGACCGGATTCAGTCGAAATCTGCCTCTTTCCGCCGCATAAAACAGGGCGGCAGAAGCCGCTCACAAAACGGAGAAATTCAATATGCGGAATTCATTCTTTTTGCGCCCCGCCGGGTTCATCGTGGCGGTAGGCTGCGTAGCACCGGTCCAAGGCGCGTACATCCTCGCCAATCTGCAAAATAGCGGCGCGTTCAACGCGTGCGGTTCGGTAAACCCACTAGACCCTGGCGAGCCGTGCGCGGGCCTTCCGGACATTCGGCCTGTGGCCGTGGCCGGGCAGAGCAACGGAGGCAACGGTTCCGCGCAGACCGACTATGGCATTAATAAGGTCATTGCCACCAGCGGCGCCGGCGGCGGCATGAACGCGTACTCGGAATGGATGGTGGTGTACGGACTGGCCGGCGGGCAGGCAGGCTCGACGGTAGACTTGGTGGTCACCTTAGCGTATGACGTGACGGTAATCGCGGGCTTGGGCACGGCGGGGTTTCGCATGGTTGTGAACAACGATTTCTTCGGTCCCTATGACATTCGAACAACCACTGACGGCTTTCTAGGCGACTCCTGTTTCGACCGGCCTGGACAGAATGCTCTCGGAGCGTGTGCGGGAAATCACAATGGGACGGTCAGCCGTATCATTCAAGCCACCATCAACCCGAATAACCGGCTCACGCTATTGGTGAGCGCGAGCACTTTTGGTAGCGCGACCGCGGATGCGTTCAACACCGTGACGGTTCAGAGTGTCATCGTGCCCGATGGGATCTCCTGGTCTTATAACGGACTGGCTGGGAATCCGCTGAATTTTCAGTACGCGCCCGATACTTCCGGCGTGCCGGAGCCGGCGGGAGTGGTGCTTGCGGGTTTGGGGTTGATTGCGGCGGGAACTCTGCGACGGCGCTGCTCAACGCCTACCGCAACACGCCGCTGACCACCCGCTTCGGCACCGCGCCCACGGGGATCGTCTTCACCACCTCAAAGGTCTTGTTATCGACAACCACCGTCGCATCGTCTCCCGCAACGGCCACGTAGAGATGCTTGCCATCGGGCGGGATCGTCAGCCAGTCCGGATGCAGTCCGACATGCACGACCTTCACCAACTTGAAGTCCGGCAGTGAATAGGCCATCACGCTGTCGTACCATTTGCTCGTCGCCCACAGCAGTTTGCCGTCGGGCGTAATCGCCAGTCCGTGCGAGGGCGAACCCTGCAAGCCCTCGGTCTCCTTATGCACGCCGGGCGGGTCGGGCAGCTCGAAGCGCCGAATCTCTTTCCGCGCCGCGAAGTCCACCAGCGCCAGCCCGTGGTAGTTCGAAAGCTGCACGATGATCTCCTTGGTCGACCCGTCGCGGTTCGTCGTAAACGCCATCGGCCGTATGCCAGCCGACAGCGTCAGCGTCCAGTCGAGCTTCTCCGTCGCCGCGTCGATCACCGAGATCGTGCTCGCGGCAATCGATCCCGCCACGACATGTTTCCCGTCCGGCGTCACATAGACGTTGTGGATCTCGCCCTTCACCGCCACGGACTTCGCATTGGTCAATGACGCCACGTCGATGATATCCACCGCTCCAGTGCCCTCGCGAATGCCGACATACACACGCTTACCGTCCTTCGAAATATCGACGTTGTTCGGCTTGCCGCTCAGCGGAATTCGCTTGATCACTTGGAACGATCTCGACTCGACAACATCGAGCGTGACCTGCGCTTCGTTGGTCACATAGATCCGCGTGCCATCCGGCGAGATGACCAAGCCGTGCGGCACTTCGATTCCGGTGATGCCGCCGACGACAGTGTTCGTCGCCGGGTCGATGACGTGAATGTCGTCGCCCGCCGAGTTCGACTGCAACACGCGGACGTCGCCGGTCGACTTGTCCGTCGCGCCTCGCGCCCACGCCGCTAGCGTCTTCCATTCCGGGTCGTCCTTCGAGGCGAAGTGCTTGCCGCCCGGATGAAACTTCGTCCCGCCTTTCAGTGGCGCGGCGAGTAGTTTCTCGGTGAACAGCCGCCAGTTCTGAAAGTTTTTCCGCGATTGTTCTTCGGTCCAATTCGTGGCGCCGGGCGAGAGTTTTTCGAGCGCTGGGACGCGATGGATGTGACACGCGACGCAGCGCGCGTGGCCCGGGCGTTTCTTCAGAAACACGGGCTGGACGCGATCGCGAAAGTAGACGTAGTCTTGCGCGCTGACTCCGAGCGCAGCGAAAAAGAGGAGGATGCGCATGCGAGGGTATTCTATACCCTTTGCACGTCGGCTATCGAACAGCCTGCAACATCCGCAACACCTCGGGATTCCCGGGAACCACTTTCAGAAACTCGCCAAGTACTATCCGTGCTTCCGCGTTCTTGCCACCCTTTATGAACAGCGAGGCCAAGTTGACATAACCGGCCGCGTCCCTCGGCGCAATTTGAATGGCCTTGCGAAACTCGGCTTCGCCCTTAGCCGGCGCGCCGGTTTCGACATAGAGAATTCCCAGGTTGTTGCACAGCGCCGCCGAATCGCCCTGCATCTCCCGGACCCGTTCGAACTCGCCGAGCGCCGCCGCGAGCTCGCCGCCCGCCGCCATCGCCGACGCCCAACTGTATCGATACCCCGCGTGCTCCGGGTCGGCCGCAACCGCCTGCGCGAAACGCGCCCGCGCGCCGGCAATGTCCTGTGCGCCGAACAACGCCGAGCCCAATCCGTGCAGCGCCATCGCATCGTCCGGCGATGCCGCCAGCACCTTCTCGAACGCCGCCGCCGCATCGCGATAACGCGCTTGCCGCAAACGCAACAGGCCGAGATTCGCCAGCGTATCCGGATCCGACTGCCCGGTCAGCAGCGACTCCGCCTTTGCCAAATCGCCGCTTTCGATCAACACGCCCGCGTAGTTAGTCCGCGCCTCGCGCGACGGCGTTCCCAACGCCAGCGCCAGTTCGAAGTAGCGGGCGCTTTCTTTCGCCAATCCGCCTTCGGCCAACGCCGTTGCCAATTCGACGTAGTTGCGCTTCGGGCGTTCGCCGAGCCAGCGGCCGGCAAACGGCAGCGACGCGCGCGCGCCCACGGGCACCGCCGCATCGGCGGCGATCGTCGCGGCCGAGGTCACGCCATGATAGACCTTGACGACGCGCCCGCGCTCGTCGAGCAGGAAGCTCGTCGGCAGCGCAAGATCGCGCCGGTAATCGAATAGGTGGCGATGAAACAGATTCCACGCGGCCAACTCATCGGCCGTTGGCAATACGACGGCGAACGGCGCCTCCGGCCGTTGCGCGCGATCCTCATCGGCCGACACAACGACGACGCGCACGCCGGCCTGTGCAAACCGGCTCGACGACGCTGCCCACTCCTTCATCTCCTCACGGCAGGGCGGACACCACGACGCCCAGAAATTCACCAGCGTCTTTTGCGGCCGCAACCGCATGCCGCTCAGCACGGGCGCGGGCACGGGTTCGGTCAGCCATACCGGCGCCGCCTTTTCGTTCGGCTGTTTCACGCGCGGCAATGCGGACGGCGCCACAATCGGAACGAATTCTCGCTCGCCTTCGTTCAGCCGCACGAATCCACGCGCGGGCACATCCGTCAGCGACTGCGAAGCGCCGCCGGGCCATCGAACCTCCAAGGACACCGGCGTCTCGCCGTTGTCCAGAGCGAAATGCAAGCGCCGCGAACTCTGCGTGAGATACCCCGAGCCCGCGTCGACATGCCGCAACAACTTGCGCCCGCGCGAAGTCGTCAGCAACGCCGACGCGCCGATCGAGTCCGGCATCCGCGCGCCACGCAATTCGACGACGAGCACCGGACCCTCCGGCGCTTGATTGCGCAACACCCGAACCCGCGGCGCCGTGCGCGACGCCTCGACAATATCGAGCGCGCCGTCGCCATCGATATCGAGCGCTACGAAACCGCGGCCATCGCCAGCCGAATCAAGTCCCGTAACGTACGAAGTATCGACAAACGTTCCATCGCCCGCGTTGCGAAAACAAACATCCCGCTCCCGCCCGCTCCACGAACCGCCCGAACGGATGAGCATATTCACCGCGCGCCACGCCTCGCGATACGGTTGCGAGCCCGCAACTTTCTGTGGAGTGCGCGACACGACCTGCCGCCAGAAGAAGCTTCACAAGTCGTGGGTATCCGGCCCGGTGATGTAGCCGTTTTTCACCAGCAGATCGAGCCGCCCGTCGTTGTCGCAGTCGACGAATCCGCTGCCCCACGCCCAGCGGCCGAACTCCACGCCGGCCTTTTCCGACACGTCTTCGAACGTACCGTCGCCCTTGTTGCGAAAGAGCGAGTTGCCCTTCGCCTGGCGTTGAAACGCGGCTTGGCGCTCGCGCCCGGCGGTGAAAGCTGGATTGTAAGTCAGGCGCTGCCCGGCGCTCGACCACATGTTGGAGATGTAGATATCGAGCCAGCCATCGCCATCGTAATCGCCCCACGACACCGACATGCCCGCGCCAAGATCCTCAACGCCCGCGCGCGCCGCGACATCTTCGAACGTGCCATCGCCGCGATTGCGATACAGATTGTTGCGGCCGAAATCGTTGGCGACGTAGAGATCGGGCCAGCCATCGCGATCATAGTCGGCCCACGCCGCCGCGAAGCTGAAGCGGTTGTTGTTGGCGTTCATGCCGCTCGCCGCCGTGACATCGACAAACGTGCCGTTGCCGCGATTGCGATAGAGCTGATTCGGCGGCCCATTCGTCGCGTCGTAGTAAGGCGTCGGCGCGTCGTAGGTTGCCCCCGCGGTCCAAAAATCGTAGGCGCAGACGTAGATATCGAGCCAGCCATCGCGGTCGAAATCGGCAACTGCGGCCGAGGTCAGCGTTCCAGCGGCGCGCGCGAAACCCGCGCTCGCGCGGCGCGAGTAATGACCCTTGCCATCATTAACCATCAGGACGATCTGCGTGCCCGCGACAAGCAAAAGGTCCTGATCGCGGTCGTTGTCAAAATCGGCGAAGAGGGCCATCGTCGTGGCGTCCAAGACATCGACGCCCGCCGTGGCCGAAACATCGTCGAACGTGCCATCGCCGTTGTTGCGCAGCAGCCGATTCGGAAGGCCCGAGGGCTGGCAAACGTAAAGGTCCTCCAACCCGTCGCCGTTGTAGTCGCCGACAGAGATGCCGTTATGCCCATAGACATCGACGCCAGTGGCCTCGTCCAGCACGGCGCGCCAGTCGTCGAGCCCCTTGGCCAACTGTTCGCGGTAGATCGTGTTGTGACCCAACGCCCGTTCGGTTATGTCGATGAATCCCGGCGCGCGCGCGGACGTTTCTCGAACCGGCCCGAGTTCCAGCTTTCGCGCGGACCAGGTCGAAGCGCGCACAAACTCGGCGCGCGCCGACGGAGCGATCAACGTCAACCGCCCGCCGCCGGCCGCTTCGCCGCCGAGTTCGATGCGCAGCCCGAGCGTCGTCGATGTCTCGTCGGCCCGCTCGCGGTTGCTGGCGACGATCTTCACTTCCCACACGTCGAGTTTGCGAAACCGCTCCAACAAGCCGGCCGGCCACGGCAGAATACGCTTGTCCTTCTGAATCAGCGCATTGATCGCTTCGTAGTCCTGCTCGCCGAGCCAGTGATCCTCCCGCGCGTCCGACTTCGTGAGAATACGCTCGACGCCGGCCGCGCGCGGCGGATTTGTCTTGACGCGGTAATCGGTCTGGGCTTGAAGAACGAAGAGGGTGAGGAAAAGCGCCCGCACCGCTAAAATTCGAAGCGCATGCTTAACTGGATCTGCCGTCCAGTGCCGCGCGTGGAAGTAATGCGCCCGAAATCGCCGCGCCCGCGAACCGCGTTCGGCACGTTGAAATTAGGCCGGTTCGGCAGGTTGTAAATGTCGGTCCGGAATTGCAGGTTGGACTGCTCCTTGATCACCCATCGCTTGTTGAGCGAGAGATCGACGTTAACCTGCCCCGGCCCGAAACCGAGGGCGCGCGCGGCGTTGCCGAAGTTGCCAACACCCGGCGCCGCGAAGCAAGTTGTGTTGAACCACTGATTCAAATAATCGGCTCGCGAACGGCCGCCGTTAATGTTCGGATCGCACGTGAGGTTGGGCCGCGGACTGCCCGCGAACGTGTTCGTTAGATTTGTCTGTTCGATCGCGCCCCACGGCGCGCCCGCGAAGAACTCCGCGATGGTGCCGATCGACCAGCCGCCGGCGACCGCATTCAACACCGGATTGGCGATATCGACACGGCGCCCTTTGCCAACGGGCAATTCATACACGCTGGAGCCAATGAACCGGTGACGGACATCGTTGCCCGAGTACGACCGGTCCAGCCCCCGCAGTTCCGGATGCGTGTAACCGTTGCCTTCGCCGCCGGCGAATTCGTTGCCGCCCTCGATGTTATCGAGGAACTTTGACCACGTGTAATTCGCCAGCAAGTTGAAGCCGTTCGAATAGCGGCGTTCCACCTTCATGTTTAGCGCGTGATACGTCGAGCTGCCCCAGTTCGGCGTCAACCGGTTGACGTTATTAAACTGCGGAAAGAGACGCGCCGTCTGTGTCTGCGCCGCCGGGCCGCGGCCATTAACGAGCGGAATAACATTCACGTTGACCGCCGCGCCGCCGAGCTTACGGCCCAGGTTGCCGAGATACGCGGCTTCGAACAACATGTTGCCGCCCAGTTCGCGCTGTACCGTCAAGTTGTATTGCTGCGAGTATCCGTTGGCGTGATTCTGAGCGATGAAATCCGGCGCGGAGCGCGGCGCCTGGCCCACGCGGACCGCGCCCCATGACGGCCCGATCGGTTCGCGCGTGCCCGTCGGCAGGCCGTTGCGGAACGGGAACGCGGGCGTAAGCCCGCCATCGGGCGACGAGAACGAGAAATTCGATCCGAATCCTTGCGACAGAGTATTGACCACCGCGCCGAAGTAGATGCCCAGGAAGTTGATCCCGTATCCGCCGCGTACAACCGTGCGCGCCGACGGCTTCCAGGCAAACCCAAATCTCGGCGCGAGATTATTGTTATCGAACGGGTGTGCATACTTGTTCAGCCCGTC
>VFZW01000323.1 GCA_016871055.1 Acidobacteriota bacterium
TGTCGCCACCGCCCTCAAACTCCGGGAGCTCGTCATCATCCCTCAACTGGCTTCCGGCTTCGCCACTTCATGATTTCCTGCCAAGAAATGTCAAAATCTTATTGGATAGATACTAATGGCAAATGGGTCGCCTACACCGGATTCGACGATATTCGAAACACTTTCACAAACGCCAATATTCATCTAATGGACGCCACAGGCGGCGCAAAGAAGACATGGGCCTCCGGACTGCCAAGTTCACCCTCGGCCATTGCTTGGGCCAACGATTCGGGCGGTATTTACTATGCGATGGAGGAGCGCGGACTTTCAAACGTCTATTACCTTCCGCTAGATGGCAAACCGCGTCAAGTTACCGACGGCGTTCATGTTCTTTCGTCGTTGTCGCTCGCGGGCAACGGGCAGGCTGCGGCGCTCCGTTCGGCCTTCCATGAGCCGCCGGTCCTTGTGACCTTCGATGTGAAGCGACCGAGCGCGACGTTGAAGAAGCTGGTAGACGTCAACAGCGATGTATTGGATGGACGTTCGCTCGGCCAAGCCGAGGAATTGAATTTTCGCTCGAAGGACGGCATGGCGATTCAAGGCTGGCTGATCAAGCCGTCCAATTTCGACCCGGCCAAGAAGTACCCGATGGTGCTTTGGATTCACGGGGGTCCGTGGTCGATGTATAGCGTTCGGTTCGACTGGCGGTTTCAGAACTTCGCCGCCGATGGGTACGCGATTCTTTACGTCAACCCGCGCGGCTCAACTGGTTACGGCCAGGATTTCATCAATCAGATTCAACATGCTTATCCGGGGAAGGACTTCGACGATTTGATGGCGGGCGTTGATGCGGCTTTGGCCAAGGGTTTCATCGATTCGCGGAACCTCTTCGTGTGCGGGCACTCCGGCGGCGGCGTGTTGACCGCGTGGATTGTCGGTCACACGAACCGGTTTCGCGCGGCGTCGTCAATGGCGCCAGTCATCAACTGGCATTCGTTCGTGGGCACAACCGATTGCCCCATGTGGTACGACCAGTTTCAGAAACGACCCCGGGAAGATCCGATGGAATACGCCGTGCGTTCGCCGCTGCACTATGTCGCCAATGTCACAACGCCGACGATGGTCATGACCGGTGAAGCCGACCTCCGCACGCCGATTTCGCAGAGCGAGGAGTTTTATCGGGCGCTGAAGCTGTTGAAGAAAGATACGCTTCTGGTCCGCGCGCCGGACGAGTTTCACGGATGGCGCCGGCCGACGCATCAGTTGGCGTATCAGCTTTACTTGAAGGCGTGGTTTGAGAAGTGGCGGGTGAGGGAGTAAGGGGGCCGGAGCCGCACGTACAGTTCTGATTGACTTACCAGCGGCCATCATTTGGCGGAGCATTCTGAATTCCGTGTCGATGCTGTTCGACGGCCCGCGGCTGAATTGGGATCGCTTCTCGGAGTGATCGGGCGAGCGAGCATGGATACGGCGCACATCGCCGTTCTCCGCGATCTATGCCATCTGGCTGTCTTGGGGAGGAAATCTCTCGGCCGGAATCGAATCGGGGGACGACCGGTCTAGTCCGGCTGCCGAACGGCAGAAATTCCAGCTGCATGGATGCGCTCGTCGACGGCGTTGGGCTGAACGACTGCTGGGTCGTAGAAGACATTGACTTCGGTGAGTTCGCTACCACATGTCATCGAAGAAAATCCACTCACTCCGTCAACATCGCAAAGAATGTCGAGTGAAGCCTTGCCTTCAGGACCCGCCACTAAGTAGCGAAGCGCCGGTCTGGGCGGGTTCAGACGACTGTGCTCCTCGAGGCGGTCACGCCAGACAGCGGCCTCTGCAGAGTTTGAGGGAACGTCGCAAAACCCATTCTCGAAACAATCGACGAGCAAACGGACGGCGCTGGGCTCGCCTTGTTCGCCAGCGCGTTTGAGCCATTTCAATCCCTCATCAATGCTCTTTGGCTCTCCTTCGCCGAGCAATATCATGAATCCCAAGTCGTATTGGGAAGCCGCATGGCCTTTCTCCGCAGCCATGCGGTACCAGCGGGCCGCTTCCACAAGATTCCTGGGCCCAATCCAGTCTCCTGTTGCGTAAGCGACGCCAAGTGAGCGCTGCGCATTCACACTGCCCAACTGTCCGGCCCTTAGTAAGAGCCGCTCAAACGCAGGTGAGGTCTCCCAATCGGTCAGGCGAGTTGCCGTGAGCCAAAGCGCGTCTGGATGATCTTTTGACGCGGCTTGTTGGATCAATTCATTCATCCGCTCGGTGGTCGCGTCATCATTGCAAGGGGTAAACGAGAGGTAATGATAGCCGAGCTGAAATTCGGCCTCGGGGTCGCCCTCTGCAATCCAAGGTTGCCACAGGCGCTCCACGGCACTCCAATCTTCCGCATCGAGTGCCTGTTTCGTTTTCGCCATCAATTCCTCGCGCAGCGTGTCTTCCACAACACAATTCTAGACCGCTGGTAGAGAAAAAGAACGGCTTGTCGCGAAGCGGAGAACAGACCAGTAAGCGATCGACCGCTGTGCTGTAATCCGCGTTGGGGTCCGTCTTAGCGGCCGGCGGCCTTTTCGGTTTCGCGCATGACGCGGAGGATGTTGTCGCTGTAGATTTTCTTGATGTCGGCGGCGGTGTAGCCTTTTTCGAGCAGGGCGCGCGTTAAGTTCGGCATTTTGCTGACGTCTTCGAGGCCGTCGGGCGTGCAGTCGACGCCGTCATAATCGCCGCCGATGCCGACGGCGTCGATTCCCGCGATCTTGACGATGTGGTCAATGTGGGCGACGGCATCGGCGAGCGTGGCGCGTTCGCGTTTGACACCAAGTGAGTTCATGATCTCTCGCGCCTTCGCCCTACGCTCCTGGGCAGTGCCCTTGAAGTCCTTGAGTGCGGCGTCGATCTTGGCGCGCAGCGCGGGATTGGTGAAGGTCGAGCTATTGGCGGCGGCCTGGCTCAGGAACGAACAGGCGAAGTTGACCTGCACGACGCCGCTTTTTTTCGCGAGCGCCTTGATCATGTCGTCGGTCATGTTGCGGGGCACGTTGCAGAGCGCGCGGGCCGAAGAATGCGAAGCAAGCATCGGCGCGGCGCTGACTTCGAGCGCGTCCCAAAAGGTCTTGTCGGAGACGTGCGAGATGTCGACCATCATGCCAAGGCGGTTCATCTCTTTGACAACTTCCTTGCCAAACGGCGTGAGGCCTTTGGTGCGGCCTTCGATGTCGCCCGACGACCCGGCCCAGTTGTTCGTGTTCGAATGGGTCAGCGTCATATAACGGATGCCGAGTGCATAGTAGTTGCGCAACAGGCGGAGGCTATCCTCGATGCCGTGGCCGCCTTCGATGCCCATAAGCGCCGCAATCTTGCCGCTCTTACGAATGCGCTCGATATCGGCGGTAGTATAGGCGAGTTCAAACGTCTCCGAGTGTTTGCCGACGATGTCGTGGCGCACGGTGTCGATCATCTGCATGGTGCGGTGGCCGGCGCGGTCGCCCTCGACGTAACTGGCGGCGACATAGACGGCGAAAAACTGCGCGCTATAACCGCCTTTGCGCAGGCGATGGATGTCGGTGTGACCGGTAGCTGCGTTCTCGCCAATATCAAAGCCGGTCACGGTGCGGCTGGTAACGTCGTTGTGGGTGTCGATGAGGAGGGCGGTTTTGTGAACGCGGGAGACTTCGTCATCGGTGATTTTGCGCTGGGCGAAGGCGAGTGTGGAGAACAGGAGCAGTCGAAGGATCATGTGCGTTGGCTTTCGACGGAAGCGCGGAGGTTAGCGACCCCGGCGGTGTAGCGGGTGTCGGTGACTTGAAAGGCGACGGCGTCTTCGACCCAATCGTGCCAGACGCCATTGGGGTCGTGCGAGGCGGCGGTAATCGCGTACTCTTGCGCACAGAGATCGCAGTTGAATCGATAGGTGATCGTCACGGTTTCGCCGGCTCGGACGGGTCCGAACTTGTGGCGCTCGAGTTCGGTGTTGGTGCCGTAGACCTCCGAGCCGATGCGGGTGCGGACCATGATGCCGACGACGGGATCGTCTACCGGCGCGTTGAATTTGACGGTCACTCGGACGGCCATCGGCTCACCGCTGGCGAAGACCATGGCGGGCTGGCCCTGCGCGTTGCAGGTTTGAAGAGCCGATATTTCGGCGCGGCCATCGCCACGGCGGAGAGAAGGCGCGAGCGGTTGATCTACTGGTTGCGCACGCAGCATGGCGGCGATGTACTGGCGGTATTGCTTGGTGATTTCGCGTGGGTCGCCTTTGGCCTTGAGCGCGCCGCGATCGAGCCACCAGACTTCGTCGGCGATGGTTTCGATAAGCGCGAGATCGTGCGAGGCGATGAGGATGGTCGCGTTGGCGCGGCGTTGTTTTTCGATATCGGCGAGGTCCCGGGCCTTTGTGAGCGCGTCGGCTGAATCAAGTGTAAAGGGGATCGTGACGGCGCCGGCTGCGAGTTGAAGGAGTTCGACCTGGCCGCTGGCGGCGTCGCCGATGATGCCGATGACTGCGCCATCGGGCGCCGAGACGGTAAGCTGATGAATCGGGGCCAGCGTGGCGTCCCGAAGATGAATGGCCATTCCTCTCAGGATACTGACACTCTTCGCGTTCGCGCTTTCGGCGCGGGCGGAGACGTGCGCGCGGGGCGAGACGGTGGAGATCCGCAATCGCGCGAGCGAGCCGATTTCGATTGAAGGGCCGTGCCGGGTGATCATCATTGGCGTGACGATCAAGGGCGATCGCGCGGTGAATCCGCAGACGCAGGCGCTGCCGCCGTCAAACAAACTCTTCGCCGATCACTACACGGGCAACGGAATCCGGATTGTCGGAGCGGTCGACGTGCGGATCGCCGATACTCGTCTTGAAGAGATCGCCGGGTTCGCGGTGTTGGTGAGCGGCGCGCGCAATGTTCGCATCTCGCGGGTAACAGTGCGGAACTCGGGCTCGCGAAATGCGAAGGGGCGGAATAATACGACGGGGGGAATTCTACTCGAAGACGGTGTGGCGAATTTTACGGTCGAGGACTCGACGTTTGAAAACATACTCGGCAATGCGGTGTGGACGCACTCACGGTATGGCGCGGTTCGGAACGGGCCGGGCTACATCGTCAAGAACAAATTTTCGATGATTGGGCGCGACGCCGTGCAGATCGGGCACGCGCGGCGGGTGGTCGTCGTCATGAATACGATCGCCGAGGTTGGCTATCCGGACGACGCGATCGATGTGGAAGGCGGCGGCACGCCGGTGGGGATCGATACGGCGGGCGATGTCGATGAGACGGTGTACGCGGCGAATGTGATGCGCGAGATCAACGGGAAATGCATCGACCTCGACGGTTTTCATCACGGCAACGTTTCGCACAACGAGTGCGTGAACACGCGTACGCATGCGTTTGGGCATTTTGGCGTGGTGATGAACAACACGAACCCGGATATGCAGTCGGTGGGCATCACGATTGAAAAGAACAAATTCGACGGAATGCGGTTCGGCGGGATTTTCATTATCGGCGCGGGGCACCTGGTGCGCGATAACGTAATGACGAACTTGCAGACGGCACGATGCAGCGACGCAAAACCACAGCCGGGTTGTACCCATTTCGAAGGCGAGCCGGACCTGCTGCGCGCGGGAATTTACTTCGGCCGGCGCGCGGAGAGGGCGGCGGCGACGCGCGGGAATGTGGTCGAGGGAAATCGCATCGAAGGCTGGCGGATGGACCGCGTTTGCATCGGCTTTGCGCCGGAAGTGAAGCCGGAGGAGAATCGGGTGGCCAACAACACGTGCCGTCACACGCAACAATAGAGGGATTCATGGCTGAGAATGTTGTCGAACAAATGCGCGCCGATTGGAACGCGCGCGCGGCCGAGGACGCGCACTACTACGTGGCTTTCGGCAGGCGCGAACAGGACGATGAAGAGTTTCAATCGACGGGCGATGAAGTGGTGCACGGGCTGGAGTGGGAGATGCGGCGGTTTGGAGCGATCGGCGATAAACGCGCGATGCGGGCGCTCGAAATCGGCTGCGGGCCGGGCCGGTTGATGCGGCCGATGTCGGCGCATTTCGGCGAGATCCACGGCGTCGATATTTCCGATCAAATGGTGGCGCGCGCGCGAGGGCGCCTGGCTTCTGTGCCGCACGCGCACGCGCACGTGGCGCAGAATTCGAATCTGGAAATGTTCGCGAGCGAGTCATTCGATTTCGTCTACAGCTACGCGGTCTTTCAACATATTCCGAGCCGCGAGGTGGTGCTCGGGTACCTGGAAGAAGCGTTTCGGGTGCTGAAGCCGGGCGGATTGATGCGCTGTCAATTGAACGGACTGCCGGAGACAGCGGCGCGTTATGACACTTGGAGTGGCGTGCGGATCTCGGCCGAGGACTTTAAGGCGTTCTGTCAAGCGACAGGATTTCAAATGTATTCGCTCGAAGGCGCATCGACGCAGTACATGTGGACGACGCTACGCAAACGCGGGCGCGGCTGGCATGATTCGGCGGCACGGCCTTCGGGCAACTGCACAATCCGTCGAATTACGAACGCGCAGAACTCCGAGCCTGTGGCGCCGGCAGCGGGGCGGTTCGCCGCCTTGTCGTTGTGGGTGGATGGACTCCCAGAAGTGGGCGACATCTTGAACCTCGATGTGCGGCTGGACGAGACGGCCGCGCCGATCGTTTACATCGGACCGCGCGAGCACGACGGCATGACCCAGGTGAACGTGCGTGTGCCCGCGGGCGTGTCGACGGGGCTGTTGCCGGTGACGGTGTGTTGGAAGGGCGAGGCGATTTGCGCGCCGTCGAAGATTCGGATCGTGCCGCAGCCGCCGATTGTGCCGCGCGTGGTGGCGCTGAGCGACGGGATCAATCTGATGAGCGGGGCGCGGATTGAGAACCGTTCGGTGAAGCTGACGATGGAAGAGATGCTCGATCCGTGGCAGTTCGAGGCGGCGGTGGATGGAATCGCGGCGGTGAATGTCGACGCGTTCTGCACCGATCCGATTCCGCCTCGCCATGAAATCAACTTCGACTTACCCGCGCCGATCACACCCGGCCTGCACGTAATTGAACTGCGGCTCGGCCGCCGCGCGCTCGCGCCGATTCCAATAGAGGTAGTGGCATGAAAATCACACGGCGCGCGGCGCTGGCATCGATGGCGGCGTGTGCGCAGCAGGTTCCGGACCGCGAGTTCGATCCTCCGCTGGTTGATCCGAAGTTTGCGTTGGGGCAGGGTCCGTCGATCGGCATCGACGATCGGCATTACAACTTTCATACTGTCGATGGCGGGTATTCGACGTTCGCGCGTTTCTTGCGCAAGGACGGGTATGTGGTGCGCGCGGCTGGAACACAACAGAACGTGTTGGTGATTGCGAACGCGCTGAGCAAGGAGAACTCGCGGCGATGGGAGGCGCCGTATTCGCCGGCGTTCTCCGATAGCGAGGCGAGAGAGATCGCGGCGTGGGTGAAGCAGGGCGGGTCGCTTTTGTTGGTCGTCGATCACCAGCCGTTCCCGGCTTGCAACAACTCCTTGGCGGCGAAGTTCAACGTGCAATTTCACGACGGCTATGCTAGCGATCCAGAGCGTGGGCGGAGCCCTTCGGTCTTTTCGATGAGCAACGGCGGATTGCGGCCACATACGGTGACGGCGGGGATCGATTCGGTGGCTACGTTCACGGGGTCCGCGTTTCAAGCGCCCGACGCCGTGGCGTTGTTGGTGTTCGGCGGAAACGCGGTGTCGTCGACGTTTGACCGGCCCGGCGGAGCGCGCGGGAAGGCGGTGTCGATCACGCCGGTGGCGGGGTGGCTGCGTGGAGCGGCTCTCGAATTCGGCCGCGGGCGAGTGGTGATCTCCGGCGAAGCGGCGATGTTTTCGGCACAGCGGGCGGGGGCGGAGAGGACTCCGATGGGAATGAATCATCCAGCGGCGGCGAATAATGCGCGCTATTTGCGGCAGGTGATGGGGTGGCTGGCGAGGGTCAGCTAGATTCTTGAATCAAAGATTCTAAATCAGAGTACTTCAACATTTTGAGGTTAGGCTGCGAGTAATTTGACGATCTCCTCGATGGCGCGATCGGCCTTGTAGT
>VFZW01000324.1 GCA_016871055.1 Acidobacteriota bacterium
TGAACTCGCGGTTGAACTTTCTTCGTGACACGGACATGACTCAAATTCTCCTTTGGGAATTTTTGTGTGTCTAGACTCGTGTCTCAGATTTGGGGACAACTCCAAGGTGTCCCCGTCAATCTGCCAGGATGCGGGAAGTCCGCCGTCGCCGATACCCGTAAACGCATCGAGCGATGTGCCATCGAAAAGCGAGATCCAACCGTCCGGGCCCGGCTTGCTAAAGTTCTCCTCCCGCTTCGGCACGCGAAACGGGTTAGTCGGAGAAGCTAGCGATGGCGACCGGAATACATCAAAGACCAACCACTTGGAGTCCCTCCGGACGAACGTGACCGACACGTTCCCGTATGACTGGATCGCCGTTCCGGGGCCGCGGAAATTTCCAGAGGCAAGGGCGCTGTCCGGAGTCATCGACTGAAATCCATACAGCATGACCATCGGCGCGAAGATCGGCTTCTTCTCCGCGCAAGCCGACTTGTTGGAAGCGATGGAGTTGCTGAGCCGCGGCCCTCTAGCCTGCGGGTTCATGGTGTGCTGCTCGCTGGCCACCGATTCCAGCGCCATCTCCATATTGCAGGTGTAGGTCCCGAGTAAGTACCGTCGCAGCGCCTCACGCATCTGCGCGCGGTCGGCCTCCGGCGTATCAGCGGCGTGAAGAACAAATAAGAGGGAAAGGAGAATACGGAGCATAGCGGCCCCATCGATCATAGCGCGAGCGATGTCCGCCGCGAGCCGCTAATAGAACAAATACTTCCGCCACCGCGCGTCCGCATTCCCCAGCATCCGCATCAGATGCCGCGACGTATGCAGCGAAAACGGCCGCGGAATCTTAAGCAGCTTCATCCCCGCCTCGTCCGGCGTTCGATTGCCCTTTCTGTTATTGCACGGATGGCAGCACGCCACCAGATTCTCCCAACTCGACCCGCCCCCGCGCGAACGCGGCTGGACGTGATCGAGCGTCAACTCGATCGACGGCATCGTCCGATGGCAATATTGGCACGTGTACCGGTCGCGCAGCAGAATGTTCTTCCGCGACAACGACCGCGATTGTTGCGGAATCCGCCGGTACTCCAGCAGCCGGATCACGCTCGGCAGCGCCAGCGAGCGGTTGAACGAGTGCACCGCCGAAGGCGCATGCTCCTCGGCCGACGCCACGCCCTTTAGAATCAATATCAACGCGCGGCGCGCCGCGCAAACGTTGATCGGCTCGTAGCTGGCGTTCAACACCAGCACTGGTTGATGCAGTCGATCCAAACTCCCCATGATCAGCTCGTTCCTCCGCTTGCCTGGCTTGCCGTCAGAACAACACGCGCCGGCGATGGGCGGCGGTCAACGCGCGCCAGGGTGACCACCGTCACGCTTCGCGCGCCCGCGTCCCGCAGCAGCCGACTGCAATATCCAATCGTCGCGCCCGTCGTCAACACGTCGTCGACCAACAGAACGCGTTTATCCGCCACCAAAGACCGGTCTCGAATCGAAAAAGCGCCGGCAAGGTTCTTGCGGCGCTCGGAAACTGTCAAGGAAACTTGTGACTTCGTCGTTCGTTTTCGCCGAAGCGGAGACAGTATCGGAATCTGCAAGCGCCGGGCCAGTGGTCTGGCCAGCAGTTCGGCCTGGTTGTAGCCGCGATTGATCCAGCGCGTCCAATGAATCGGAACGGGAACGATTGCGTCGACCGCCAGGTCGAGCGGAATCGCCCGCGCCATCAACTCCCCCAGATAACCGCCAAGCGGACTAACGCGGGAGTACTTTAGATCGTGGACCATCGACCGCAGAACGCCGTCGAAGAAACCGAACGAGTAGACATAATCGAACCCGGGCAGCCCGCTGCGGCAGCGCAGGCAAACGCCCCGCGCGTCGAGCGTCGCATCGTTCTGAAACGGGTTGCGGCAGCGCGAACAATAATGCTCGGCATGGAGCGGCTGCGGCAAGGCCAGACATTCGTCGCAATACGGAATCCGCCGCGCGTGACGAATCGCGCCCTTGCACCAATTACATTCACCGGGGATGACGGTGTTAAGCAGGAACGCGGCCAGGTTCCCAGCTGCGCCGCGCAGACCTCCAGCGCCGTGCCGGCGCGAGTCCGCTATGCGCGGTTCATCAAGAGCGGAGTTCGACCCAGTAGGGAAGTCCCACCTCCAAAACAAAAGTGTACATCATTGATTGATGGGTTGTGGGCCGTTGCGGCCACTTTGTTTTCGGCGCCGCCCCGCCGCCGGTTCCCCCAGTTCCCCCTGAGTTGAACCATGAGCGTCGCTTATAGTAAGGTCAAAGAGTTGCGATGTAACCTCAAATTCACCGTGAGCCTGGAGAACCAATGACGGACATCCATGGATTCGGGCGGCTGGTTCGTCTGGCTGGCGCACTGGCTGGCCTATCGGCGGCGGCTGTTTCAGCGCAGGTCGTCCCGGCCCGGCTGGCGCTGGCCGCGCTCGCCGAGGCCGATAATGCCGGCGCCCCCGCCCCCATATCCACCGCACCCGTAGTTCCCGCAATCCCGCAGTTGAACGCGTCGGCGATGCCCCCGAAGCCGAGTTGGCGGGACGAGCGGCTCAATCAGGCCGAATCAATGTACGAGGCTGGCTACAAGCTCCACGTCGCTGGCGACCGCGCCGGCGCCCGGAAGCAGTTCGACGCCGCCATCGAGTTGATCCTCGACACCCGCGTCGAAGCCCTCAATCGGTCGTTCGATCGCCGTTTCGACGCCCTGGTGCAAAAAATCTATCGCATCGACGTCGACACCCTCTCGGCCGAAAAGCCTGCATTCGATAAGGCCCCGATCGACGAAATCCTGCCTCTCACCTTCCCCGTCGATCCGAAACTCAAGCTGAAGGTGCGCGACGAAGCGGCCGCGACAGTCAGCCAGTTGCCGTTGGAGGCCAGCTATGCGGTGTTGAGCTTCATCAACTATTTCAATGGCGATCGCGGCAAACGGACCCTGATCGCTGGATTGCGCCGCGCCGGTAAATACAAGCCGATGATCGCCCGCATCCTCGACGAAGAAGGCATACCGCAGGAGTTCATCTTCCTCGCACAGGCCGAAAGCGGTTTCCTGCCCCGCGCCATGAGCTACATGGCCGCCGGCGGCATGTGGCAGTTTATTCGCTCCCGGGGCGCCGAATACGGCCTCAAGCAGGACACCTGGGTCGACGAACGCTTCGATCCCGAAATGGCCACCCGCGCCGCGGCTCGCCATCTGCGCGATCTTTACCACCAGTTCGGCGATTGGTACCTGGCGATCGCCGCCTACAACTGCGGCCCCGGCAACGTCGAGCGCGCTGTCGAAAAAACCGGTTACGCGGACGTTTGGGAATTGCGCGGCCGCGGCACCCTGCCTCTGGAAACCTCCAACTACGTGCCGATCATCCTCGCGATGACCATCATGTCCAAGAACCCGGACAACTACGGCATCGCCGACGTGATTCCCGAAGAGCCGCTGGTCTACGACACCATCGAGATGCCCACGATGACGAGCCTTCATCTCGTCGCCGATATCCTGGCCCGCCCCGTTTCGGAATTGAAGGATTTGAATCCGGCCCTGTTGAAAGACGTTGCACCCGCCGGATATAAAATGCATATCCCGCGCGGCGCCGGCCAGACGTTGATGGCCGGCCTGGATCGCGTGCCCTCGGACCGCCGCCTGGCTTGGCGCGTCTACCGCGCGACGCCCGGCGAAACCGCCGCCGCGATCGCGACGCGGTACCGCGTGACCCAGGCGGCGCTGGCCTCGGCCAATCCGTCAATCGGCCCGGAAATCGAGGAAGGGACTCTCTTAGTGATCCCGGTCGCCCCTGCGCCCGTAGTTTCCGCCAGACGCGCACCCGCGCGGAGCACTGCTGGCCGTGCCGTGGCCACTTCGTCTCGAAAACCGGTTGTGGCCGCGAAGTCGTCCTCGAAAGCGGCGGCATCGGTGAAGAAAACGACGACGAGGACACGTGGTTAACACATGCATGGAGTGTGGGAATGATTGAGCAGCGGTATCTGCTGGCGCCTATCGACGAAGACGACGACTTCCTCATGGACGCCGAGTACGTGGAGTTGGAGTCCGATTTGAGGGAGTACTCCGTCGAGACCGATGAACTCGATGCGCAGGAGCGTGCCGAAGTCGTAATCGCCGAGCCCCCGCCTCCCCCGCCCGCGCCTGTAGCGGCCGTCGCGGTCGTTCCCGACGACCTGGACCTCGAGCCAATCCCCGATATCATCGACAGCGCGCCGATCCTCGCGGCCGCCGCGGCTTCCCGTTCCGTTGTCGGTCCGGTGACCGTCGTTCGCCGGACTACGCCAAAGAAGCCCGCGACGACGCCACCGCCAGTCGCGCCGCCTCCCGTCCCGGCGAAGCCGGTCGCTAAGAGCAACAAACCGGCGCCCAAGAAAGCCCCCGCTAAGCCTGCGGCCAAAAAGGTTGCGGCGAAGAAAGCCCCCGCCAACCCAGTGGCGAAAAAGGTTGCCGCGAAGAAAATCACCGCAAAGAAGCCTGTGCTCAAAAAAGCCGTGGTCAAGAAGGCTGTGGCGAAGAAGGCGGTAGTCAAGAAAGCTGTAGTCAAGAAGGCTGTGGCTAAGAAGGCAGTAGTCAAAAAGGCAGTGGCCAAGAAGGCTGCCGCGAAGAAAGCCCCCGCAAAGAAACCTGCGCTCAAAAAAGCCGTGGTCAAGAAGGCGGCGGCGAAGAAGGCGGTAGTCAAGAAAGCCGTAGTCAAGAAGGCAGTGGCCAAGAAGGCTGTCGTTAAGAAAGCCGCGGTGAAAAAGGCGGCGGCCAAAAAGACGGTAGCAAAGAAAGCGCCGGCCAAGAAGGTGATCGCGAAAACCAAACCGGTCGCCAAGAAGAAGGCCGCGCCGGCGAAGAAAAAGAAGCGTTAGCTCCCCCGGTCGCTAACTACCCCCAATAACTCCGGTCCAAGCTCCGATACTGCACCGCTTCGGCCAAGTGCTTCGACAGCACTCGCTCGGCACGATCCAGGTCCGCCACCGTCCGCGCGACCTTCAACAGCCGGTCGTGCGCCCGCGCCGACAGCCCCATCTTCCGCATCGCCAATTCCAGCGTGCGTTCCCCGGCCTCGTCC
This sequence comes from Acidobacteriota bacterium, assembly GCA_016871055.1. GTDB lineage: Bacteria > Acidobacteriota > Terriglobia > Bryobacterales > Bryobacteraceae. The sequence goes on from VFZW01000324.1 coordinate 5,055, forward strand.
AGCGCACACACTTCGCGGATGACGCCGGGCGGAATCGCCGCATTCACAAACCCACGCGCTTCCTGCACCACGCGCGCGGCGTTGACGCGCTCGCGCATCTGCGCCGAGGTCACGCCCGTCTCATTCGCCCGCAGTTCCTTGTACGGCACCGCCGGCACTTCCACATGCAGGTCGATCCGATCAAGCAACGGCACTCCCGCTCCGGGTCGCCGTGGAAACCGCACGGACATTCTCGTGGGCGGGTCAAACAGCGATCGCTGGTGCGGTCGGGAATGATTCCACCCGGTTTCGCGTTTAGCCTCGCGCGCATTGCGGGCGAGGCACTAGGACGCGCTATGCAGTGACGGACATTAGGAAGCCTGACATTTGCGGGCGTTGACAACAATCGTCGCCCAACGGCGTTAGTTGGGTAAGTCGAACGACGGTGTCCTAGCCGAGATTCTTTGTGTCCTTTCGGCAAGCATGCGTAGGCGGTTCCGATCAGGATTTCTTTTCCTCCAGCAGGCGCCTGACTGACGTTCTGCCGATTTTCAACCGCCGCGCAATCTCCGATTTGCTGATGCCTGCGAGAGATAGCGCCCTGACCGATTCCGCTTTGCCAGCAGCCGTCGGCGGCCGCCCAAGCCGTTTCCCTTCCATGCGCGCATGCGCCAAGCCCGCCCGCACCCGCTCCCGCATAATGTCCCTTTCAAACTCCGCGAAAACCGAAAGCAGCCCCGCCATCGCCCGGCCCGCCGGCGTAGTCAGATCCAGCGCCTCCGTCACCGAGACGAATCCAACGCCAAGCGCCGTCAGTTCCTGCAACGTCGACACCAGATCGGCGACCGACCGGCCCCACCGATCCAATCGCCAAACCAGAACCACATCAATGTCCCGCCGCCGGGCGGAGTCGATCAGCCGCTGTCGCATCGCACGCGCGACCGCACCAGAGCCCACTTCCTTGCACTCTTCGACCACGGTCCAGCCGCGCCTTGCGGCGTACTCCCGCAACGCCCGCATTTGCATGGGAAGCGTCTGCTGATCGAGCGTGGAGACGCGCGCATACAGCCCCGCCCGCAACGTTTTCACCGGTTTGCGTGACTGGCCAAAAACCCTCTTCGATTTCGACTCCGGAATCTTCCGTTTGGCGGGCATTTCCGCAGTGTATCCGAAGCTGGCCGGAATCTATGGTTTTCGGTCGTCTCATCCCACGCCGACGCGGTCCAGCGTCTGGCGGTAGTTCCACGGCATCCACTCCGCCGGATTGTCCGCGAGCTCTTGCGCATGGCGTTGCAGCTCCGTCAGATACGCAAACGAATTAGCGCCGCACAGCTGGCAGGTGTGAATCAGACTCATGAACAGGTCACCCACTTGCGCCCCGTGCAGTGTCCGATAGAACAAAGCGTTCTTTCTGTGCAAAACGGCCCGTTTTAAAGCTCTTTCGACGATGTTGTTATCGAGGGGCACCCCAGCAACTCGGAGGAAAAGCGTCAATGGCCGCCAATGATTTAACAGGTACTTGATCGCCTTGCCGAGCCCGGAGTTCGGTTCCGTCTTGCGCTCGGCAAACTGCGCCTCCAGCCACGCCTGCAGTTTCGTCATGATCGGCGCGCTGTGCTGCTGATGAAACTGCAACCGCTGTTCCGGTGTCATTCGCGCCTCACGCGCCTTGGCATCGTGGCCATACACCTCGCCCAGCATCTCCAGCACGTAGCGGCATTGCTCGGGAAAGTTCGCGGCTACATCGACAAACTGCCGTCTCCCATGCGCCATGCAATTGGCCAGCAGAATCTCCGCGCCCGAGTTTAACTTCGGCGCGTTGCGCGACAGTGCATCGCACATCTGGATCGGCCCGGGAAGCTCCGCCGCCCGCTGTCGCAACACGTCGCCGAGGTTCTCACCGGCATGCTGGCGCCCGGTAAAATACAGTGCAATCTGGCTGCCCTCGCGGGTCGATACGATGCCGCTGGTGAACACGCCCGTGCGGTCGTCACCGGGTTCGCGCTCCATCTTCAGCACCCGCATGCTCGTGTCGTCGTTGTGCATCACCTCGCCCTGGGCCGCTTGCCGGATGCATTCGTCGTGCGCGGGTTTGATCACCTCGGCCACGTCTTCGACACTCTCCCACTGCGTCGCCGCTGGCAGCGGGATCCCCAGTTGACGCTCCAGCTTTTCCATCCGGTAGAACGGCACGCCGCTTCCGTACTTAAGCTGCGCAATCATCGCGCCCGCTGTCTCGTCGTACTTTTCCGGACCCACGCTCTCTGGCTCCTGCGCCGTGAACACTTGCCCGCAGGCACCACAGCGCAGCCGTTCGAGCGAGTAAACAGTGGCTGCCAGCGGTGCCTGTCCGATGATCCGCACCAGCACCTTCGGCTCCTTTTGCCCGTATATATTGCCCTTTCCGCAATCCGGGCAGCGCTCGCCGTGCATCAGATTCTGATGCGCAATGGGCACCTTCCGCGCCCCATCAAACGCCTCGGCTCCATTGCGTCCGTGGCCCGGCTTCTTCGGCGTGTTGGCATCTGACGTGGGCGGCGCTTCCGGTTTTCCCAGCACTGCACTGGTCTTTTCATTGTTGGGCGATCGCGCCAGCATCGCCACCAGCGCATGCAACGCGCCCTTGAGCTTATTGTGATCGTCGTCGCTCAACGGCGCTTGCTTGGCTCCGTCGAGAACCCGGTCGAGTTCCTCCAGGTTCACATCGAGGCGGCGTTTGGATTTCACTGTTCCCTCCCAAGCAACTGGCGAAACTGCTTGGTCAGCGGGTAGCCCAGGACCTCTTTGATGGACCGGTTCGGCACATAGCTATTGGACTGCTTGCCTCGTCCGGTTGTCTTGCCGAGCACCACCCAGTTTGCCGCCCGATAACAGGTGCCACGGAAGCGTTCCGTATCCACGAAGGTTTCCGCAAAGTAGATCGGATGCCCGTAGGCCTGCTCCCAGTCGTCAGAAAGCCGGGCCGCCATCCGCCCCAAGCTGTG
>VFZW01000325.1 GCA_016871055.1 Acidobacteriota bacterium
CCACTGGCTGGCCGGTTGGAACGGAGCCCCGACCCCCTTCACATGGAAGGCCTCCGCAGACGTTATCCTCGACAAGGTGCGCCGTTGTAACGAATTATCCAAGACAGGAGACTAGGAGATTCGCTCGATAAGTAATAGGTAGTCCGTTTGGGATATCCCACACGGCAGACTGGGAATTCGCTCGCCGGCGTCGCCGGCGTATGAGTTAGTACGAAGAACAGCGGCTCACAGTGCCGAAGCCTGTGAGCCGCCGCAGGAGCAACACCGATACTTATGCGGCTACGGCTCCCTTGCCGCGCGAAACCCCGCCATGCGAAACGCCTGATACGAAGGCCAGGCGCCGCTCCGTGCGGCAGACCTCGCGTCGATGGCTTCGAAGAAAAACGACCCGCCGCGCAGGACGCGATACGCACCTTTTTCCGGACCCTTCGGATTTTTCTTCCGTGAGACGGAGTAGTAGCCACGCGCGTACCAGTCGCTGCACCATTCGAGTACACTGCCACCCATGTCCATCGCGCCATACGGCGAAGCGCCCTTGGCGTATGAGCCGGCCGGCTTCACAGTGTCGTACTTCTGTGAGCCGACGATATTGGCGTAGCTCAAATCGACCGAGTTGCCCCAGGGAAACCGGCGCTGGTCGGTTCCGCGCGCGGCCTTCTCCCATTCGGCTTCGGTCGGAAGGCGATACTTCTTGCCGGTCTTGGCGCTCAGCCAGTTGCAATAGGCGGTCGCCGCATCCCAATTGACGCCGATGACCGGGTAGTTGTCGCTGTCGGGCGTGCCGCCGCCGTGATTGGCGGCCTGATTCCAGTAAGGACTTTGGTCTTTCGGAACCGGTCGCCCGCCGGGCCAGAATTTGGGATCGTCGTAACCGGGATCGCTTTGAAACTTCTTCCAATCGCCGTTGGTGACTTCGAATTTGCCGATGTAGAAGGCGTCGACGTAGACGGCGTGGACCGGCTTTTCACGTGAATCGCCCTCGTTGAAGTTGTCGCCCATCTTAAACTCGCCGGCAGGGACGAGGAGGAAATCGCCGTAGCCGTCGTTAACTTTCTTCGGGGCGTCGGCGGCAAGTACAACGCCGGCCACTAACAAGTAGATCGCTTTCACTTCGCGCCTCCAAAGTAGCCGTTCAAATTCAGGAAGTGCTTGAAGGCGTCCATCCAGGGACTGAACTCCGGGCTCTTCGACGCCGCCCCAAAGCCGTGACGGCCTCGCTGATAAACATGCAACTCGGCGACAGCGCCCGCGCGGTTCATGTCGAGAAATAGCTGTGCCGTGCCGTTGGCGGCGCCGGGATCGTGGGCTGCCGAGAGCAGAAACGTCGGCGGAAACTCTTTCAGTTTTTCGGTGGCCGAGGCGCGCCCCGGACCATAGACGAGCAACAGAAAATTTGGCTTGGAATCGAAGCGGTCGACCGGATCGGCGGCATTCGGATCGCCGGGGCCTGAGGCTGCGGTGACTGCGCGTGCCATCGACGAACCGGCGGAGAATCCGGCGAAGACGATGCGATTCGGGTCGATCCCGAACTCTTTGGCGCGGGAACGGACGAGGCGCATGGCACGGTTGCCATCGGCCACCCGGGCGGCCTCGTCGTAGCGTGGCGAGAGCCGATACGTCAGCACAAAGGCCACCGTGCCCCAGTCGTTCATGCGCTCCGCAACGTCGATGCCTTCAAGACCGTACATCAGCATGATGTTCGAACCGCCGGGCGCGATAATCACCGCCGAACCGTTGCGTTTATTCTCCGGCGGCGCGAAAACCGTGAGGAATGGTCCGTCCAGCGGACCGTCACCGGCGGCCATGGGAACTTTCCCAGGCTCCCAGAGGTGAATATTGAAGTTCTCATCGCCGGCCAAAAGGGCTGGCGCGAGAAGCGCGAGGAAGAGCAGCGTGTATCGCATCAGAAATGCAGTCTCCGAATTTCATGGCGTGCTTGTCAAGGGGCGATTCGCGTACCATAGAGATCTGGCCCCTATGACCGCGGTTGAGGAATTGACAAGTACCGAGTCGCTCGACGAGCCGCTCTACCATGTCGTACTTTTGAACGACGACGATCATACCTACGGCTACATCCTCGAGATGCTCGGCAAGTTATTCTTCTATCCTGCAGCGGAGGCGATGAGGCATGCAGTGGCGATCGATACGACGGGGCGCAGCATCGTCATGACCTGTCCGAAGCCCGAGGCCGAGTTCGCGCGAGACCAGATTCACGGATTTGGGCGCGATCCGCGCGTGCCGGCGTGCAAAGGGTCGATGTCGGCGGTCGTGGAGCCGGCACGGTGACGGCGGCCCTGGTAACGGGCGCCTCCCGCGGAATCGGCCGGGCGATCGCGCTGCGATTGGCGCTGGACGGCGTGGCCGTCGCGATTAACTACGCCAAGAACGAGGCGGCCGCTGTTTCCGTCGCCGAGAAAATCCTGCAAGCCGGCGGGCGCGCGCGGCCGTTCCGCGCCGAGGTCGGCGATATGGCACAGGTCGAAGAGATGTATCGCGGTATCGAGAGCTGGATCGGGCCGGTGTCGGTCGTCGTCAACAACGCCGGGCTGTTGTACGCGGGCAGTGTGGACCGATATTCGGCCGATGAGTTCGACGCCATGGTCAAGACGAACGTCAACGGCGTCATCAACTGCACCCGGGCCGCGGTCGCGGGTATGCGCGCGGCGCGGGACGGCCGTATCGTCAATATCAGCTCGATCGCAGCGGCGGGTACTTCTGCCGCCGGCACCACGTACTACGCCGCGACCAAAGGCGCGGTGGAAACGCTCACGCGGCGGTTCGCTCTGGAACTGGGCCCTTCGGGCATTCGCGTGAACGCCGTCGCGCCGGGGTTCATCGTTACGGATATGGTCGACGCGCTCGGTACGCCAGAAGAGCGCGCGGCTCGGCTGGCTAACATGGCTTCGCGTGCGGTTTTGGGACGAGTGGGAACGCCCGAAGACATCGCCGACGCGGTTGCTTTTCTGGCTTCCGATTCCGCTCGTTTCATTTCCGGACAGATTCTGGCCGTCGACGGCGGGCGAACGGACTATCTCAGTCATTAAATTGACCTTATGCCCAAGTATTTTGGGCCGAAGAGCAACTTTTCGCCTTTCGGCAACGTATAATACAGTTCACTCATTTTTGAGGGAGGATTCCTTGCATTCGAAACCGCTCATTTCTCTGCTCGTAGCGGCAGTCTGCTGGTCTCAGCAGCCAGCCGCTCAGCAGCAACTGAAGATAAACGTAGTCCAAGGCGAAGGCGCGACGAATAACACAAGTCGCATGATCGCCGCCCAACCAACCGTCGAAGTCGTCGACGGAAGCGGCAAACCGGTCGAGAACGCCGAGGTCACGTTTGAGACACCTCGGTCTGGGCCAACGGTAGTGTTCTTCGGCGAAATGCGCCGTAACACCGTCCGGACCGATGCCAAGGGCTTGGCGCGTCCTTCGATGCTGACGCCCAATGATCAGAACGGTAAGTTTCAAATTAGAGTCCAAGCCAAGGCCGGCAACAGCTTTGCCGAGACCGTTGTGAACCAAACCAACACGCCTGGGCCGGGCTGGAACGGCAGCAGCGCGGCGAAGAAGAACAACATGACCAAGATCCTACTCATCGGCGCGGCAGTTGCCATCGTCGGCGGCGTAGTCGCCGCGAAGACCGGCGGGTCTTCGGAAACATCAGCCGCCGCGGCGAAGCGCCCGGTTTCGATCGGCGCTGGCCCGATCACCGTGGGAGGCCCCCGATGAGAATCCTTTCCTTACTCGCCCTGACCATTCCCGCCTTCGCGCAGTTGAGCGGCCCGACTCCCGGTTTCGTCTACGACCCGTCCACGCGAGAACTGCTTCCGATTCGCGGTTTCGTCGGTTCGGCCTATCTTGGCGAAGCGTTGATCAAAGACGCCGATGCGGCAGCGGCATCGAAAGACGCCACAATGGCGGTCGCGCTGCGCGGTTCCGCTGTCGAACTGACACGCGGTTTCGACTCGTCGGCGCCGGTCTCGATCAGTCTCGGACAGGTAGAACCGGGGTCGGTGTTCGCTTGGTCCGGCCAAGATCTGGCGGCGGTTTCCAATCACAGCGTTTCGATCTGGCGCAACGCCGATAAATCGGCGGATGTCTCCGAAAAGTTCGATGTTGTTGGCGTCGATAGCGCGCCTTCGTCGGTCTTCTTCGACGGCGAACGCGTCTTGATCGCCGCCAAGGGCGGGCTGTACCGGGTTACGAAGTCCGGCATCGTTCGACTGGCCGAATTGGCCGATCCCTCGGCGCTGGCCGTTGCATCACGCGATGCCTTCGTCGCCGACTTTGCAGGCGGAAACGTGCTGCGAATCACCGATTACGCCGGTGCGGCTTCGGCCGAAACCTTCGCTCAGATCGGCGAGCCTGTCGGCTTACAGGTAGCGCGGCAAAACCTGCTGGTCGCAAGCGCGAAAACGCGGTCGATCGAATCGATCGATATCGCAACGCGCGAAGTCGCATCGAGCTTGGCTCTCGATTTCCAGCCTGCTCGTATGGAGCCGTTGGCGTCCGCTTCGCTGGCGCTACTGAACAGCGCCTCGAAAACAGAACCTTTGTACGTCCTTGACTCCCGAAGCGACCTGCAGGTCCTCTTCGTGCCGGCCGGGAGGGAACAATAATCATGCGTAGCCTTTTACTCCTCCCCCTTATGGGCCTTGCCGTTTCGGCGCAGGCGCAGTTCAATGTGCGCGTGCAGATCGCCGGAAACGTCGCGACCGTCGCCGATAACGGCACGATCCAATTCAACGCCGAAGCGATCGGCAAACCCGTCGACGCAATAGTCAGCATCACTAACCGCGGCACCGGCACAATCAACATCACGCGTTTCGAACTAACCGGAGCGACCGACTTCACCACCGGCGGCGTACCCGAGCCGGAAGTTGCGATCCTTCCCAACGAAGGGTTTGCGATGAACGTGAAGTTCACGCCAACCAGCGGTATGCGCGCGACCGGCACGATGCGCCTCGGCTTTACCGACACGCCTCCGCCGACCCCTCCCGGACAACGGACGACCAACGGAACATTGACGTTGAATCTGGCCGGTGTCGCGCCCGACTACACCTTCACCTACCTGCCTCCTCCTTCGGGGAATTCAACTCCGATTAGCGCTGGCGGCACGATCGCCTTTCCCGCCACCGCGGTAAACGAAACAGGCACCGCAACCGTGGTCATCACCAATCGCGGTTCCGGCGCGGGCTCGATCGGGTCCATCCGCTCGACCGGCGCGGCGTTCTCGCTGACTTCCCTGCCGACGCCTCCCACCGCGATCGACCCCAATCGCGAAGTTCGCTTCGGCGTCCGATACGCACCGACGGTGATTGAATCGAGCACCGGCACGGTCGGAATCGAATTCGTCGACCGCACGGTGACGTTCAATTTGGTTGGCTCTTCAACCGGTTCGGTGTTCAGCTACGAGGTCGTTGGACCTCCCGACACACCGCTACAACCGAATGCATCGATCGCGGTGCCGGATGTACCGGTAGGCGAAAAGAGCCAGATCACGATTCGCGTGAAGAACACCGGCAACGCCGATGGCCGCATTCCCGCGATCAACGTACAAGGCACCGGCTTCGCCCTCGCCGACGCGCCGTTCCTGCCGCTCACTCTGACCGCGGGCCAGGCGGCGACTTTCTCCGTCAGCTTCTCGCCGGCGACGCCCGGCCGCGCAACGGGCCGTCTCCGCGTTGGCGCCGATAACTTCGATGTCGTGTCCAACGGACTCGGCTCGAGCCTGTCGTACAACTTCGTCGCTGGCCTGGTCACGACTTCGGTCGCGGCCAACGGCTCGGTGATCTTCCCGCTGGCCGAGGTTGGTGGATCGTCGACCGTCCGTTTTGTTGTTGTTAACAACGGAACTAGTTCTGCCTCGGTATCCAGTGTTGGCGTCGTCGCAACCGGAACGACTTTTTCGGTTAACCAGATGCCTCTCCCGATGGCAGTGCCTGCCGGCCAATCCATTTCGTTCGTTGTGAGGTTCACGCCAACAACAGTTGGTAATCTCACAGGCACGCTGCGGGTCGACAATGCATCGTTCACGCTGTCGGGCTTCGGCAATCCGCCGCCCGCGATTCCGTCCTACAGCTTTAGCGGCGCGACGGGCGCACAACAGCCAGCGACGCAACTCGCTGTCGGCTTGGCGCTGGCCGCGAATTACCCGTTGACGTTGAACGGAACGCTGACGCTGAACTTCAGTTCGGATGTGTTCGCCAACGACCCCGCGGTGCAATTCGCCGTCGGCGGCCGAACCGTGAACTTCGTAATTCCGGCCGGCCAGCGCAACGCCGTGTTCCCGAACGGCCAGACAACGGTCCGTTTGCAGACAGGAACGGTGGCGGGCACGATTGTACTCTCGCCGACGTTCACTTCCGACGGAGGCATTGCGTTGACTCCGGCGACACCGGACACGCTCATCCTCACGGTTCCACAGACGGCGCCGCGCGTGTTAAGCGTGCAGGTCGGATCCAAGACGGCGACCGGCTTCCAGGTGCTCGTCACCGGCTACGCCACATCGCGCCAGGTGACGTCGATCGACCTGACGTTCACGGCGGCAAACGGTGAAAACGTGCCGACGACCCGCTTAACCATTCCCGCCGATGCCAGTTTTACGGCTTGGTATCAAAACGTGGCGTCGGCGGCGTTCGGCAGCCAGTTCACGGCGACGATACCGATCACACTGAGCGGCGAAGTCGTCAACGTGACGAGCCTGTCGGACACCGTAACGGCGGTATCGGCGACGATTACCAGCCGCGCCGGAACGTCCAACGCGGTCAGCGCCAACATTCAATAACTATCGCGGCGTTACCTTCGGCCAGGCCAACTCAAAGCCCTCTGCGATGAGCTTGGCTTGGAACGCCGCCAGGAGCTTCTTGTCGTTGCGAATTTTGCGCGGCGGGTTGCCGGTTTTGACCGCTTCGGCGGCGACGGCGCCCGCCGCTTCGCCTATATTCCACTCGACAGGGTGCAGACGATAACAGCCGTTGGTGATGTGGGTGACGCCAAGATTTTTCGACGCCGCCAGCAGGTTCTCGACCCGGCGGGGAAGCAGCGCGCCGAGCGGAATCTGAAACGGGTGTGAGCTCACGTCGATGTAATTGTCGCCACCGCTGGACGGGTGCAAATCGATGCGATAGCTGCCCACGCCGACCGAATCGGCGAAAGACTCCGCTTCGCTCAAGCCTTTGCGCGCCTCGACACCGACGTGCTGTTCGATCACCGTGAATTCGGCCTTGATGCGGCGCGACTCACGGATGTACGGATATTTGGCCAGGCCATCTTCGGTGCCGGCCAGATCGCCGCGCAAGCGTAGTCCTTTCCAGCCTTGATCGGTCTGCATCCAATACAGCAACGACAGCGATAACTGCTTCGCGCGATTGAGATGCTTCTCCGCTACAGCCGGCGGATTGGGATACAGATTGCCCAGCCAATAATCATTCTGCGGCCAGTTGATCAGCGAGATATCGCCAGGATAGGTGCCCGGAGCGAAGTTGCGCTTGTTGGCAATGCGCCGGTAGATGAACAGGTTCAGAGGACCGCCCGGCTTGTTATCGACGCTCGGGTCGAAGATCATCTCGCGAGGCTTTAGCGTCACCGGATGCGTGTTCGACCAACTGAGCAGCTTGCCCGGCCAAGCGGGCTTCAGTTGCGGAACGTAGTCGCGCCAGAAGTTGTACTCGGCGGGCTTTTCGATCGTGTGGTCCTCGCCCGCGACGTAATCGACGGCAAAGCAGACCGTAAAGGACTGAATATTGTCCGGCTGCGCCTCCGCGGGCGCGTGTGGCTCGCCGGTTTCCTTCCGCGATTCGAAGCCGGTGACGTGTTCGACATTGCCCAGCGCAAGCAGATCTCCCTGCTCGGTCGCGTCGAGAAAATACGGCGCGCTGATCGTTTTTTCCCGGCCATCGCGAAGCGATTTGACGGTGACGGCGCAGATACGGTCGCCG
>VFZW01000326.1 GCA_016871055.1 Acidobacteriota bacterium
GCAAGTCGCGGCGATGCACGCCGTCGCCCCAAAACGAAAACAGCCAACAGCAATCGCCCTCGGCCAAAATCCCAAAAATCTGGTCGGGGCGAGTGGATTCGAACCACCGACCTCCTGGTCCCGAACCAGGCGCTCTAGCCAGGCTGAGCCACGCCCCGACGGCGTTGTTATACGGTCCTTTCATCATATCGCTCTGGCCCCCAGGTAGCAAGTTGCGATACGATGATCCCAGTTATGAATCGCCGCACCTTGCTCTCCACCATCCCCGCCGCCGCCTTCGCGCCGCTTGCCGCCGCTCCCAAAATCGACTCTTCCGCCGGCTTCCGCCTCGGCGTCGCCACCTACTCCCTGCGCGGTTTCGTGCGTCCGCAAGCCATCGAGATGTTGAAAGAGCTCCAGAACGACACCGTGTCCCTCAAAGAGTTCCACGCCAAGATCAAGGGCGATCCCGCCGAATGGACCCAGGCTCGCAAAGACCTCGAAGCCGCGGGCATTCGCGTCGCTTCGGTCGGCAACATCACCATGACCACCGATACCGACGAAGAGATCGAACACAACTTCAAATACGCGCAGTCGTTCGGCGTCGAGGGCATCGTCATGGCGCCCAACAAGCAGACGCTACCGCGTATTGAGAAGTTCGCCAAGAAGTACAACATCAAGGCGATGATCCACAACCACGGCCCCGAGGACAAGAACTTCCCCACGCCGCAGTCGGTACTCGACGCCGTCAAGGGCATGGACGAACGCATGGGCTGCTGCATCGACGTCGGCCACACCGCGCGCACGGGCGTCGATGTCGTTGGCTCGTTGAAGATAGCCGGGAAACGCCTGCACGACATCCACATGAAGGATCTCGCCAAAATGATGGAGAAGGACTCGCAGGTCGCCGTCGGCGAAGGCGCGATGCCCGTCGCCGCGATTTTCAAGCAACTCCGCCAGATGAAATACGCCGGCTGCGTGAATCTCGAATACGAAATCAATCTCAAGAACCCGCTGCCCGGAATGATTAAGAGTTTCGCCTACATGCGCGGCGTGCTGGCAGGTATGCAATCCTAGTCATTCGGCTAGGATGACGACGCGATCGATAGGGGATGACGTTCGCTTCGGGCTCCGCCTACTCTGGCGGCACCCCGGCTTTTCCGCGCTTGCACTCATCACGCTCGCTCTCGGTATCGGCGCCAACACCGCCGTATTCAGTCTCGTCCGCGGCGTCCTATTGAAGCCGCTTCCCTTCACCGCGCCCGAACACCTGCTCTAGATCGGCGGCAAAGAAGCGCGCACCACCGAGAAAGCCGGCGTATCCATCCCCGACCTCCTCGATGTCCGCGAACAAGCGCGCGCGCTGAACGCCGTCGCGGCCTATTCGTTCCTGTCCGAAAAGCTTGTGATGAACGGCGCCGGCGAGCCCGAGCAGATCGACGGCTCGCGCGTCACGGCCAATTTCTTCGACGTTCTCGGGGTCGCCCCCGCGCACGGCCGTGGCTTCCGCGAAGGCGACGATCGCCTCGGCGGGCCGCGAGTCGCGGTCCTCAGCCACGCGCTCTGGACGCGGAGCTTTAGCGCAAATCCGGGCGCCGTCGGCGGCACGATCATTCTCAACTCGATCTCGCATCAGATTGTCGGTGTCATGCCCGAGAGCTTCGCGTTTCCGCGCGGCGCCGCCGTTTGGGTCACGGTGCAGAACGGAGCCGCGTCGACGAAGATCCGCGAGGCTCGCTCGCTCCTCGCTATCGGCCGCGTTGGAACGGGCCGCTCCATGCCGATGGCCGCGCAGGAGCTCGACGGCATCGCACGGCGGCTCGGCGAGACATACCCAACCTCGAATCACGACTACCGATTCGAAACCGCACCGCTCGCCGAAGCGGTTACCGGCGAGGTCCGCGGCACACTGTTTTTGCTCGCCGGCATCACGGCGTTCCTGCTGCTGATCGCCGCCGCCAACATCGCCAATCTTCTGCTCTCGCGCGCGACGGGCCGCAAACGCGAGGTCGCCATTCGCCACGCCATGGGCGCCAGCGCCGCGGCGATCATCCGGCAACTACTCGTCGAAAATATCGTGTTGTCCATCGCCGGTGGACTGCTCGGCAGCCTCTTCGCGTGGTGGGCTATCCGCGGCCTCCACGTCTGGAATCCGCCGCAACTGCCGCGCGTCGATGAAGTCGCGCTCGATCCTGCCGCGCTGCTCTTCGCGCTCTTCATCTCCCTTGGCACGGCGCTCGCGTTCGGCCTCGCGCCCGCGCTGCAGGCGGTGAAGGAGGATCAGTTAGAAGCGCTGAAGGACGCCGGCGCCCGCGGCGGCGGCGAAGGATCCGGCCGCGCGAAGCTGCGCAATATTCTCGTTGTTGCCGAGATCGCGATGGCCGTCGTACTGCTGTCGGGCGCGGGCTTGCTGCTCGAATCGCTGCGCCGCATGCTCGCCGTCGATCCAGGCTTTCAAACCACGAGCGCTGTAACCACCGAACTGACGCTGCCCTTGCGCAAGTTCCGCTCGCTGGACGGCTGCACGCAGTTCGTCGACTCCTATCTGCAACGCATCCGCGCCCTACCGCAAGTCGCCGCCGCGGGCTCGGCCGTTGCTCTGCCGATGGGGTCGGTCTACGCCTACTACGAATTCCGCATCGCCGGCGATCCCGCTACCGGCGCGCCCGCCATGGCCGGACAAACCTCGGTCACGCCCGGCTACTTCGAAGCCATGGAAATTCCGCTGAAACAGGGCCGCCTGTTCGAACCGCGCGACAACAAGGACGGCGCTAAGGCCGCAATCATCAGCGAGCCGATGGCGCGCCAATACTTCGCCGGGCGCAATCCAATCGGCCAGCGATTGCAGATGATCATCGGCGGGCAAGTGGCGTTCGAAGGTGAGATCGTCGGCGGCGTGCGGCACCAAAATCTCACGCAGCCGCCGCGCATCGAGTTCTATTTGCCATTCGCGCAATCGCCGTATCCGATCGCCAACATCGTCGTGCGGCGGCGCGGCGGAAGGGCCGATGGAATGGCGGCGGCGATGAAGCAGGTCATGCGCGAACTCGACCGCGACATCCCGCTCTACCGCATCCGGCCAATGGACGATGTCGTTCTCGAATCCGCGTCCGAAGCGCGCGCCCGCGGCTTTCTCACCGGACTATTCGCGCTCGCCGCGCTACTGCTAGCCAGCATCGGAATCTACGGCGTGATGTCATACGCGGTCAGCCGGCGCGCGCAGGAAATCGGCATCCGAATGGCCGTGGGCGCGACTCCGCTGGAAGTGCTCGGCATGGTCCTCGCGCAAAGCGGAAAGCTCGTCGCCATGGGCCTCGTAATCGGCCTCGCCGCCACGCTTGCGCTCGGGCGTCTGTTGACGACGATGCTCTTCGGCGTTGAGTCGTTCGACGCAACCGTCCTCGCCACCGTCAGCGGCGTGCTCGTTTTTGTCGCGATTTTCGCCACCGCCATTCCGGCCGCCCGCGCCGCTCGCATCGATCCCGTGCGCGCGCTTCGCCAGGAGTAGCGGCGCCCAGTCAAACGACAAACAACTTGATCGAATCCGAGAGCCGCCGAATATCGACCGGATCGCTGGTCACCACGACATCACCAGCTCTCTCCGCGCAAACGACGACGTGAGCATCGACAATATCCGCCGACCTGGAGCGCGCCAGCAATCGGCCGACCGCTGTTGCGTCAGGCCCATCAAGCGGGATGAGGTCCGTACCGGCGTGACGAAGGCGCCGCGACAACTGAGCCTGTCTCGCGGGATTACGCATTGCCTGCGCCAGCGCAGTCGCCGGGATAGTAATTCTCAATCCAAGCTGTTTCGCCTTCGCGAGCATGGAAAGAACTCGGCGATCGTCTCGGTCAAGGGCGATCAGTCCCCCTGCGTCGAACGTGATTCCGTTCACGCCGCTTTCTTATCCTTGCCCGCCTTACGTGGCTTCGCCGTTAGAATCTCTTCGGTCCAAGCGTGTTCCTCCTTTGTTAACGGGCCACCCGTCCTCTGGAGCGCCGCCTCAAGCATTTCGTCCCAACCCACGGCGTCCAATAGCGCAACGCCTATGGCGTGTTTGACGAAGGCCGAGGTGCTAGCGGTCCGCTTGGCCTTGACGAGCGCCCGGATCTCCTTGAGTTGGGCGTTGTCCACCGTGATAGTGATCTTGGTAGTCGCCATACCAAGAACCATACCACATGGCCACCCTACAAATTCAGCGCCTTCTCCATCGCCTCCAGCGCACGCTCCGCGTACCCGAGATGCTGCTTCGCACCGTCGATATTGCCGCTGTTCAGCGCCGATTCGGCCTGATCCATCTCGAATCCAACTCGCTGCGACGAACTACCCAGATCCGCGCGCGGACTCAACCCCTGCCGCGCCATGCTCTGCCGCAGCGAATCGAGCGCCGTCTTCGCCGTCGCATAACGCTGCGCCATCTGGATCATGCGAGTCCGCAACTCCCCGACCGCGGCCTGATCAACCGCCGGCTTTGCGGGCGGCTGATACGACTGCTGCTGCACCGGCGGGGGCGGCTGCACAACCGTAACCGGCGGCGGAACGGGATCGGAAGACTGCGCGGTGGAAGCCGTCGACTGCTGCTGTCGTTTCTCCGGCAATGCTCCGCCCGGTCGCGCCACAGTTGTAGCCGGCGGCGGCACAACAGCTGTCACACCCGGATCGGCCTGCTGTGTGGGTGGCGGTTGCGCAGGATCGGACACCTGCTGTTGCGGCGTCACCGGCTGCTCCACCTGCCCTTGCGCGCGCGCCTTCAAGAACTTCGGCACATAGATCGCCAGCCCCGCCAACACCGCGATCGTCGCCAGCGAACCCGCGACCATATAGATGCCGCGCGAGGAACTCGAAGAAGGCGGCGGAACCGCATACGCAGCCGCGGCCGGAGCCGCCGCAGGCGCCTGCAACGACTGCGCCAGCGCCGCATGAAACTCCCGCGCATTCGCGTATCGATGATTCGGATCTTTCGCCAACGCCTGCAAAATCACGTCGCTCAACGCAGCCGGTATGCGCGGATCATGCTGTACCGGCGGCACCGGCCGCAGATTCAAATGCGCCGCCATGATCGAAAACGTATTCGTCCCATCGAACGGCCGCTGCCCCGTGATCATCTGATACATCGAAATCGCCAGCGAGTACAAGTCCGACCGTCCGTCGAGCGGCGCGCCGTTAATTTGCTCCGGCGACATGTAGTAGAGCGACCCCGTCGTCTGATTCGCCTGCGTCAGACTCGGATCGTTCATCACACGCGCGATGCCGAAATCCATCAGCTTTACAACGCCCGTGTTCGTAATCATGATGTTCGACGGCTTGATGTCGCGATGCACGATGCCGCGCGAATGCGCGTAATCGAGCGCCTCCAGCGTCTTCATACACGTCTCGACCGCATTCTGCACCGGGATCGGCCCTTGCGCCATATACGCGTCGACCGTGTGGCCTTCGACGTATTCCATGATCATCAGCAGTTGATTCCCCTCGCGCATCGCCGTGCGCAGCCCCGCGATATTCGGATGATCAAGCGCCGCCTGCACCTTGATCTCGCGCAAGAAGCGATCCGCCAGCGCCTGATCTTTCAGCAGATCCGGCAACAACACTTTCATCGCTTCGATGCGGTCCGAAATTACATTGCGGACCTGGAAGACTTTCCCCATGCCGCCCGCGCCCAACTCGCGCAGGATCTGATAATCGCCGACTTGCATTCCCGGTTGCAGGCTCATGGTGTCCTCTTTTTACTTGGGCATCGACTTCACGGAGTCGCCGTTCTTCGGCTTGCCCGCGCCACTGAATGTGCCGACGCTCGATAGTTCATCGGCCTCGGTGATACGTATTTCGCCGATCGGCGTTGTCATCCGCCGGATCACGCGTCCCGTCGCCGGATCGCGAATTTCGCGCCCAGCCTGCTGCACCTGCAACACTTGGCCCACGCGCACCCCAGCGCGCGTTCCGACATTCAGAACGAGCGTGTTGCCGCTTACATCGGCGATCAATCCGTCGACGTTGACGACCTTCTCCGGCAGCTTGGACGCGCCAGCGACAAGTTCGCCGCGCAAGTTCGCCACCGCTTCGGTCGTCGCTTCGCCAATGATCGTGTTCGCGAAGTTCGTCGAACTCATGTTGATCGCACCGCCGGCAGCCGTACCGCCGCTGCCGCCCGCTCCTCCAAGCGAAGTGCCGCTCCGCTTCGACTCGCCGCGTCCATTCGAGATCGAAAGGATCTCCCCGGTATCGACCGAAACGACACGAGCCGAGATCGTGACCACCGCCTTCGAACTCCGCAGCCCGATGTTGCCAAGCCCGATCTGCGCCGCTCTGCCTCGTATCAATCCGCCGCCCGCGCCTACGTTTTTATCGTCGCGGCCGAACTGCGTGATGCTGCCCATGATGATCGCATCCACGCCCAACAGCTTACCGATCTTCGCCGCCGAATTCGGATCGGCGCGATCGCTGTTCGAAAAATTCTGCTCCGTCATGATTTTTTGAATGGCCTTGCGCTCGATCACCGAATAGGTGCCGTCTCGCACCAGTTGTTCGACAAGCAAATCGGCGATGCCGCGGCCGACATCGAGGTTTTGCCCGAAGATCGCCGCCGCGCCGCTTTGCACCGTGCCATATTCAAAATCGACCACGGCCACGCGCTTTTTCTGCGCCGTTACCGGCAGCGCCAACGCCAGGATCAGGATGCCAACGTTTCGAATGAGCATAGGGATTCCGCCAACCATAATGTAACGCGAAATCGAGCCCCGTGGAGCATCAGGAATCGTAACCACCCCGATTGCTTCAATTTCGTTTACACTATAGGCATCCAGCTCGATGTATCCAAATAGACCCTTCACTCCCCGCGCCCCCAAGCGCATCCGCGAAAACGTCAACGAAACGATCCGGGCCAGGGAAGTAAGAGCCGTGTTCCCCGACGGCGTTGTCGAGATCATGAAGACCGACGCCGCCATCCGCAAGGCCAAGGAACTCGGCCTCGATATCATTTGCATCGCGCCAACCGCGGAACCTCCCGTCGCCAAGGCCATGGACTACGGCCAGTGGCAGTACGAGCAAAAGAAGAAGTCGCATGACGCGCGCAAGAAGCAGCACATCATCCTCGTCAAGGAACTCAAGTTCCGTCCCAACACGGACGATCACGACTACAACTTCAAAAAGAATCACGCGGTCAAGTTCTTGGGCGAAGGCAACCGCGTCAAGGCCGTCGTTCAATTCCGCGGACGCGAAATCGCGCACACCGATCTCGGGCAAAAACTTCTACAGCGCTTCGTCGCCGATCTCGCCGATCACGGCCAGATGGACGGCTCCCCGCGCATGGAAGGCCGCAACGCGCACGTCATCATCAGCCCGATCAAGAAGCACTAATCGATCCGTTTGATACGGACATTCCGAAACCAGAACTCCGTCAGATGATTCTGGAAAACAATCGGCCCGTCCAGCGACTCCGTCTCGGCCTCGTAGTCGACCACCTTAGTACGGTTCAGCCAGTGCTCGATGCGCCGCCCGCGCACGACGATCCGGCTCTCATTGAACTCGCCCACTCGCTTCACGACCTTCGCCGACGGCGCGATCTGATTGTAAAGCGCCCCGCTGCGCTCATCCGGATTGGCGATCGCCCCAGGATCACCGCCGTCATCGGCTAACTGATACTCGAAAGCAAGCGCATCGGTAGGTCCGGCTGAAGAAACGTACGTCGCGAAAATCCTGTACTTCACGCCGGAGTTGCCCTTCGGGGGCGCTTTCCATTCAAACGCAAGCTCGAAGGACCGAAACGTCTCCTTCGTCCGAATGGAAAGCTGGCCCATGCCGGAAACAAGGTGCAAGGTGAGGTTGTCCCCTACGGTGAGACAAAAGTTTAGAGACAGTTGGCGGCCCCTGCAAAAAAGCAGTGGACAGCTAGTTTTAGTTTTAGCAGAATCGCAGTAGTCGAAGAG
>VFZW01000327.1 GCA_016871055.1 Acidobacteriota bacterium
CCTCAGAACGATTTGCTGGTAGGTCCGGCCGCCGAGGCCGGAGAAGCTGCCCTGGTTGCCGGTAATCTGGCCGAAGTTCACGCGGTTGGCCGCGCGTAGATCGACCGAGTTCGTCGGGTTGTTGAAGAAGTAGTACTTGAACGGGTTGTTGATGTCGTAGCGCAGCGTGCCCTTGAGGCGTTCCCGGAACGTGAGCGTCTTCGAGATGCTGACCTGGTGCCAGAAGTTGCCGGGGCCGGTCAAGACGTTGCGGCCCGAGTTGCCGGCCGTAAACGCGGCGGGGTACGCGAAGGCGTTGATATCCGCCCACGGCGGGCGGCATCCGGTCTGGTGGCGGCATGGGCCTTTGCGGTCCCAGTCGAGACGAATGCTATCGTAGGTACGGCCCGCCACCATGTCGGGACGGAGCGCACCGGCCAGGTAATTGCTCGGCGAACCGGCGAACGTGAAGCTCATCGGAACGCCGCTTTCGACAGTCTGAATCATGTTCAACTCCCAGCCGCCCAAGGCGCCGTTGACGAAGGCGTTGGCGCTATTCATCCATTTGCGCCCTTTGCCGAACGGCAGTTCGACGAGCGCATAGGTGACCCACCGATGGGTGACGTCGTAGTTGGAACGGGCCTTTTCCAGACGGCGGTTGTAAAAGGTAATGCCGCCGGCGGCGCCGTCGTCGGAGGCTTCGTCGATCGACTTGCCGAAGGTGTAAAACGATGTGACGCTATAGCCTTTCGCCATACGCTTTTCGACCTTCACGGTGCCGGAGTGGAAGCTCGAATGGCCGTAGTTGGCATAGTGGAAAATGGAACCGAACTGCGGGAAGGGGCGGAAGTTCTGCTGCGCGCGGAAGATCTCATTCAGGCGCGCCGGATCGGTCGACACGTTGAGCGGAATGGCATTGATGTCCCAGCGATTAAGCAGCCCGACGCCGGCCGAGCCCTGATAGCTGACCTCGGCGAGGATGGTGTTGGAAAGCTGGTGTTGAACGCTTCCGTTCCAGTTCATGATGTAGGGCAGGCGGAGGTTGGGATCGCGCCAGGACGCGGTGCGCGATCCGAAATTCGTGCCGATGAACGGCGCCGAACCGTCCGGCTGCACATTGAACCGCGTGGCTGGCGGGCCGTTACGCAGATAGAAGGCAATGTCGGGGTTGCCAGGTTCTTTCGCGGCCGTGGCAGTGGCGAAATACTCTTCGAAGTTTTCGTTGAGGCCGTTCGTCCAGAGGTCAAGGGTATTCATGGCTAATCCGCCACGGAACACTGTCTTCGAAGTGATGGTGTAGGCGAGGCCGATGCGTGGCTGGAAGTTGTTCCAGTCCTTTTTTGAGAGGAGTCCGGGGCCGTGAAGAATTGCGCCGGCGCGGCCGGTGAGCGGATCGCGCGCGGTGGGATCGAATTGGCTTTGTTGGCCGTACTTGGTCGAGAACGGCGATTCGTATTGCCAGCGCAAGCCGAGGTTGAGCGTGAGCCGGGAATTGACCTTGTAGTCGTCCTGGAAGTAGAACGCCTGGCTCCACCAGCGTGGCAACCAGGAGGCCAGCCTGCTGGTGAAGTCGGCCTGCACGACCGAGCCGAGCATGAACGCGGCGTAGGCGTTGCCGGTGTTCGGGCGGAAGGGGAAGTCGGTGCCGCCGAATTGATAGATACCGGACGGATCCGCGGCGACCTGCACATTGTGCCGTGTGCGCATCAATTCGTAACCGGATTTGAAGGTGTGCCGGCCCATGACTTTTGTGATGTTGTTCTGGAAGCTGAAGTTCTCGTTCGTGTCGACCGAATTGCCTCTAGGGAAGTCAATAATGAGACGGCGTCCGCCTTGGCCTGGCGCGCACTCGGCGGTGAATACGGCGGCGCAGACGAAGGTGGGCATCGTCTCGGGCCCGACGTTCGGAATGCCAAGCTGCTGGGCCCAGTTCTGGCCGACGCTGTTGGGGGTTCTCGGATTGAACCGGCGATTGAACCCGACCCGCACTTCGTTAATCAAGGTCGGACTCAGGGTGTAAGTGTCGGAGATCACGAACTGGTTGTGATTGATGGGTATCGGGACCGTATTGAAATCGAATACGCGGTTAGCGGCGCCGATCTGCCAGCGGCCATTGAACGAGCGATGGCGGAAATAGGACCAGCGGCCAAAAATCTTGTGCCGGTCGGAAAAGGAGTGATCGATCTTGTTGTCGAAGCTGGTGCGGTAAGAGCGATATACGGTGTCGGCGCTAAGGTTGTCGCGCGGTCCCACCGCACTGTTGAACGCCTGATTGAATCGGTTGCTTTCCGGCGTGAACGGATTCAGGCTCATGAATTTCTGATAGACCGGATCGAGGCGGCTGAGCGGAATTCTGTTTCCCGGGAACTGGGTACGGGAAAAGGCGCCGGCGGCGTCGCGTGTGAGGGAAGCGGGATCGAATACGGGTTGTCCGACGCCGTTGAAGCTAAAGTCGCCGGCGAGCATGGCGGGAGAAGGAACATTCGTATTGGCGTTTTCGGAGGCTTTTTCGTGATGGCGCTGGAAGGCCCACATGAAGAATGTCTTGTTCCGGCCGTCGTAAATTTTCGGGATGCGGATTGGGCCGCTAATCATCGCCGACATCAGGTGGAAGCCGAAGTTGTTGGTCGGTAGTTGGGCGTCCTGCCAGTTGCGGTGAATGAAGTGGCGCGCCATGTAGCGCTCCTCTGCGATGCCATGCAACTGATTGCCGCCGCTCTTGTAGTTGATGTTCATCAGGCCGCCGCCGGAGTGGCCGTATTCGGCCGGCAGGGCGGTGGTCAATACCTTGATCTCTTCCATGGCGTGCTGCGAGGTCGACATGTTGCGGCCGGTGCCTATCGAACCGGTTCCGGGCGTCATACCGGATACGCCGTCGTTGGCGAGAACAAACGCGCGGGAACGGCCGCCGGCGGAATGACCGGCGCCGCCCTGGTTGGTGACGCCGGGAACATACCAGAGCATGCTTTCGACTTTCATCTGCGGTGTGGGCAACTTGGTCAATTCGACGCCTGTGACCAGGTGGCCGGTCATCGATGTTTCGGTTTCAAGCAACGCCGCCCGCGCCGAGACCTCGACCTGTTCGGCAACCGATCCGACTTCGAGCGTGACGTCGACACGCGCCGTTTCGGTCGAGCGGACTTGAATGCCGCTGCGAATGAGGCGCTTGAATCCCCGCGCTTCGTAAGTGATGTCGTAGAAGCCCGGATTCAGATAAGGCGCGCGGTACAAGCCCTCCTCATTCGACAACGCCGAATATGTGAAACCGGAGTCGCGATCCTTGAGACGAATCGTCGTGTTGGGAACCATGGCGCCCGAGGCGTCCGATACTATTCCGGTGATGATGCCTTGACCGGTCTGCGAAAGCAGAACCGTAGACAACAGAAGAGAAGCGAGCAGGAACTTTCGAGACATCTAAACACCTCCCGAGGGTTTTCCACAGTATATATGCATCGTCTTCGGAATGGAATGGGGCTATTGGATCGGAACGTCGATGGACGTGTCGATGCGAAATGCTCCGAGTTGCCCGGTGATCGTATAAAGCCCAGTTCCGAAGAAGCCCGTGGGAAGGCGGAGGTTGATTTGAAAAATCCCCGGAGCCGATGGTAGCGGGCCGCCCCAGACGACCTGCGCTTCCATTCCTCCAACTGTGAAACTCGCGCTGGCGGGATCGAGAGCTCCTTCGCCCGTTCCAAATAGCAGAACGACGGTTCCGCGCGGGGCCGGGTTCGTTGGGTTCGCTGGCGTCCCGTCTTCGCGGATAACGACCGGGAATAGCGCCGGTGCGGAGATGGCCGTGGGTACTGCGCTCGATGCGCGAACGACGCCGTTTTGTAGAACTTCCAGTCCGGCGTCTCGGGAACTATCGATGCCCTGTGGCATCCGGACCCGGAGCTTCGTAGGAGATAGGGCGACCAGTTCGGCGGGTTCGCCGTTGATGCGAACTTCGACGCCGTTGTGCACGAGCGGAAAGCGGCCGTTCACCGGCGCCAAAACGATTGTCCCGGCGGGCGCTAGGTTTTCGCCTTCCAGTTCGGCGATCATGCCCGCGACGATCGGCGCATCCTTTCCGGTGGCGGCGGAGCGTGTCCGCACCGAGCCGCGTAGTATTCCGACCGCGAGTGTGATTTTTGTTTGGCGCCGCAGGCGATAGTTGCCTGTGTCGGCGATCAGGATTTTCTCATCGCGATCGACCGCGATCGCGCTCGGGAATTGGAAACGGGCCTCTTCGCCCGAGAGTCCATCGCCGTCGAAACCAGCTTCGCCGCCCGCGATCTTGGTGACGACGGAACCGTTGATTTGGCAAATGCGGTGTTTGCCAGTGTCGGCGACATAAACAGTTCCGTTCGCGCCCACCGCGACCCCGCGAGGAAAGGAAAACTCGGCGTCGCCCAGAGTCGTGATTACCCCGGTTGCGTCGACGCGCCGAATGCGGTTGTTGCCCGTATCGGCGATGAAGAGGTTGCCGGCGGAATCGGCGGCGACATCCCGCGGGTCGCTGAGGTGAGAAAAAACCGCGGCGGATCCGTCGAAGGCAAATCCGGAGACGCCCGTGCCGGCGTAGGTGGCGATGAAACCGGAGGTCGAAATACGACGAATGCGATGGTTGCCGGAATCGGCGATGAAGATGTCGTCGAGGGTGCCGACGGCAACGCCGGAAGGGGTGTCGAGTTGCGCCGCCGAGGCCGGCCCGCCATCGCCCCGGCCGCCCTTGAATCCGTTGCCGACGATGGTCGCTATGGTACCCGAAGGCGAGACCCGTCTGATAGCGTGGTTGCCGGAGTCGGCGATGTATAGATTTCCGAAGCGATCCAGCGTGAGGCCGCGCGGCGCGGTGAGACCCGCGCGTGTAGCGTTGAAGCCGTCTCCGGAATAGCCCGCGGCGCCGGTGCCAGCGACCGTAACAATTACGCCGTTCGGCAGGATCTTGCGGACGCGGTGGCTGCGTTCGTCGGCGATGAAGATGTTCCCCTCGCGATCGACGGCGAGTCCGGACGGGGCCGAGAAGCGGGCGTTTTCGGCGCTACCGCCGTCACCGTTGACTTCGCCGATTTGAGACGCGGCGGCGATTGTCGAGAGCTTGTTTGCCGTGTCGACTCGTTGAACGCTCGCATTGAGGGCGTAGATCGCTCCGCCCGGTGGGTGGGTGGCCACGGTGCGTCCGGCGATCGGAAGGGCGACGGCTTCTCCTTGGGCGGTGCGCTTGAGGACGCCGCTGGCCCGGGCGTCGGCGATGAAGGTGGCTCCGGTTGAGTCGATTGCTATCGATGTTGGTGAATAGAGCGGATTAAGGCGAACAAAGTCCGCAAGGTATGGGCCGATCATGCCCCGTAACACACGCCGCAGGCGATGGGACCCGCTTTCGACGATCACCACGCCACCGAGCGGCTCGAATATCAAACCGGCGGGATTGCGAAGGGCCGACCTCGACGCGGCGATGTTGTCGGCGCCGTATCCCGCCGCGCCCGTACCGGCGAAGGTCGACAACACTCCGCTGGTGTTGACGTAGAACACCCGATGAGCGTCAAAATCGGAGAAGTAGAATCCGCCACTATCGTCGGCCAGCACGTTGCGCGGTGCAAGAAACTTGACCGATGTCGCCGGTGTTCCCTCCGCGGAACCAAGGCCGATTTCGCCGCCTCCGGCCACGGTCCGAATCTTCCCGTCGGTCGTAATGAGCCGAACCCTGGCATTTCCAAGGTCGGCAACATAGAGATTGCCCAACCGGTCGAGTGCAAGGCCGTACGGACTATTGAGTCTTGCCTTGCCGGCCGGGCCGCCATCGACGTCCGATCCTGGCGAACCGTTGCCGGCGAGGGTCGAGATGGTCCCCTCCGGAGAAATGACGCGAATGCGATGATCGGCGGCGTCGGCGAGGTAGATGGTGCCGTCGGGTTTCGTCGCAATTCCTTCCACTTGGCGCAATAGGGCCGCTGCCGCTGGGCCGCCGTCGCCGACAGTATTGGTCCCGGCGAGCGTCTGGACCTGATAAGAGACGCCACCGGTCTGCGGCCAGACCGTCACCGCCGCTAGGACTACTCCTGCAAAAAGGCGCTGCATACGGATTTTTCCCCTTATCACTAAGTGGCTTCAGGGTCGGAAAAATCTCAGTCCGTAGCGATATGGGGTTCATGCTTTCAAGTTGGCCTGTGAGCCTGCGCGCCAGCGCGGCTCTGGCGATACTCGTGTCTATGCCCGTTTCGGGCGATGTGCATCTGAAATCAAGAACGGTGAGGAGCGAACCGGAAAATCGTGTTTATCGCGCCAAGTCGAGAATCGAAGGGAGGCATCATCTCCTCGTCCACTTCGAAGCGCCTCCCGGCGAAACCGAACGTGCCGAATTGCAGAAGCGAGGCATGCGCGTGGTGGCCTATTTGCCGGATACGGGCGTCATCGTCGGACTGACAGGCGATCCCCGATTGGACGGCATGAGTATTACCGGCTACGAAAGTCTTACACCGGCGGACAAACTGAGCGCCGAACTCTTTCGGCCGACCCGGACGCGGGCGAGTGCGGCCAGCCGAGAGTTTTTCCTGGTCGAGTTTCACGAAGATGTATCTTGGGAGGATCGCCGGGCGCTTATAGTCGAATCCGGTCTTGCAGTACGCGATCATGCGGACCTGGTTGGTAACCACATGCTCGTGTCCGGGCCCCTTGCACGCGTCCAATCGCTCGCCGATTGGGACGAGGTTGCCTACATATTTCCCGCCAGCGGGGAGTTGGCCACCGGCGCTCCGTTGATCGGTTGCATGGGCGCCGCCGCTCCCGCCGGAGAGGTCGGTCAGCTCACCCAACGAGTAGGAGAAGGCTGGGACGGCGCCGGTCTTGGCCCCGCGGAACTAACCTACACGATCCAAAAGAACCCCGGTCGCATTCCTCCACCCTATGTGGAAACGATCTTGCAAAACGCAATGATCGCCTGGTCGAACGTCTTAAAGGTCCGGTTCAGGAAAGGCTCGAACACGGTCGCGACCAAGAACATCAACATCCTCTGGGGCGGCGTCCAACACGGAGATGCCTATCCCTTTGATGGCCCGGGACGCGTCCTCGCCCACACTTTCTATCCGAGCCTCCCGAATCCGGAGCCGATCGCCGGCGACATGCACTTCGATGAATCGGAGAATTGGAACATCGGCGACGAAGTCGATCTATTCTCCGTCGCGGTTCACGAACTGGGCCACGCTCTGGGCCTCGGCCATTCCGACGTTCCGGGAGCGGTCATGTATCCCTACTACCGGAGGACACAAGGATTGACCGCCGAAGACATCGGGGCGATCCGGATGCTCTACGAAACGGGAACGGCGCCCGCGCCCGATCCCGTTCCGGTTCCGGTTCCATCGTCTC
Organism: Acidobacteriota bacterium; assembly: GCA_016871055.1. GTDB lineage: Bacteria > Acidobacteriota > Terriglobia > Bryobacterales > Bryobacteraceae. The sequence continues at coordinate 7,324 of VFZW01000327.1, forward strand.
TGGCGCTCGCCGTAAGTGCGCCCATGGCGGGGGCGCAGGTGATGACCCCCACCGTCGAAACGCGCGGGGCGGTAACTGGCGCTTCCGGAGCTGTCGCCGTTCGATGGACTTCCGATAAGGGCGCCTCCGGTTTGGCCCAAGTCGTAACGGGACAGGATGGAGCGCTGACCTGGAACGCGGGTCCGATTCCGCTTTCGATCGGCGCCAACCAAATCCGCGTGGAGGCCACCGACGCTCTTCACAATACGAAGGTCGCGATTCTGGACGTCTCCCGTCTGCAGCCACAAACAGAGCCTCCGCCCCCGCCTCCCCCAACGCCCGCGCCTACTCCCTTGCGTCTGTCTGTTTCAACGCCTGGCGACGGGTCGACAATTTCGGTCAACTCGATACGCGTCACTGGCGTTACACAGGGCGGCTCCGGTCAGCCCACTATCCGCTGGATAAGCGATCGCGGCTTTTCCGGTACCGCTCGAACCTTTGGTCCCTCAGGCGATACTCGCCAGTGGGAAATCCACCGCTTGCATTAATG
>VFZW01000328.1 GCA_016871055.1 Acidobacteriota bacterium
AACCGTTCGCGGTCGCCTTTCATCGCGTGCGCGGTGAGACCGATGATCGGCATGCGCTGAGCGCCGGAAAGATTCTCGCGATGGCGAATGCGGAAGGTGGTTTCGACACCATCCATCTCCGGCATCTGCACGTCCATGAGAGCGAGATCGAAGTGCGATGTTTCGATGAGTGCAAGAGCTTCCTTGCCGTTGTTGGCGAGCGCGGTGAGGTGCCCGGCTCTCTCGAGCAGTGTGAGTATCAATTTCTGATTGACACGGTTGTCCTCAACGACCAGGATGGAAAGCGGCCTTGCCGGCCGAACGGGTCTCGAGACTTCGGTGATAGGCTTGTCGGCCTTGGGCGCCTGCGCGCAAAAGCGGAAACAGCTTCCAGCCGCGGTCGATGTATCGAGCCAAAGCCTGCCCCCCATCATCGCGGCCAACCGGGCGCTGATGGCAAGCCCAAGGCCCGAGCCGCCGTGTTTACGCGAGGTCGAACCATCGGCTTGGCGAAAGGGTTCGAAAATCCGTTCGCGCGCTTCGGCCGGAACGCCGGGTCCGGTATCGGCGATCGAGAATACAATTTCGCCGGGCTTGCCGCCGCCGAGATCGACGCGCACCCCGCCTTGCGCCGTGAACTTGACCGCGTTGGAGACGAGATTCGTGAGGATCTGGCGCACGCGAACGTCGTCGCCAGAGACCCAGCCGGGCACCGATTCGCCGGCTTGCCAATCGAGGCGGAGTCCTTTCTCTTCGGCGACGGGAACAAACAGCGAGCAGACCGATTCGACGAGGTGACGCGGATCGTAGACGACGCTCGCCAGTTCCAGCTTGTTGGCCTCGATTTTCGAGAAGTCGAGAATGTCGTTCAGCAGGCCGAGCAGGGACTGGGCGGATTCCTGCGCCATCTCCAGATGCCGGCGGTCCTCGGTGGTAAGGCTTGAACTATCGAGCGCAAGGCGCTGCATGCCCAGAACGCCATGGATCGGCGTGCGGATTTCGTGGCTCATGTTGGCCAGGAACTCCGATTTCAGCCGCGAGGCCTCTTCGGCGCGATCACGAAGCCGGAGGGCCTCGCGCGTCTGATTGCGAACTTTGGTCTTCAGGCTGACGGCCCAGTAAAGCAGGCCGCCGACTACGACAAGGACAATCGACGCCGCCCAGAGCAGCTTGGTCCACGGCACCAGTGAGCCGGGGAGTTTGCGCACATCGGCGGCCGAGCGCATACGGATTTGATAGCGGCGCTCTTCTCGCGGGAGGCTGATGCCGGTAACTGTCGCCCAGTCGCCGGGTTTGAGTCCGAGAGGCTCCGATGGATTGGGGAGATAGGCGCGCATCTCGTTGCCATCGAGATCGCGCAGGAAAATAGTCTCGCGATCCGGATTCGGTGGGGCGACGACGTGCACTTGCCCGGCAACCGAAATGAGCGAACCGCCATAAGTGCCGGCTACGGCATCAGCCAGGGTAACCTCTCGCGCCACGGGCGGGCCGGGACGAAGAATCGGCGTGACCGACGCCGCCAGCACTTGGGGCTCATCGTCGTCTTCGGCATGATACGCGCGGCCCATAATGGAGACCCGCTCGCCGGTGTCGATATGCGGCCGGCCTTCCGCGATGATGGAAATACCGGCCTGTTCGTCCTGGCAGTAAAACTCGTTGGGTGCGTTTCGAAGGTGTCCTGTGCCGACCGTGACGGTACATTCAAACGAGGCGGCGGGATTGGCCGAGTGGTCCGCGGAGACGGACTGGCGGAGCGACTGGATCGGAGAAGTCTGCGCGCACAAGACCGCGGCGAACACGAATGGGAGTTTCAAACGCACGGGTACCGTCAAAATTCCTATTCTTACATCGGCCGTTCGGGCTGTCTTGATTAGGCTACTTCCTGGGTGGAACACTGCGCGTATCGGTCTTGTACTTTTCCAGCAGCGTCTTCATCTGCTTCACCTTGTCCGGATAGGCCGAGTAGAGGTTCTTTTGTTCCAGAAGATCTTCCTTCAGATGAAACAGTTCGCCGGGCTCGTCGTGCTTCTTGATTCCGTGGCGTTCGCGCCACCATTCGGGCTCGGCGGGACCGTGCGTGCCGTTGGAGTCGATGTACACCCACTCTCCCTGGCGGAGGGCATACTCGTTGTTCATGCTGTGGTGAACGGTGCCTTCGCGAATCGGCTTGGATCGCTTCTTACCGAACCATGCGGCACTGATGTCGTAGGAGTCTTCGCCGGCGTTATTGGGGAGTTTGTATCCGGTGATCGAAGCCACCGTGGCCATGATGTCGGTGTGGCAGACGATTTCGCTCTCGGTCCTTCCCGCGGGCACACGGCCCGGCCCCCAGACGATGTAAGGGACGCGATGTCCGCCTTCCCAGAGCATGCGCTTGGCGCCGCGCAACGGGCCTTGGCTGGCGTGGTCTTTCTCCTTCAACACCGGGTAAGTCAGGTTCTCCGGACCGTTGTCGGAAGTGAAGACCACGATGGTGTTGTCGGCCTTGCCGGAAGCGCGGATGGCCTCCAGGACGCGGCCGACCGACCAGTCGGTTTGATGGACGAAATCGCCATAATCGCCGATGCCCGTTTTGCCTTTGAACTCGTCGTCGGGCGCGATGGGTGTGTGTGGCGAGCTCATGGCGAAGTAGAGGAAGAACGGCTTGTCGGCCTTCGATTTTTCCTCGACGTATTTGACGGCGCGGCGCGTGAGTTCAGGCAGTACGCCTTCCAGTCGCCATCCGGGTTTCATCACCCCGGGCCAGCCGAACATCTTGTCGGGCTTTTGCTCGGTGGGCGCGGCGGTGAGGCGGTCGTTCTCGATAAACGTGTACGGGGGGAAATTGGGCAAGTCGACGCCGAAGTAGTAGTCGAAGCCTTTCGTAATGGGACCGCCGCCGGCGGGCTTATCCCACAGGACCTTCTTGGCGAATTCGTTGCGGATCTCGCGTTGCGGATCGCCGAGCTTCACTTGCGAATTGACCTTCGAACCATCGGTCGTCTGCCAGTCCCACCCAAGATGCCACTTGCCGATCGCCCCGGTGGTGTACCCCTGCGTGCGCAGCATCGCGGGAAGCGTGAGGCGCCCGTCTTCGATGAGCGGGCGGTCATAGGGCCAAAGCACCTGCGACTTCAAATCGCCGCGCCACGGATAGCGGCCGGTGAGCAGTCCGTAGCGCGTCGGCGAGCAGACGCCGCAAGGCGTGTGGGCGTCGACGAATCGTAAACCCTCTTTCGCCAGGCGGTCGAGTTCGGGCGTCGGAATCTTCGACTTCGGGTTGTAGCAGGCGACATCGCCGTAGCCGAGATCGTCGGAGAGAATCACGACGATGTTGGGGCGGTTCTTGGCGCCTGCGGCGGCGAGGCCGGAGAGTGCGACGGTCGAGGCGCTGGCGGATTTGAGGAACGATCGGCGGGTCATGATTCTTACTATAATATTGCGGCGCGCGCCGGCGATCGAGGATAATCGCTGGATCAAACTCGTCTCGCACGAGCACGAGCACGAGAAGGAGAAGCCCTTGAGCGAATTTTTGTTTGCGCCTCCCGCGCCGGTGTCGCTGACGGTCGCCGGACAGAGCGCGCGTTTTCCGATCCACCGGATTTTTTGCGTCGGCCGAAACTACGAGGCGCACGCGAAGGAGATGGGCGTGGCCGCCGACCGCGAGGCGCCGTTTTACTTCACCAAAGCCGCGGTGCACGCGGTGGAATCCGGCGCGACGGTGCCGTATCCGCCGGGGACGAGCAGCTATCACTACGAGATGGAGTTAGTCGTTGCGATCGGCAAAGGCGGGTTTCGCATCGCCGAAACCGATGCGCTCGATCATGTATTCGGCTACGCATGCGGCCTGGATATGACCCGCCGCGACTTGCAGGCGGCGGCGAAAGAAAAGCAGCGGCCCTGGGATCTCGGAAAGGATGTGGAGCAGTCGGCGGTGGCCGGCACGATCGCACCGGCGGCGTCGATTGGTCATCCTTCTTCCGGGACCATTGAACTACGAGTGAATGGCGTGACCAAGCAGTCGGCGGATATTTCTACGATGATTCATGGAGTAACGGCGATCATCGCGCATCTTTCGAAGTACTACCATTTGCAGGCTGGCGATCTCATTTACACAGGAACGCCCGAGGGCGTCGGCGCGGTGAAGGCGGGGGATCGGCTGGAAGGGTCGGTTGCCGGGGTCGGCACGGTGGAGTTGGAGTTGGGGGCGGCGGAGTAGGGGGTTCGGACGGTTGCGGAGAATACGCGCTATAATCACCGCAGAAGGTGCGGAGAATGTACATCCATGAAAGCCCCGAGTGGCCCTGGTATCGCTGGCGCAGCGAGGCGCTAGCGGATCAGTTGGCGTCGGTGCGCCACCAACAAGGCCGGCTGATCGGTCGGATTGAGTCGCTAGGCTTTCAGTTTCGCGAAGACGCTGTCCTGCAAACCTTGACCACCGACGTGCTGAAAAGTAGCGAAATCGAAGGCGAGAGGCTGAATCCCGAGCAGGTTCGCTCTTCGATCGCGCGGCGGCTCGGACTGGACAGAGGCGGCCTGACGGCGGCCGATCGCGATGTAGAAGGCGTGGTCGAGATGATGCTGGACGCGACTCGCAATTATACTCAGCCGCTTACGGCAGAGCGCTTGTTCGCCTGGCAAGCGTCGCTATTTCCGACCGGCCGCAACGGTATGGGGCGCGTGAAAACTGGAGGATGGCGCGACGATCTGACCGGCCCAATGCAAGTGGTATCAGGACCGATAGGACGCGAAAAAGTTCATTACGAAGCTCCGGTGGCGGCGCGTGTCGACCGCGAAATGGCGATGCTGCTGGACTGGTTCGAAGGCACACCGGGACTCGATCACGTCATGAGGGCGGGTGTCGCACATCTCTGGTTTGTCACAATTCATCCTTTTGCCGATGGCAACGGGAGAATCGCGCGCGCGATCGCGGACATGGCTCTCGCACGTTCCGAGCAAAGCCCGCATCGGTTTTACAGTATGTCGGCACAGATACGGCTCGAACGAAACGCATACTACGACATGCTGGAACGGACGCAGAAGACCACGATGGATATCACGCCATGGCTTGAGTGGTTTCTGGGATGTCTGGGCCGTGCGATTGGGAATGCGCAGACTGCACTTGAGGGAGTTCTTGAAAAGGCTCGGTTTTGGGAAGTTGTTAATCGCGAACCGATCAACGAGCGGCAGCGAAAGGTGCTCAACCGGCTGCTGGATGGATTCGAAGGGAAGCTGACCACCACGAAGTATGGAAAGCTCTCCAATTGCTCGCAGGACACGGCGCTGCGCGACATACTCGAACTCGTGCGGCGGAACATTCTTGCGAAGAGTCCCGAGAGTGGCCGCAGTACGAGCTATTCGCTTGTGCCGAGAGTGTGAGGCGACCGAATGATCAGCCCCGCATAACGCCCCGAGCGGAACTCCAGTTCGAACGCGTGAAGCTGCAGCCGCTCAGCGGGCGGCCCGCCGTACGCAACATCGCCAACTATGGGCAACCCGACCGAGGCGCAGTGGATACGAATTTGATTCGTCCGGCCGGTCCAGGGCTCGGCCTGGATCAGTCGCCCGCGCAAGTTGGCGAGCCGTGTCAACGCCGCGCTGCCGTCGGAGCCGGTATTCCACTTCGGCGTGCGGCCGTCGTCGTAGCGCTCGATGGGCGTGTCGACGTCGCGCTGCGTCCAATCGGGCTCGGCGGCCACAATCGCGAGATAGCGCTTGGCGATCTGGCGGCTCTCGAACAGCGCGCCGATCTCTCGCGCGGCTTCTTCGGTTTTCGCCGCCAACAATACGCCCGACGTCCCGCGATCGAGCCGGTGCAGTAGGTGCGGGCGAGCGCCGCCAAGCCGGCCCATCAACGCGTTGACGGCCGTGCCGGTGCGCTCCCGCGAAGTGGGATGCGCGAGCATGCCCGAGGGTTTGTCGATAGCAATGATCGATTCATCTTCGAATAACACGGTGAGAACCAGCTCTTCGGCCGCGACGGAGAAACGCTCCAGACCATCGGGAACACGGACGCGGCCGCCGCCTTCCAATCGATAGCCGGCGGTTCGCGCTTCGCCGTCGACGGTGACGAAACCGAGCGCGATCAGGCGGCGAATGCCGTGCCGCGAAACCTCGGGGAGTTCGGCGTAAAGGAACTCATCGAGCCGCTGGCCGGCGCGCGCTTCGAAGATCGACCAGGAACACGGCGCCGGTATCGCTAGAGTCGTCACTTTGAACCATGTTACATTGAGTCTTCGCGGCACTATGTCGCATCAAGTCTTCCTCTACGCCCAGTTTCGCGGAATTGAGCGATTTGTCTCCGGCGCCGCGACAAACGGCGAACTCGCCGACCGCAGCTATTGGCTCGCGCTCATTTCCGAAATCGCGCCGCGCGAATGTCTGACCGGCCTTGGCCTTTCCCCGCTGCTTGTTGGTTATTCGGGAGGCGGCGAGTTCTTGCTCGTGCTGCCGGAGCCGGCTGTCGCCGCCGCCGATACGTATCTGCAATCGGTCCGCGCGGAGTTACAGTCGTTGACCGGAAGCGCGGTCGATCTCATCTGGGCGTCGACGGAAAATCTCGGACCGTGGCCGATCATCTGGAAGCGCCTGGGCGAGGGTCTGCGGCGCAAGAAACAGACGCCGCTTGCAGTCGCCGGGCTGACGGCATTTTCCCCGCGCGGGAACAACTCGAACACGAAATCCGTGTGGACCGGAGTGACCACAAGCCTCGCCGGCAACGTTTTCTGGAACGCGGGCGATCCGCTGCATCTTTCCGCCGATACGGGCGATCGTTCCGCGCCGGTGCTGCACGGGCCCAATGCGCTTGGGGTACTCGCGCCGCCTGTCGATCCGGCCTCGCTGGCGCGAACGGCCAACGGCAAACGCGCTTGGGGCCTGCTGCGCTGCGATATCGATCACGCGCTGGCGCGGCTGAACAAGGCCGAGTCCGATGAAGCGTTCCGGTATCTGGCCGTTTTGTACAAAGGCCTCGTCGTCGGCGAGTTGGAACGCGTGGTCGCAATGCCCGAGCATCAGGGCCGCGTCGCGGTGATCTACAGCGGCGGCGACGACTTCGCCGTTGCGGGCGCATGGGACGCGCTGTTGGGTGTGGCGACGGAATTTCATCGCGTGTTCCGACTGTTCGCGGCCGATCTGCCGGGCGGCGTCGATATCGGCGAAGGCACAACGTTGTCGGCGGCGATTACGATCGCCGCGCAAGGCGAGTCGTTGCCCGAGGTCTGGCGCGCCAACGCGGAGACGCTGGAAAGCGTCAAGTCGTCGGGCCGCAATTCGATCGCGCTGTTTGGCCGCATTCTGGATTGGCCCGCGCTGAAAGACGCCGAAGCCTTGAAGGCCCGCATGCGCAAGCTGCGCGAGTCGTTCCGCTGTCCGCCCGAAGTGTTCAACGAGTTGGAAGATTTCTACGGAGTGCGCGGCGCGGCCGGCAATTTGGGCAGCGCGCGTTCCCGCCGCCGCGAACGCGCCATCGACAAGCCGTGGCGATTCCATGGCCGCCTGCGACGACTGGCCGGCGAGCGCAGCGGCGGCGAATTCGACCGCCAGTGGCGCATCTTCATGGAAGCGCTCATCGGCGAGGCGAGCGGGCAGAGGCAGTTACGTCCCGCCGGGAAGGTCGCGCTCGATTGGGCGCGGCTGGAAAGCGGTTGGAGAGGATAAAGGAGTTCTATGCCGGAAGACGTTCAAGATATCGCGCCAGAACCAACACCGGAGCCGGTGGCTGAAGTCCCGGCCGAAGCCGCGCCCGAGCCGCCGGTTGAAGCCGCTGTTGTCGCCGACGTGCCAGCCGAAAAGCCTGCGGAGAAG
>VFZW01000329.1 GCA_016871055.1 Acidobacteriota bacterium
CGAACTCGCCACGCAGGAGACGGCGGAGGGCGTCGATGCGAGGAGCGGGCCAGCAGGACAGGTTGGCGAGCGTGCGGTTCTTGACCTTGTCGCCATCGCGGAACGACTCGCGGAGCAGGATCGCGGGAGGAGAGGATCTGTTGGGGATCACCGCCACGTACATAACTTCATGATATCACTATCGAACCTAATAGTAGAGACATATCCTAACAAGTACATGACTGCAGAGTACAGCATGAAATGTGAGCTAAGCGTTGTCAGGTCAATGACTTGAAGGCCAAATCGGTGCGTTAAAGAGGGCTAAGATCCGCCCGAAGCCTTCGGCGCGGAAAGCGCCTTCGATAAACCACTCAACAGTTTGCGCGACATGGGCAACCTGTTGAGTGGCGGTAAACATCCCTTCCGACGGCGCATAACCCGACAACGGCTCGGTCAGGCTACGCGTCGACCGGTTGAAATACTCTTGCGCGGCCGCAATTTGCCCCACGGCCGATTGTGACAATGACATATGCGATAGCTCCTTGCTGCCCCCTCAGTGAGGTTGGGGAAAGGGGGACGGGCCATCTTCGTATTTTCTTCGCCCTGGCGCAAGTGGTAAATTACGACATGTAATTAATCGCTACTTCCCTTTCCCGCACTCTTCTCCGAATCGTCCCCGCCGCCGGCGCGTTTGCGCGCTTCCACCATCCACGTTGGCGGACGGCCCCGGCGCTTTGTGCGGCCCACTGCGAGCCGTTCGAGCGTAATAATCGCAGCTTCGAGCTGATCGCGCTCTTCCCGCAATTGTTCGAGTATTTTAGTAACGTCCATCGTATGATCCTTCACTTAGTGTTTCCGTTTCGCCACTCCGATTTCTGAAATCAGAACAGAGTGTCGTTTTCGGGCCAATTTCTGTACCCCTAGGCGCATCCCTCGACCGGCCAATGACTGAGTCTGTTCCGATTACAGAACAGTGGCATCTCAGGGTAGCCCGCCGGTCCGGTCACATTGAGAATATCATGTCCGGCGTTTGGAATTCCAGTGTAAATAAAACGGAATACCGGCAGCCATAATGACCAGGCCCATTAGACTTTCACGAGGCGACTTAAGCAGCGTCGAAAGCAGCAGGGCAATTGCGACCAGGACGAAGACAATCGGAACGGCGGGATAGCCAAGGGTCTTGTAAGGCCGGGCGAGATCCGGGCGCTTTTTCCGCAAAACCAACACCGAGGCCGTCGCCATGCCATACAAGATCCAAGACGCGAAAATTACGTAGGTAAACAGTTCACTGTAGTTGCCGCTGGCAAGCACCAGCACCATCGACCACGCGGTTAACGCGGCGATGGAGTTTGCCGGAGTAAAGTGCTTCGGGTGTACCTTTCCGATCGCTCTTGCGAAGAGTCCATCCCTGGCCATTGCGTATGGTACGCGCGCGCCGGTGAGGATCGATCCGTTCAACGCGGCGAACATGGAGATCATCGCCGCCACCGATACCACTGCCGCGCCGCCTGAGCCCCACACCCGCCGCATCATCTCGGCGGCGACGCGTTCGCTGCCGGCCACGCCCTCGGCGGGGAGGACGTAGAAGTAGGCGAGGGTCGCCAGCAAATAGATGATCATGACGCCTAGCGTTCCGTAGATCAGAGCTCGCGGCAGGTTCCGCTGCGGCTCCTTCACCTCCGAGGAAACCATGCTCACGTTGTTCCAACCGTCGTAGGCCCACAAGGCGGCGACGAGCGCCGCGAAAAAGCCGGCAGCCCCGCCGGGCGCCGGAACCGAGGTCGACAGATTCGCGAAGCCCCCCGCGGGAAACGTGAACCCAACAACGATCAACAACGCAATCAAACCGACTTTCACGATCGTAACGACGATCTGCACGTTGCCGCCCACCTTTACGCCAAAGTAATTCAGCCAGCCGAGCATTGCGATGACGCACATGGCAAATACCTTACCACTCTTGATCGGCACCGGACCGATGGTGGTCAGCACCGATTCCAGCGCCGGGTAGAAATTAGCCATGTAGGTGAAGAAGCCGGTGGCGAGCGTTGCCACCGAACCGCTCTTTGCAACCAGGAGTTGCGTCCAGCCATACAGGAAGGCGAAAAACGGGCCGTAGGCCTCGCGCAAATAAACGTACTCGCCGCCGGCTTCGGGCATCGCCGAGGCCAATTCAGCGTAGGTCAACGCGCCCGCCAGCGAGAGCAGGCCGCCGAAGATGAACACGAAGATCACCATATTCGGCGTTCCGACATTTTGTACCATGGGCTGGGGCACAAGAAAAATTCCGCTGCCGATGACGGTACCGACAACAATCGCTGCGGCGCCCCAGACGCTCAGATCACGTTTTAGCTCAGACATTCCCTCTCCTTAAAGACGAATGAAACCACCAGCGCGACAAGGAACGTCGCGGCCGTGCCGATCAGTACATACCAAGTCCAGGCGACGTTGGTGCCCAGCTTCAAATAGAGATTCATCACGATTCCGACCGCCATGCCGCACATCGCCGCACGCTCGCCGACACGCTTGGTCAGCACGCCCAGAAGGAATGTTCCGAGCAGCGCGCCGTAGACGATCGACGCGATGCCGAGTCCGTATTCCAAAACCGACTTTACTTCGCGCGCCAGTATTGCGATCGTCATCAGCACCGCGCCCCATCCGGCCGAGACCCAGCGCGCGATTTGCAAATACTCCGCGTCGCTGCGATCCTTCCTGGCAAGCGGCTTCCAGAAGTCCATCACCGTGGTCGACGCGAGCGAGTTCAACGCCGCGCTCAGGTTCGACATCGCGGCGGCGAGGATTGCTGCCATCACAAGGCCTGCGACGCCGTGCGGCAGGAAGTCCCAGATGAACTGCGGGTACACACGGTCCATCACTTCGGGAGTTGGGCGGCCGGTGTCCTTGTAGAAAACATAAAGGATCAACCCGATCACCAGGAAGAGCGAGAACTGAAAGAAGATCACAAACCAACTGCCCAGCAATGCCATGCGGCTTTCGATTTGCGACTTGGCCGACAACAGCCGCTGCACCATCAACTGCTCGGTGCCGTGTGAAGCCGTGGTTAGGAAGCATCCGCCGATCACCCCGGCCCAAAAGCTGTACGGGCGCGAGAAGAACTCTTGCGACATCTCGAAGCGGAAATCGAAGATGCGCAGCTTGTTGGCGGCCTCCGCGGTTCGCCAAACATGATCGAGGCCGCCGGGGATCTGTTGCAGCATCACAACGAGCGAGAGGATCGCGCCGCCGACGTAAAGAACCATCTGAATGACATCGGTCCAAATGACCGCTTCCATCCCGCCCTCAAAGGTGTAGAACAGCGTGAGCGCTACAATTAACAAGATTGAACTCATCTCGCCGGTGCCGAGGATAATCGAGATCACAATCGAGATCGCGAAGACGCGCACGCCTTCGGCGAGAGAGCGGAGCACGAGAAAACTGCCGGCCGTGAGTTTGCGGATGTTCGGGCCGAAGCGGCGCTGCATCAGTTCGTACGCCGTGTACATCTCGCCCTTGAAATAGTGCGGTAGGAAAAGCGTGACGATCACGATGCGCGCGAACAAGTAACCCAGTACGACCTGCAAAAAGCCGAGGTCGCCGCGGAATGCGATGCCCGGCGTGCCGATCACGGTGAGGGTGCTCGTCTCGGCGGAAACGATTGAAAAGGCAATCGCCCACCATGGCGCGTTGCGGCCGCCGAGGAAGTAATCCTTAAGCGACTGTTTCGAGTCGCGGAATCGCCCACCGAACCAGGTGATGCCAATAAGATAAGCGATGATCACCGACAGGTCGAGTAGCCGCATGGGGAAAAACGGTGAGTCTAGCATAGCGGCTCTTCGTCCGGCACGTGCGCGTAACATACTCGTCCCGTCCGTGGGGATCGGGAACAAAAGTCTTTTCACCGGCATCTAAGGGTCAGACGTGGATTACGGCCGGACGAACTATCAGCATACCCGTGTTGCTTCCGGGCGGGTGACTTCGTTATACTCCGGCTTTGCACTTTGTTGCGGCGGTTCGGAACGGGCCAGGCCGCGACACATTCGACGGGAGGCATTCGGTGTTTCTGAAATCAACAATGAAATGGGCGGCCGGGCTGGTTTTGGCTGCGGCGCTCCTGACCGGCCAAGAGCCGCAATGGGTGGACCGCGCCGAGTACGAACTCGTAGTCGAGCAACTCGGCAAGGCGACCGACCCGAATAAAAAGTTGGAACTTTTGAACGTATGGAAACAAAAGTATCCGAAGACGGCATTCGAGACCGCCCGCCGCGAACAATTCCTGGTGACCTATCAGGCGTTGAACAAGGCGCCCGAAATGCTGGTGGTCGCCAAGGAGATCGCCGCGGCCGAGCCGAAGCGAATTCTCGGTCACTACTGGATCATGCTGTTGGGCCAGTCGCTCGCGCCGACCAACCCCGCGGTGCACGCCGACGCCGAGAAGACGTCGAACCTGATTCTCGCTAATCTCGACGATTTCTTCGCCGCGGCGAATAAGCCGGCGCAGTTGCCCGAGGCCGCCTGGACGGCCCAGAAAACCGACGCGCGCGACAAGAGCTTGCAGACTCTGACGCTGCTGGCGCAATTGAAGAAGGATCTGCCGCTACTCGAAAAGCGGCTCGGCGACCTGTTGAAGATCATCAATCCCAAGAACGCGATTGTGACCTATCAGCTCGGTTCGACGATCATCGGCCAGCGCAAAGTCGACCGCCAGGCCGAAGCGATCTGGCACTTCGCGCGGGCTTGCGGCATCACTGGACCGGGCGAGGCGCCCGCGCAGCAGAAGACGGCGTTCTGCGGCTACTTCCAGAAGGTGTATCCGCAGTTCCGCGGCGACACCAAAGGAATGGACGACTTGAAGAAATCGGCGGGTGAAGCCGTCGATCCTTTCCCAGCCAAGGATTTCGCGATCAAGACGAAACAGCAGGAACAGATCGAAGATCTAAACCGGATCATCAAGGAAAATCCGCAGCTCGCGATCTGGATTCAGACCAAGCAGGCGTTGACGGCGGCGGACGGCGAGACCTACTTCAACAATTCGGTGAAGGAATCGAAGCTGCCGAAACTGAAGGGCAAGATCGTTTCGATTGAACCCGAAGTCAATCCCAAGAAAGTCGTCGTTGGAATGTCGGACGCATCGGTCGCCGAAGTCACGCTGGTCATGGAAGAAAAGACCTTCTTGCCCGGCAAGATGGAAGCGGGCGGCGAGATCGAGTTCGAAGGAGTCGGCAAGGAATTCGCCAAGGACCCGTTCATGCTGACTCTGGAAATCGACAAGGACACCATCTACGGTTGGACCGGCGTCGCCACACGGCCCGCGCCCGGCAAGAAAGCCGCGCCGAGGGGCGTGGTGAAGAAGAAGACCAAGTAAGATAACTTCGATCGACAAAAGCGGCGAGGAGCAATCCTCGCCGCTTTCGTTTTTGCGCACGTAAACACCCGATTCGTGGTAGAAATCGGGTATGCGGCTTGTCGTCGCGATCGTTCTGGCCAGTGCACTCTTCGGGCAATTACGTGTGGGCCGTGAGATCGACGGCTACCTCGAACTGACCAACGAGCAGCGCGCGCGCGTCGACGCCAACATCGCCGAGTTCGCTCGCCAGGACCGGAATGCCGTCCTTCGCCAGGTGCAGCTCTTCGCAGAGATCCAGCGTGAGTCGAACGCCGAACCCTTGAATCCCGCGGCCCTCGACGTGCGTTACGCCGAGCAGGAGACGCTGCGCCGCGAAAGCGCGGCGAGACGCAAGCGGCTGGTTGAAACGAACGTCGCCGTACTTACAGCCGCGCAACGGCAGAAGCTCGCGCAGTTGCAGGAGTCGCAGCGCTTAGCCGCGCTCGCCGGCGACGCCCGCGCCGTTGGGCTGCTCGACTCCCTCTGCGCCGGCTTGTTTGGGGTTCTCGCGCCTTCCGCGCCAAGCGGCGAACTGGTTCAATACCTGCGCCTCACGCAAGACCAGTTGCGCGCGATGACCGAGCGCCAGCGCGCCGCCTCGCGCGAGTTGCTGTCCCTTCAAATGCAAATTGCATTGGCGAACACCGCCTTCGCGCGCGCTAACGCTGCCGAACCGCTCGACCCGCAAGCCATCGGCGATATCGCCGTTCGCCGCGAACGCTTGCAGCGCGACTTCAACGCGCGGCTGAACTCGCTCCAGTCCGACAACCGCGCCGCGCTCACCGCCTAACAGCGGCGTCTGCTCGACACGTTGATCGAAGCCGAGCGGCTTACGCCGGTCTTCATTAGCGCGCAAGGCCTCTTCATCATCGAACAAACGACTCAATCGCTTCGATTCATTACAGGAAGTGTAGGAAACATAGGATGCGTCTCTCAATCATTCTCCTTCTTGCCGTAAGCGCGGCCGCACAGCCGCCGATCGTTATTCCGCCCGGCCGCATCGATCCCTATTTCCAACTCCGCGAGTACTTGCAGTTGACCAACGACCAGTTCACGCGCATCACCCGCAACAACAACGAGTTCAACGAATGGGTCATCGGCAAGCAGCGGCGCATGGCGCAGGTGCAGGAAGAGATCGCCGAAGAGACCGCGTGCGAGGTGCTGGTGGCCGGCGCGCTAGGTATTCGGTACGCCGAGATCGAAGGTATTCGACGGCATATCGCCGAGCGCCGCAAGGAGTTGTCCGCGCTGAATCAGGCCGTGCTGACCGACGCGCAGAAGGTGAAGTTCAAGACGCTGGAGGAAGCGATCAAGCTCGATCCCATCATCAACGGCGCCCGCGCGGCAAATCTGCTGCCGGTGGAGGATAACTGCTTGCTGTTCGCCGACCCGCGGTTCGGAACGCTCCCAACTCGGTTCTGCCGGGACCAATTTTTTCCAGGCGGCATCGGCATTTTCCCGCTACCATTTCCGGGTCAGCCCTAGATGCGTCTGCTTCTGATCCTGTCGTGCGCGCTGGCCGTCAACGCGCAGTCGCTCGTGACTGCCTACGTCGGTCTGACCGCCGAACAACTCGCCGCGATCGAACGCAATGGGAAGGACTACGATCAAGCCGGTAATGCTGCGAGCGCCCGTGGCGAAGCTCTGTCCAAAGAACTGCAGCGCGAAATCACGGCCAGCCCGTTGAATGTGGTGCGCCTCGACATTCTTCATACCGAGAGGGTGATGCTGCGGCGCGAAAGGGATCGGCGCGAGGCGGCGCTGGTGGCCGCCAATCAGGCGTTGCTCACCCCGGCGCAGGTCGAGAAAGTCCACGGCCTGGAGCAAGGGGAGAGCCTCGGTCATTCGTTTCGAGCCGCCATTCGTGCGGCTATCATTGTCGATCCCTGCGCGGAGGCGATTACGAGCGCCGAGATCTCGCCCGAACTCATCGAACACCTCGGACTCGACGGCTCGCTCTTGCAGCAGTTGAAGGAACGCAATGCCGGGTTTACCCAAAGCCTGGCTGATCGGGAGAGCCAACACTCCAACAACTCCTATCGCATTTCAAACATCACCCGGGCGCCGGAAATCGACGTCGAAGAGCTAGGCCGGCTCTACGCCGCCCAAATTGCGATCAATCGCGAGATCGCGGAACGCCGCAAGCGCCACACCGTGGAAAATCGCGCGCTTCTTGCCGAGACCGTTCTCGAAAAATTGCAGCGCCTCGAGACCATAGCGCGGTTGGAATCGACACTCGGCGAAGCGCGCGATTTGCATCTCCTAACCCGGCATAGCCGGAACCAAAGAGGGAAATCGGATACGATGCCGGGATGGGCGTTGAATCACTGACCGAGCGGTACGGATCGCAGATCGCG
>VFZW01000330.1 GCA_016871055.1 Acidobacteriota bacterium
AGCTGTCGTTAACATCGCCGATCTCAACAAGGCCCGTCGCATCGCCGCCTGTGATGAAATCAAGCGCGCGCTCGAAATCGCCGATAAACTCCCCTTCCGGTTTCTGATCCAACACCTCGGCGCTCCCGTCGACGAGTTCGACGAACGCAAGCTCGACGCCGCATTTGCATCGCTCGACGAACTCCGCCTCTTCGCACGCAACCGCGGCGTCGAAATGCTTCTTGAGAACATTCCCAACGGCCTCTCTAGCGCCGAACGCCTCAACTATTTCTTAGGCCTCACGCACCTCGACGTCGGTTACTGCTTCGACACCGGCCACGCCAACGTCATGGGCGGTGTCGAAAAAGAATTCGAGTTGATGAAAACGCGCATCAAGTCGCTGCACGTCCACGACAACGACGGCACGAAGGATTTGCACCTCTTCCCCACTCTGCATCCCGCCGGCACCATCGACTGGAAAACCGTCATCCCCATGCTCCGCGCTCGCCAGCATCAATACCCGCTGCTGCTCGAAATCAAGGAGTCCCCGGACTTCCCGCAACCGCTGGAATCCATCCGCAAAATCTTCGACAACCTGGAGTCTTTCTAGAATGTCCGCACCCCGCGTTCGCATTGCCGACATCGCCCGCCACGACGGAGAAACCGTCTCCATCGCCGGCTGGCTCTACAACCTGCGCCGCTCCGGCAAGATCTGCTTCCCCCTCATCCGCGACGGCTCCGGCATCATCCAATGCGTCGCCGTCAAAGCGGCTCTCCCCGAAGCGTTGTTCGAATCACTCAAAGACCTCACGCAAGAGTCGTCGCTCATCGTCACCGGCAAAGTCCGCGCCGAAGCCCGCGCCCAGGGCGGCTTCGAACTCGACGTCGAATCCGCCGAAATCCTCCAGCGCGTCTCCGAAGCCGATCCCTACCCGATCACGCCCAAAGACCACGGCATTGACTTCCTGATGGACCATCGCCACCTCTGGCTGCGTTCGCGCCGCCAAGCCGCCATCCTCCGCATCCGCCACGAAGTCATCAAAGCCATTCGCGACTTCTTCGACTCCAACGGCTTCACCCTCGTCGACACGCCCATCTTCACGCCCGCCGCCTGCGAAGGCACCACCACGCTGTTCGAAGTGAACTACTTCGACGAAGAGAAGCTCTACCTCACGCAATCCGGCCAGCTCTACAACGAAGCGAATGCCATGGCCCTCGGCAAGGTCTACTGCTTCGGCCCCACCTTCCGCGCCGAAAAATCCAAGACCCGCCGCCACCTCACCGAGTTCTGGATGGTCGAGCCTGAAATGGCCTACGCTACGCTCGACGATGTTAAGGAACTCGCCGAAGGCCTCGTCGTCCACTGCGTCCATCGCGTGCTCGAAAACCGCCGCGCCGAACTCGCAGTGCTCGAACGCGACGTCACCAAACTCGAAGCCATCAAGTCGCCCTTCCCGCGCATGAGCTACGACGACGCCGTCAAAGTCCTCCAAGGAAAAGGGAGTGAAATCCAATGGGGCGGCGACTTCGGCAACACCGATGAAACGCTGCTCACGCAGGACTCCGACCGCCCGATTCTCGTCGATCGCTACCCGTCCGAGATCAAGGCCTTCTACTTCCAACCCGACGCCGGCAACCCCAAGCTCGCCCTCGGCGTCGACGTCATCGCGCCCGAAGGCTACGGCGAAATCATCGGTGGCGGCCAGCGCATTCACGATCCCGAACTGCTAATGCAGCGCCTGAAAGAACACGATCTCCCGCCCGAAGCGTTCAACTGGTACATCGATCTCCGCAAATACGGAACCGTGCCCCACGGCGGCTTCGGCATGGGCGTCGAACGTTTCGTCGCCTGGATGTGCGGCACCGAACACATCCGCGAATGTATAGCCTACCCGCGTATGTTGTACCGCACCCGCCCCTAATGAGTCGCGCAAGCACCATGGCCGCACCCAACCCCAACTGCCCTACTAACGCCGGCAACCCTACCAACGCCGGCAAGCCTACTAACGCCCACAACCCTACTAACACCGACAACCCTACTAACACCGACAACCCTACTAACACCGACAACCCTACTAACACCGACAACCCTTCTAACGCCGGCAACCCTACCAACGCCCACAACCCTACTAACGCCCACAACCCTTCTAACGCCGACAACACTGCTAACGCCGACAACCCTACAGAGCCGCGACCGCAAGGAAGCGGACCTTCCCCAACCGATACCACTGACTTTCAACGGAGCGGACCTTCCCCAACCGATACCCCTGACTTTCAACGGAGCGCACCCTCCCCAACCCAACACACCGAACATGCGCGCTAACACCATCGCCATCATCGGCGCCCCCATGGACCTCGGCGCGGGCCGCCGAGGCGTCGACATGGGCCCATCGGCCCTCAGAGTCGCCAACATCCACAGCCGCATCGCAGCACTGGGTTACAAAGTCGAAGACCTCGGCAACGTCGCCGTCGAACAAGCCGAAGCCTCGCCAAAAGGTTCGAAAGCCGCCCGCTACCTCAAGCAAATCGCCGAAACCTGCACCCGCCTCGCCGAAAAAGTCGAGCGCGCCGCCGCCCGAGGCAAGATCCCACTCATCCTCGGCGGCGATCACTCCCTCGCCGCCGGTTCCATCTCCGGCATCGCGCACCACTATCACAAGCGCAACGAAAAGATCGGCGTCCTCTGGGTCGACGCCCACGCCGACATGAACACGCCGCAAACCAGTCCCAGCGGCAACGTCCACGGCATGCCCCTCGCCTGCTTGATAGGCAAAGGCCCGCGCGCCCTCACCCACATCTTCGACTACGCGCCCAAAATCGATCCCCACAACGTCGCCCTCATCGGCATCCGCGACGTCGACATCCTCGAAGCCCCGCACGTCAAACGCTCCGGCGTCCGCGCCTTCACCATGCGCGACATCGACGAACGCGGCCTCCCCCGCGTCATGCAGGAGGCCATCGAAATCGCCAGCGCCGGCACCGCCGGCATCCATCTCTCCTTCGACATGGACTCCGTCGACCCCGATGAAGCGCCCGGCGTCGGCACCCCCGTCCGCGGCGGCATCACCTATCGCGAAGCCCACCTCGCCATGGAAATCTTGAACGACGCCGCCAAACTCGTCTCCCTTGAAGTCGTCGAAGTAAACCCCGTCCTCGACGTTGCAAACCGAACCGCCGACCTCGCTGTCGAACTGATGATGTCCGCTCTCGGCAAACGAATTCTATGAAAAAAACAATCGCCGTCCTTTATGGAGGACGCTCCGGCGAACACGAAATTTCCATCCGCTCCGCGAAATCGATCATCGCCGCACTCGATCCCGAAAAGTACAACGTCCGCGAAATCTTCATCAGCAAGGAAGGCGCTTGGCAGCCCGCGCCGCTGTTGCCCGCGCCCAACGCCAACCCCGGCATCGACGTCGTCTTCCCCGCCCTCCACGGCACCTTTGGCGAAGACGGCACCATGCAAGGCCTCCTCGAACTCGCCGATCTCCCATACGTCGGCCCCGGCGTTCTCTCCAGCGCGCTCGCCATGGATAAAGAGGTGATGAAGCGCGTCTGCCGCGCCCACTCGCTGCCC
This sequence comes from Acidobacteriota bacterium, assembly GCA_016871055.1. GTDB lineage: Bacteria > Acidobacteriota > Terriglobia > Bryobacterales > Bryobacteraceae. Next base: position 3,557 of record VFZW01000330.1, read on the forward strand.
GTCGTCGACTTCATCGTGCAGTTCCGAGGCGCCCTCGACGCCGCCGCCATCGAATCGCAATTCGGCTATCCCGTCTTCGTCAAACCTGCCAATCTCGGCTCCAGCGTCGGCGTCGCCAAAGCCAAGGACCGCGCCTCCCTCGAAGCCGCCCTCAACGCCGCCGCGCAGTACGATCGCAAGATCATCGTCGAAAAGGCGGTAATCGGCCGCGAATTCGAATGCTCCGTCCTCGGCAACGAAACGATCGAAGCCTCCATCCCCTGCGAAATTCTGCCTTCGCGCGAATTCTACGACTACGAGGACAAATACCTCCTCGACAAAGCCGTCATTGAACTCCCCGCGAAATTGACAGAAGAGCAAACGCAAGAAATGCGCCGCCTCGCCGTCGCCGCCTGCAAGGCCTGCGAGGTCGAAGGCATGAGCCGCGTCGACTTCCTCATGGACGGCGCAACCGGCCGAATCTTCATCAACGAAGTCAACACCATCCCCGGCTTCACCTCCATCAGCATGTTTCCGAAGATGTGGGAACACTCCGGCATCCCCTATGCGCAACTCTTGGACAAGCTGATCGATCTCGCCCTCCAGCGCCATGAAACCCGCAACGCCACGCGCTACTCCAAGTAAAATGTGAAGAAACTCGCTCTCATCTTCGCGCTGACCGTTTCGGCTCAGGAGCAGGCTCTCGACGACGCGGTCAAGAAAATCTTCGACGTGCTCTCCGTCGTCCGCGAACACGCCGCCGATGCCCCGTCGAGCGAGCAATCCTTCTACGGCGGCATCATCCCCGGCATGTTGCGCCGCCTCGATCCGCACTCGTCGTTCCTCGACCCCGAACAGTTCGATCAACTCAAGCGCATGCAGCGCAGCGAAAGCAAAGGCTTCGGATCGGTCGTGAGTATTCTCCCCGGACGCGTCATCGTTTTGCAGACGCTCGAAGGCACGCCCATGCAGCGTTCCGGCATCAGCGCCGGAGATGAAATCGTCGCCATCAACAACATCGCGCTCGGCGGCCTCATGCCCGAGCAACTGATCCAGGTTCTCTCCGAATCGCGCCAGAATGCGGCTGTCGTCCATGTGCGCAAGCCCGGCAACGTGCGGCCGCTGATGTTCACGCTCGTGCCTCAGGAGATGCAAGCGCCCTCGGTCGAACGCGCCTTCCACCTCGAGCCCGGCATCGGTTACTTGCGCGTCGCATCCTTCGACGAATCTACCGCCCGCGACATCGAGGCCGCCATCGAAAAACTCGGCGGAGCGAAACTCAAGGGTCTCGTCATTGATCTCCGCAACAATCCCGGCGGCGCGGTCGCCTCCGCGCTCGACGCCGCCGCGCTGTTCCTAAAGCCCGGCCAGGTCATACTCTCCGCTCGAGGAAGAAAGGTGAACGGCGAAGAAAAGGTCCCGTCCAGCTCCAAGCCCTACACATTCAAGCTCGCCATAGTCGTCAATGGCAAAACGGCCAGCGCCGCGGAGATCTTATCGGGAGCGCTGCAAGACCACGACCGCGCCGTTATCGTCGGTGACGCAACGTTTGGAAAGGGTCTCGTGCAAAACGTGTTGCCGCTCCGCGAAAACACGGCTCTCGCGTTGACGACGGCCTTCTACTACACCCCCAGCGGCCGCAGTATCCAGAAACCGCTCGAAGGCATGCAGTTGGAACAATCGACCCAGAAGCCCACACAAACGTTTCAAACCGATAGCGGCAGAAATGTTCGCGGCGGCGGCGGCATCGAACCCGACAAGCCCCCGCGCCAACTCCAAGTCCGCCGCCTCGAGCAATTCCTCGACGCCGCCGGAGCATACACAGTCTTCTCGACAGAGTACCTTCGCGCCGCCAAGCCAATCGTCAGGCCCAAGTTCGACCTTCCCGCCGACGCCCTCGACAAGTTCAAGGCATACCTAAGCCAGAACCGCGTCCAACCCTCCATCAGCGAGTGGTTCGCGAGCGCCGAATGGATCCGCTACCGCCTCCGCCAGGAGATCGTCAACCAAGCCCTCGGCGTCGAAAAAGGCGACGAAATCGAAGCCGAAAAAGAGCCCTACATCCAGGCGTCTCTTGACGAGGTGCGCTGACGGTTTGACGAAACTGGGCGGTTACGATCCACCCATGGCCCCGTGCCCGCAATCAAGAGAGGCCCGTGGAACGGGCCTCGCGCTTCGTTTTGGGACGGCCGCGGCTCTACGACGCTGGACGCATGCAATCGTCACGCCTGGCTTTGGTGCAATCAAATCGCGCATTCGCGTCGAATCGGCCCCCGGCACCGGAGCCCCTGATTCGATTTTCATCGTCGGTCCCTGTGCTACCACCGATGCCGGGTTCTGGTTCTCCGGCGCCAGGCGAGGAGTCCGCGATCTTGCCTTCGGCTCCGGTCCGCGATACGGGACATCCGCTCTCACCTGCATGGTCCCAGCAGGACTGGCCGCCCACACTGTAATCGCCAGGTTCGATCTTCGCACCTCCGAACCCGTCGGCGGCGCAGAGAAATTCGTAGTCGCGCGACTCCGCCCAGCGCCAATCGGCAGATGGTCCATCGTACTTCGCCGCGCAGAATTCCGGAGAATGGCCGGCGTTCGCTTCTCCAGCTTCGCCGCCAGGGAAGTAATCGGACTGATAGTTGAATAATTCGCCGGAGATGTGCGGGCTCGTGCCGGTCGGATCGTTCGTGAAGGATTGGGTGTTCATGGCAATTCCTCATTTCTTGGGTTCGGCCGTTGGCCGTTCAATCAGTCTTGGTTGAACCGGAATGTTGCTAGACCGGTCTATTTGGATCGTTGTGGCTATTCGTCGATACCGCCCAAATCAAAGCAGTGAGCGTTAGGACGAAAGTGATCGTGATCGCGTCCAGCTCTGGCTCTCCCGGTAGCATGGACGTTTGGACGACCACTATTGAGATCGCGGCCCCGAAGGTCTTCGGACCGATTCCTTCAGCATTCGTAGCCGGTTTCATTCGTACGCCTTTCCGAAAACAATTGGTGCTGAGCGTCGAGAGGACGCTTACGCCGCCAACGCCAGCGACTCAATCCACTCGAACTTTCGAAAGCGGATCATTGCGAGGCGCTTGACCGGTGGAATCTCGAAGTCAGTGCCGAGAGGATCCATTCGCCGGCGAAGCACGTACTGGCTCGCCGAGGTCTGCTCCACGCAGAAGTCATTCTTCCTCGTGAGAGATCCGCAAAGCGCCACTTCCATTCCGAACTCCGCGAGCGCCGTCAAGCGGGGACAGACACTTGCCGGGAACCAGCGCGCATCCATCGGACTTTTCTCGCTGAAGTTCCACCCGCCGTGGTCGCACGAAATCGCGATGACGAAGTGCAGTTCGGAATCAGCCCTTTGTTCCGTCCACTCAATTCTCAGTTGCCGTTTCATGTCGTCCTGCCTCGGCATGTAAGACTGGAAGCGCCGGGCCAAATCGAAAATGGTCCGTTAGTATATTTTTTTCTGCAGTCTACCGTCCCATGGCGATCTGAATTCTCACAACGCATTGATTTGGGAGAAATACCCGGACCATCTGTTATTAATCGACTTTCCTATGTTTCAGGCAAGCGGTCATGCGATGCAGGACTTCGCCCGATTGGAGGTGGAGGTCAAGTTTCAACTCATGGACCACCAACACGGTACCGATGCAACGCGGCTTCCGGCGTTGGGTTGGACTTGGAACCAACTCGATCTCTGGCGCGACTTGGAAGACCGCCTCAACACGGAAGAGTGGCACGTTACACCCGCATCCGTTCAACTCGCCGACCGTTGTGGCGAAAACGTCGGGTTGGCGCACCAGCTTACGTGCCATCTTCGACGCGCTGCGAGCGAGGTACAGCAGCAGGCGCTCGATGGCCCGGACGCCTGCGCGTTTCTCGTCGAGTACCGGCCGGCGCTCCTGTTTCAAACTTTACGGGCAATCGGCTATAGCAGCCTGCCGATTTTCAAGCGGCTGCTTGCCGTGTACAGCGCTAGTGTCCTGTCTCATATAACTATGTACATATAGGCAGAGTTGCCTCATACGGGGTCATGTTCACCCCAGCAGCTCCCTTGGCGGTAGAAGCGAGCCAACGGGAGCAACTCGAAGCCTTGCTCCGGAACGGAAGCTCCCCCCAGCGTGTGGCGCTACGCTGCCGGATTCTCCTGTTGGCGGCGAAAGGCGTC
>VFZW01000331.1 GCA_016871055.1 Acidobacteriota bacterium
AGCGATCCACGCCGATCAGGTGGCAGAAGTCAGCAGAGGGCGTAGTAGCCGCGCAGGCGGCGAAGGCCCGAACGGTCCCCGCAAGGGGTTGAAGGGAGCGGCGAGTAAGCGGCGCGACTCATGAGCGGAAAGCGGCAGAATAACCAGTGCGCCGACGGCGGCAACGCCGGAAGCGGCCAGCAAATGGTACTGGCCTTCGCCGAGGAGTATAGGGGTGAAGCCCCGAAGGGCCTCGGTGAAGGGACCGAAACGCGTGTGGCGAAGCGCATCGCCGAAAGTCCGGCATTTGGCAGTTGTTGGATGGAGGAAGTTTGCGGACGGGAAAACTGTCTGCACGCCTTGGCGCGAGTCAAGGCGAACCGGGGAAGCGCCGGTATGGACGGCATGACCGTCCAGCAGTTACCAGGCTTCCTGAAACAGCAATGGCTAACGATCCGCGAACAGTTGTTGCGCGGAACCTATAAACCGCAACCGGTCAAACGGGTGGAAATCCCGAAGCCGGATGGAGGGGTGCGAAAGCTTGGCATCCCGACCGTGCTGGATCGATTCATCCAGCAAGCGGTGATGCAGGTTCTGCAACGCAGTTGGGACCGGACGTTTTCCGATCACAGCTACGGGTTTCGGCCCGGGCGATCGGCGCATCAGGCGGTCGAGCAGGCACAGCGGTACATCGCCGAAGGCCGCCGCTGGGTGGTGGACATGGATCTGGAGAAATTCTTCGACCGAGTTAGCCACGACAGACTGATGGCAAAACTGGCGGAACGGATCGAAGACAAGCGACTGTTACGCTTGATCCGGGCGTTCCTACGGGCCGGTGTGATGGAGGACGGGTTAGTCCAACCGGTCGACGAAGGGACGCCGCAAGGCGGACCGCTGTCGCCCTTGTTGAGCAACATCGTGCTCGACGAACTGGACCGGGAGTTAGAGAAGCGTGGACTCCGGTTCGTGCGCTACGCCGACGACTGCAGTATCTACGTCGCCAGCCGACGCGCCGGACAACGGGTCATGACCAGCGTAACGGCATGGCTGTCCGCCAAACTCAGGCTCACGGTGAACCAATCCAAGAGCGCGGTCGCGCGGCCATGGGAGCGGAAATTTCTTGGCTTCAGCTTTACGAAAACAGGCGTACCAAAACGACGCATAGCGCCGAAAGCGGTGGACCGGTTCAAGGAGCGGGTGCGGGAGATTACGCGCCGGACGCGGGGGATTGGCATCGAACGGATGGTCGAGGAATTGTCCCGGTATCTTCGGGGCTGGCTCGGCTACTTCGGATACTGCCAAACGCCCAGTGTGCTGCGGAGTCTCGGGGAATGGACGCGCCGCCGGCTTCGGTCGGTGGTGTGGAAACAATGGAAGACCGGACGAAGGCGATTCGCCGAACTCCGGCAGCGGGGTGTTGACGGCAGTCTTGTCGCGCAAACCGCTGGCAGCTCTCACGGACCTTGGCGGCTGGCCAATTCGCCAGCCCTCAGCTTCGCGCTGCCCAATTCATTCTTTGAGTCGCTCGGTCTTCCCAAATTTCAGCCTGTTCAATAGCTCAACCCGCCGAACCGCCGTGTACGGACCCGTTCGCACGGTGGTGTGACAGGGAAAGCTGGCGACGGCCTACCTATGTCGATTCTATAATAGCATGGCGTTTCCAAGCTTTTATCTGGTTAGTATTTGCAAGTTGTTGGAAATAAACTAAATATAAATTTCGAATTTTTGTGAATGGAATTTCGCGGACGGTCAGTTTTTGGGGCGACGGCTGGAAAGTGTTGATTTGGCTTGGGTTACTGGCGGGGCGGAGCGTTTTCAGGGAAGTGGAGGAGCATTTGACCGTCCGGGAGGTAGGCGATCTTGTAGATGTAGCAGGGCGCTTCGATCCTTTCGTTGCCGCAGTTGTTGTACACGGCGCCGGTGATGACGCGGGCGGCGCGCTGATTGCGGATTTGGTTTTCGAGCTTGCACCATTCGCCTCGGTTGAGTTTTCGGTTCTGTACGACGACATTGCTGGTAAGGTATGCGTCTTCGGATGCGGGTACGTCGGCGACTGGGGTGAGATGGCCGCGGTCGAAGCCGGTGTTGGTGAAGGCTGAGTTTGGCAGGGAGTTCAGCTCTTAGTCTTTGCGCCAATGTTTTCTTTCGGTTGGCGTGTTTGATGGGGCGGGTGTATGGGAAGTCCAGAGGGCGCGCTGGTTTTGAGTGTCGTAGCAGACGGTGAAGGAGTCGCGTTCGGCGAGAGTGGCGGGGCAGGTGGTGAGTATGGTGAGGAGGAGAAGAGTTGACACACTCGATATATCGGATGTTTGAAACAAAACATTAGTATGAGAGGGTTAGGAAAAATCCGAGGGAGCGGGGCCGCGTCGGGTGGGGAGTGGGCCGGGGCGGGCGCGGGCCGCGACCGGGGACGGAAAATCCGCCGCACGCAATAATCGCCCCATCGCGCTCCGCCACGACGAACGGCATCTAAGCAAAGTCCGGCGCCGCCAAACCATTCGATGCTTACACCGCGCCGCACGCATCGGAATCGTCAAAAGAGAAAGTCCGAATCTCCGAGCCGCCTACTTCCAAACCGGATTCGCGAACGCGCCATTGCCCGCCACGTCCCACACCGCCAGCCGCGCCCATCGCCACCCCGGCGCCTCCGTCTCGATAGTCAACGACGGCAGCGCCCCCAAGGGCCGCGTCGTCTCCAGCGAAATCTCCTTGCGATGCGTCTGGGTCCCATCGCCCCAAACGAGTTCGGCAAATCGCAGCGGAAACGTGTGCCGCACGTGCGCCGTCGCGCGAAGCCGGCCCACGCCCGTCTCCACGATCGCGTGTTCCGGCATCAGCACCTCGCCCGTCGATACGAAAAACTCTCCGCGCTCCATCGTCCGCATGATCTCGCCGTAATTCGCAAACGTAGGCAGCGACTTCGCCTTAACGTAGTTGATGTTCATATGCGCGTACAACTCGTGCGTGCTGTCGACTTGAAATACGTCGACCTCGGCCAGCAGCCGCTTCCGCAACCCCCAATTATTCATATCGTCGAGCAACTTCAACGAGCGCTCGCCCATCCGCGGCGACGACATATCCGCCGGCATTTGCTTCCACCCCGCGCCCGCGTACGTCGCGTCGAGAAAGTGCTCCTCGCCGCGGATCTTGTCCGGATACCCTTTCGATCCCTTCGTTCGCGGATGGGTCTGATACGCGTAGCCCTTCTCCGCGCGAATCATTTCAAGCAGCGCCTTCGCGCCGCCGATCGTGTAGACCGTCCCGTACCCAGGCCGTTCTTGCTTCGACGACGGCGTTCCCAACGGCGCCATGATCCAATACACCGGCTTTGGAAACGCTACCGCCCAGTGCCCGCCGTAATGCACGTTGGCTTCCTCCGACGGCATCAACAAAAATTTCCCATCGCTCTGCTTGCGGCAGTATTCGTAGTACGCCTTCAGTTCCTTCAATCGCAACTCGGTCTGATCCTGCGGATGCCCATCGCCGTGAAAATCCGCGATCATCGCCGCGTCGACACCCATGTCTTGCAACACAGGCTTGAATGGCGGCACCCAGTTATCCGGCTTCTCCATCGCCTGCACCGTGTACGCGAAGTGCCAGTGATGCGCCACCGTCACGTAGCCATCCAGCTTCGGAAAAGCGTCGCGATTGGTGAATCCCGTGACCTCGTCCAGCAGCGGCCGCACCGCGCCGCCGCTCAGCAGATAGAACACATGCATCCGCTGCGCTGTTCCCGGCGGAGCGTTCATCCACGGGTAAAAGCGCCAGTTGTCGTCGGGCAGTTGCCGCACACCGATCGTGATGTTCCCGCGCCATGCCGTCTGCCACACATAGCCCATGTTCGTCGTGAAATCGCGCGGCATGAAATATTTGTGCGGCGACGGAAACACGGCGATCGCCCCGCCCTGCGCGCGCGCCGCCGCTGTCCGATACCGCACCGCCAACGGCCTTCGCTCCGACACGTTCGATTCCGCCGTTCGATACGAGCCCGCCGTATCGTAGTAACCGATTTCGGATTCCATGTTGCCGCCCACGCGCGCATCGCGCGGGACCGCCATGCGCAAACCGGCGTCGTAGAAATACGCCGTGTCCGGCTCGTTGGTCGACGCCACGGCGGCCTGTTCGATCAAACGGCTCCCCGGATAAAAAACGAACCTCACGCTGCCCGAAAAAATGCCCATGCGAAATCCATCGAACGTCATCTCGACGCGGTCGCCGATTGTCGCCGCCCGCGCGCCGCTCAACGCCAGCACGCCCTCGGCCGATCGCGTGCCGTCCGGATGACTCGGCGGAAAATCGAAAAATTCGTCGAACCCGCCGCGCCGCTTGCCCGTCTGACTGCGATACACCGGGCTCGCGTTTTCGATCACGGTGCGACCCACCATTCGAATCCCCGCAATCAACGGCCGGGCCGGCTCCAGGTTGAACGCCGCTTCCCAATCGCGGTTCGCCTCGTCCTTCCATCGCACGACGGCCGTGTCGCCCACGCGCGCGACGGCCACCGGCCCCGGCGTAACGCCCGAAGCGTCGAACGGCACGGGCACGGCAAAAACGATCGGCGCAAGCGCCAGCCAGCGAATCGAGTGCATCCTTAGTTTTGTATCAGAATTTCACGCGCGCCTGGAACAGCAGGAAGCGCATCGTGCTCGAAGTGTTGTTGGTCACGCGGCCGAAATTGGCCGACAGCGGATCGAGATTCGGATTCTCGAACCGCGACAACAAGATGTCGGAGACAGTGCTTGACAAGCGGGGGGGGGGGGGGGGGGGTCGTATGCATACTTTTCGAAGGTGGCGGCGACGGGAGAAGTCTCTGGCGGCGCGATCCGCGAGTTCCGCTCCCCGGAGGACTTCCCCAAGTTCACGCGCTACGAAGCATTGGATGTTGCACATCCGCGGCCGCCGACAGTGTGCCGCGAGTAGGAGTACGGCAATGAAAGCTTTGTGTGTGTTTGCGATCCTGGCAATTTTTGCCAGCGCCGCCTTCTGCCAGACGGCGGAACTCACCGGAACCGTAACCGATCCCAGCGGGTCCGTCGTGCCCAGCGCCAAAGTAATGGCCACCAACCTCGATACCGGCGTTGTTCGCGACACCCTGACCAACGAGCGCGGCAACTACATCATCACTTCGCTGCTTCCGGGCCGCTACCGCTTCACCGCCGAGGCGACGGGATTCAAGCAAGTCAACCGCGGGCCCATCGTTCTGGCGGTCGATCAGGTGGCGCGGTTGGATTTCATCGCCGAGGTAGGCAGCGTGCAGGAAAGCGTTACCGTGAAGGATTCGGCGGTGATCCTGGACTCCGCGACCAGCACCATCGGCACCGTGGTCGAGAATCGCCAGGTTACCCAACTGCCGCTGAGCGGACGCAATCCCATTGCCTTCGTTGGGCTGGCCCCGGGAGTCAGGCTCCAGGGCGGGTTTGGCGGCAAAGCGCCGGGCAGCTACAGTAATTGGGGCAACTTCTCGGTGAACGGAGGACTGGCCAACGCGAACACCGTGCTCGTGGAGGGCCTGCCGCTCGACTACGGGGCTATGAACGCCCCCAGCTTCATCCCTCCGGTGGACGCCACGCAGGAGTTCCGCATTCAGACCAACAAGTTTTCGGCCGAGTTCGGCCGCAGCGCCGGCGGGGTGGTCAACTTCAGCATCAAGTCCGGCACCAACCAATTGCACGGCTCGTTCTACGAGTTCCTGCGCAACAAATCGCTCGATGCGAACAACTTCTTCCAGAATCGCGCGGGCAACAAAAGAGCGGCCCTCTCCTACAACCAGTTCGGCGCTTCGGCGGGCGGGCCGATACGGAAGGACAAGACGTTCTTCTTCGTGAACTATGAGGGCTATCGCACGCGGTCGGGCTCACCCTCGATTACCACGGTACCCACGGCCTTGGAGCGCGCGGGCGATTTTTCGCGAACGTTCAATACCGCCGGCAATATGGTGCTGATAGCCGATCCGTTGACGACGCGCCGCCTGCCGGATGGCAGCTATACCCGGAACCTGTTCGCCCGCAACGTCATCCCGCAAGCCCGGATCAACCCGGTGGCCGCGAATTTGAGCCAGGTCTGGCCGCTTCCCAGCGCGCAAGGCCAGCAGCACACCAACGTCAATAACTTCTCGACGTTGGGCGGCGACGGAACCAGGGAAGACATGGTGGTAGGCAAACTCGATCACAATCTGAGCACCCGCTGGAAGTTTTTTGGAACATACGCCATCACGGACATCAACATCTTCAACCTTGACCCGTACCGCTACAAGATCAACCTGACCGCGCCCAGACCGTCTCGGATCCACCACGCCACTCTGTCGGCCAGCGCCGTTTTCAGCCCCGGCCTGATCGGGGAGTTCCACTCCGGCTTCGCGCGGTTCAACGGCACCCGCATCCCGTATGCGGAGGGATTCGATCTGACCACTCTCGGATTCCCCAGGGCGCTCGCCGATGAGGTTCAGTTAAAGGGATTCCCAGCCATCAATGTGAGCGGTATCGGCGCCATCGGGGGGGACAGTTCATCCGGACTGATCCTGCGCACCCTCAACAGTTGGAGCCAGCGCGCGTCGATGACCTGGGTGCACGGCACACATACGTTCAAGTTCGGCGGCAATCATCGCATCCAGCAGGTGAACGACATCCAGAGCAATGCCCTCACCCCGTCTTTCAGCTTCAACCCGCAGATGAGCGCCGTCAATCCGCTGCGGCTCGACAACAACAGCGGCGTCGCCATGGCTTCGTTCATGCTCGGCTATCCTTCCGGCGCGACGGTGAACAAGAGCGACCGTCTGGCCAACCAACGCACTTACGCCGCGTTCTTCTTTCAGGACGACTGGAAAGCCACCCGCAAGCTGACGCTAAACCTGGGCTTGGAATACAGCCTCGAATTCCCCATCACCGAACGGTACAACCGCAAGATGTGGCTGGATCCCGATGCACCGCTTCCGATCAGCCAGCGGGTGGGACTTCCATTGAAGGGCGGGTTCCGGTTCACGGATTCCAATACCCGCGCCCCGTTCGACCTCTACCCGCGGCAATGGGCGCCGCGCGTCGGGTTTGCTTACCAGTTGTTCTCGCGCATGGTGGTTCGCGGGGGCTACGGGATGTTCTGGCTCCCGGCGGCGATCACGGAAGTGACCGGCCAGGTGAACGCGCCCGCCTGGTCCGTCAACACCAGCATGGCCGCGACCATCGATGGCGGGCTGACGCCGTTTGATACGCTCAGCAATCCGTTCCCAAAAGGCATTCTCAATCCGCCTGGAAGCTCGCAGGGGCTTGATACGCTGGTTGGCACCAGCGCCGCCGTCAACTTGCGCAATTTCCGTACCGGCAACATGCAGCAGTGGAATTTCGGTATCCAGCGGGAACTCTGGAGCAACACGGTGTTCGAAATCGCATACGCGGGGAGCAAAGGGACGGGACTGCCCGCCCAGTACGGCAGCCAACTGAATCAACTGCTGGATTCAAATCTCAGCCTCGGCCCGGCGCTGCTGGAATTGGTGCCCAATCCGTTCGCCAGCGTGGTGCAGGCCGGCACGCTGGCCCAGCCCACGGTGCAGCGCGGCCAACTGCTGCGGCCGTTCCCGCAGTTTACCGGCCTAGGCGCCGGGGGCATGCCGATCGGCCATTCCATTTACCATTCCATGCAATCGCAGCTGACAAAACGGTTCAGCACCTCGATGGTAGGCGTGGCGTACACGATCAGCA
>VFZW01000332.1 GCA_016871055.1 Acidobacteriota bacterium
GTACTCATCGACGGTCATCGAAAGCGCGTTGCCAGCAAAGAGGCTGCCAGGCTCCCGCCGGTCGTAGTCAGCCAATTGACGCCAAGCAAGGTCCCTCAAGTCCATGTATCGATTGTAAGGAATTCCTGGACTACGGTTCCCGAGTCAGCAATCCACGTTTAGGTAACAATCAGTCGCCCAGTGTCTAGCAATGTCCAAACACGCACCTTAGGTATGGCTCCTGCATGACGCGCCACTCGGAAGTTAGCCGCTCGGGTGGTGGCGCTAGAATAGTTCTGCCGGGCGAAACGGAGGCTGCACTGCGGGGACTCGAACCATGCTGAGGGATGGTCCGGCGGGCTCATCGAGATGATGAAAAGAGCGCGGGAGCTTCTGCGTTCCTCAAAGAAACGACATCGGATCGGGAGACCCCCATGTCTTGAAAATCCCCGCCCGTAGGGCGGAATCTTCCCCTCTTCTCAACACTTCAACTCCGTTTCACGCTGAGCCAGGACGTACACTCGAATTGAGCGGTGAGCGTCAGTGTGTCTCTCGGGACGGCGATCGACTTCCGCGGTTTCAATCTTACCCAAGGAGCCCACTCGGGCCGTATGACGTACTTCTCTCGAATCACTTTGGCCGCCGCACTTGCGGCATCCTTCGCGCTGGGCGAGCCTCCGCAGGCCGTCCGAGTGAATCGGTTGCCGCTTCAAACCAAGATCCAGGATGGCAAGGACCGGCAGGTGGACTTGCTCTTTGACGGGCCGCGACGGAGGCTGATCCAAATCACGCTCCGGAATGGAGCCGTGTTGTCCAAGCACACCGCTCCCGTCCCCATTACGATTCAAGGCATCGCGGGACGCGGAACCCTTTATTGCGGCGAAGAGCGCGAGGCGGTCGTCCTGGAGCCTGGGGTATTGGTGACGCTTGAGCCGAACGTGCTGCACGAAATTCAGGCGGGCCCAGCGGTTTCGTTCCTGCTGACGCAGTTCACCGGCAATTGAGCGAAGACGGTGGGAGATCCGATCAGAAAATCAACTTGAGCCCGATCTGCATGTTCCGCGGCTGATTGGCTTGACCGCCGATCACGCCGAAGCCGGGGTTGCCGACGGTCGTATTGGGCAAGCCGAAGACCGGCGTGTTTGTCACGTTGAAGGCCTCGCCTCGGAGTTGTAACCGAAGGGTCTCGCTGATCGAGAAATTCTTGATTAGAGAAAAATCAAAGTTCACCGTTTGGGGTCCGCGGTTTCTCGAATCCAGTCTTGGCGTATTTCCAAATTCGAACGACACCGGCAACCGGAACGCGGCGGCATTCAGGTATCCTGAACCGCCGGAGACCCCGCCCAGCCGGCCGCTAACTCCGCCGGAGGTCTGGACCGCCGCACCGGTGAAGCTCGCGCGGCCGCCCGCGTATGGGGGCGTGCCGGAGACGCCGAACACCAACGGCTGCCCGGACTGGAAGGTCGAGATGCCGTTCACCTGCCAACCTCCGATCAGAAGCTTGGTCATTCGCGCTCCACCCTTGCCGAAGGGAAGATCGTAGACTCCGCTCAGCACCAGGCGGTGAGGAAAATCCGAACCGAGCACGGACCGGTCGGCGGCGCGATTGAACTCGTTTTGATACCCCGGATTCTGACCGGCATCAAAGAACGACGTGGTTAGCATGTTCACATCGCCCAAGTTCTTTGAGAACGTGTAGCTCAAAGTGGCCAGCAACCCGTGGGACATCCTCTTCTGCACGCTCACCTGCAACGCATGGTAGGACGAGTTCCCCGCCCCGACGAAGTTGTTGCTAAATCCCGTGAAGTGAGGGTAGGCGCGCAGCAGCTGATTCTGCTGGACGACGCGGGCCGCAAGCGGGCCGGAGGGAATCACGCCAAAAAACGGATTGTTCACAGTCGCATTCAGCGCCGCGACGCGAGAGGAGTCGCCCGGTGCGCCGAAGTGAACCGGATTGAGCGCGTTGCGCGAAACATTCACCGGAAGCAGAACGCCCTTGTTACCGGCATAAGTCACATTCACGCCCACCAACCCAGGAAGCTCCCGCTGGATACCGAAGTTCCACTGCATCGAGTACGGCAGCGGCGTATCGAACTGAAGCGCGCCGACGCCAGTGCCGACCAGCGTGGCGGCGCCTTGCGCCGAACCGGTGAGGGGCTGCAGGCCGGACGGGAACGGATTGACGAGGCTGCCGATCGGGGTTACCGAATCGATGGTAGCGACGAAAGGCGTGGTCACCGTGAAGCCGGGATTGCCGCCGTTGAAGAGCCGGACCAGACCGGGTGTGAAGAATACGCCGAAGCCGCCGCGGATTACCGTTTTCGGGGTCATCGAGTAAGCCAGACCGAACCGCGGGCCGAAGTTATTGGCGTCCGTCTTGTAGCGCTGCCGGGAGGCTCCGCCGACACCGCGGAACTGCAAGCCGCCGCGAAGCGGCAGGCCCGTCGGCCGTGCAAGCGGGGACTCGATATCGGGCTCGACCGTCGCCAGGCGGTTGAATCGTTCGGACGGCCCGGTTTCCATCTCCCAGCGGAGTCCGATGTTCAGTGTGAGCTTGGAGGTGACCTTCCAATCGTCCTGCGCGTAGAACGCATGATAGTAGCCCTGCTGGGACGTCGCGTCGGAGAACGTCAACAGACCACCGGTCGGGATACCGAGCAAGAAAGAAGAGAGCCCGAGAAAGGGCGCCTGTCCGCCGGGAACCGCGGCGATCGGGTCCGGACCGGAAGTAAACGTGGTTCCGAAGGAGAAGTTGCCGCCGGGATTGCCGAGACTGGCATTGTGATCGAGGAACACACGCCCGTCCCAACCGAACTTCAGACTATGCCGCGAACGGATCCAACTCAGCGAGGTAGCGACGTTGTGCGAATAGCGGGTGAACCGTTGATTGCCCGATTCGTTGTTTCCATCGAAACCGTTGACGCCGATCACCGGCAGGAAGCGCTCCTGCACCTGGCCGGCGTACAGAGAGGAGAAGCCGAGCCCGGCCAGATCCGTGCCGAGGGAATACGGATCGCGGAAGTTGCGCTGCCGCGCAAAGCCGTAGCGAGAATTCAGGACCAGCGTCGGACGGAAGGTGTAGACGTGATCCAGCACGGCGGTGTGCGATTTGATGAACTGATTAAACCCGTTGGGGCTTGAAACGCTGTTCCAGTAGTTCGGCTCGTAGTGATCGTTCCACAACCGGCTATACCTGCCGAAGAGGCGATTGCGCTCGGAGAAGTTGTGGTCCATTCGGAGGGAGACCTGGCGGTCGTCATCGCGAGAACTGGCCACCGAGTCGAGGTTGTTCACGATGCCCGTGCGTTGCGGCGCCGGGTATAGCTTCAGGATGTTCTGCGGAAGGCCCGCTTGCCGGTTGGCGGGGATCTGTTTCCCGGCAAATGGGGTACGCAGGAAACGGCCCGCTTGCGCGGGGTTGGGAGCGAGCGAGAGCGGATCGAAGATCTCAGCCGGGGCCTCGCTCATGTTGCCCGTGCGCATTGCCATGGTTGGGACAGAGAAGGTACGGAACAAGCTGCGGCGCAGAAACACCTGTTCGTAGTTGAAGAAGAAGAATGTCTTGTCCTTGCCGTTGTAGAACTTCGGCAGCAGCACGGGACCGCCAAGCGCACCGCCGAATTGGTTATAGCGAAGCGGCGTGCGGCGGTCGGCGCGGCCGGGAATGGGGTTGGTTCCGGCGCGATTGACGAAGAAGTTCGCCGCGTCAATCTTCTCGTTGCGGAAGAACTCATAGGCGGTGCCGCGGAAGCGGTTGGTGCCGCTCTTGGTGACAATGTTGAGGATGCCGCCGGAGGTGCGTCCGAATTCGGCCGGCGACATGTTGGTCTGCACCTTGAACTCTTCGGTCGTGTCGATGGTCGGAATCAGCGCGGGCTGCCCCTGGCAACAGACCGTGATTGGAATGCCGTCGAGCAGGATCTCGTTCGCTCCGGTCATGCCACCGTTGGCGAGAAAGTTGTTAGCGCCGGCGGCCTGGGCGGCGCCTCTTTGCTGCGCGATGCCGGCGCCGAATCCGCCTAACGGTGTCACGCCCGGTGTGAGCGCGGCCAACGCGAACGGGTTGCGGCCGTTCAAGGGCAGGTCGATCACCTGACGCTGGGAGATGACTTGACCGAGATTGGACGAGTCCGTATCGAGCACGACAGCGGCCGCGGAGATGGTTACCGATTCGGAGACTTGTCCGACCGTCAACTGCGCGTCGATGCGCGCCTGCTGGGTGACGGCAATGGAGAAGGTGCGGGCGAACGGCTGGAAGCCGGTCTTTCCAATCGTGATCTGATACGCACCGGGATTAACCAGCGGAAAGACGTAGTTTCCGCTGTCGTTGGTCGTCGTCGTCAGCACGAGGCCAGTGCCGGTGTTGGCCAACTTCACACCGGCCTGAGCGATGACGGCGCCGCCCGGGTCGGTAACTATTCCTGTGACCGTGCCAGTGGTCGTTTGCGCCGATAGCGCGGAAGCGGCGGCGACTGCAACAGTGAGAATTTTCATAGCCCTTGCGCGAACGATATCACAAGAGCCGCTAGCCGCGGGGCGGCGGCAAAGGCTTTAAGTGGGGTAGATTCGAGGAATGAAACGTTGGAACCTAGTGTTGTTTTTCACGATACTCTGCCCGGCGCAGCCGCCGGTGTTTGGACCCGACAATCCGGAGGGGCTCATGAGTTCGCCGAGCCCGCGGTTCCGCTACGCGTGGAAGCGGAAGGTACATTGGAAAATGTCCCCCAACTACCAACGGCCCTCACCAGGTATGCCTGCCGTGACGGCGACCGAACTCGCGCAGATTGGACCAACGTTGGATGCACTTATCGCGCTTTTTAAGGCGACACCGGAGGGCTCGGCCGGCGAGGGATTTTGGGTCAACGAGTCAAGAAATGTAAATACCGCCAATCTATACGACCTGCCTCCGGGCACGGCGGCGAATCGATACCCGTTGCAGTTTAGTAGCGGCCTGTTCCCGTTCTATCACGAAGATGACCAAACGAACGACGGCTGGCGCAAGAGCGTGAGCGGCGAAACCGAGTCGGTGTATTACCAATTCAACCGGCTGCCGGAACAGGTCGAACAGCGGGTACTCGTCAAAGAGAAGCAGCCCGGAGACAAGCGCGACCTGGAGTTCTATACGCGTCCGGAAGTGACCGGGAGAATCGGCGGTTTGCCGATCTATGACAATCAGATTCTGGCCGTGGCGCGGCCGGGGCGAGAGCTGTGGGCGCGGGCGCCGGTGGGCAGGGTGCTGCGCGCCGCGCTGCCGGAGTTCGAGAAACAGAAGGCAACGGCGGAGAACCGGTTGGCGGGACTGAAGAAGAAGTTGGCCGAGGTGCAGTCGCCGGATTGGGAGAAGAATTTTCGAGACTACTTCGAGAAGAACTACGGCAATCTGTAGCAGACGCGGCCTTCGGGCTACGAAACGCGCCACGCGCCGATGGAAAGAGAGTTGGTTTATCTCCGGAACAAGGCGTTGGAGGAGGCGAGCCCGAACCGGGATGCGACGGGCGCGTGGTATTGGAACCCGGTCGAGGCGCATCGGGAGGCGGTCGAGCGGTTGAGCAAGTTGAGCGCGGCCGATGCCGCCAGGCCGACCTGTTTCCTGGAGTACAAGAAGTCGCCGGAAAAAGATGGCCGCTACAATATCGGCGGACAAATTCTGATGGCCGGGGAGGCGCCCGATTGCAAGGACTTGGTCTACACGAATCCCGCCTATTTCGATCCGGCGCTTCCGCGGAGCGCGCCGCAGGTGTTGACGGTCGTTCGTTTCGGCCGCTGCGCGTTGATGAATGGAGACACGCTGGTATCGCGCAAGGTGACCGACTTCCGGGCTCCGCATCAAGGGTGTTTTCGCCACGCCCAGATGTGGCGCGAGCTCGACTGGGCTAAGTTCGCCGCTCTGATCCGGCCGTAGCGGCGATCAGGATTGGGTTAGCGCGGCTCGTCGAGCGCGACGGCCGATGAATTGTTCGACGGCCCGCGCTTGAGCGGTTGGCGGACGTTGGCGTACGGATCTTCGGGCTCGGGCTTCCAGCGCGACAAGAGATCCTTCAACAGCTCGCGCACGCGGGGCGTGATCGCGAATTGCATGCTACGATAGTAACGTATCTATCCTTGACGAGTGGAATACCGTCGTGGACTTCCCCAGAGTGCCAGCGCAGAGCGTGAAATCGCGCGCCGGGACTCCACACCGAATCTTGAAAGAAGAAATGAACGAATTCTCGCAACTTGAATTGTGCTCTGTTTTGAAGAGCAATCTGTCCCGGAATGGCTTTGAGAAGCCGACGCCGGTGCAGGCAAAGTCGATCCCGCCGGCCTTGGAAGGCCGCGACGTCGTGGCTACGGCGCAGACCGGGACCGGCAAAACGCTGGCTTTCGCGCTGCCGATGGTGCAGTCGCTGATGGAACAAAAGACGCTGCCCGCCGCGGTGCACGCGGTTATCCTCAGCCCCACGCGGGAGCTGGCGATGCAGATCAACGAAACCTGTAAACTGGTCGCCGCGCATACGCCGATCCGCACCGCGGTTGTTGTCGGCGGCATGGATGAACAACGCCAACTGAAAGCGATTCGCGGCGGCGCGCATGTGGTGATTGCGACGCCGGGCCGGCTGGTCGACTTCATCGACCGCCGATTGATTAAGTTGAACAGCGTGAAGACGCTGGTGCTCGACGAAGCCGACCGGATGCTCGATATGGGCTTTTTGCCGGCGCTGAAATCGATTCTGAAGCAGATGCCCGCCGAGCGGCAGACGATGTTGTTTTCGGCGACGATCGAGAGGTCGGTGGCGCATCTGGTGGATTCGTACGTGAAGGATCCGGTGCGCGTCACGATCGGTTCGATCACGCGTCCGGTGGAGCAGATCGATCTGCATGTGTACGAAGTCGAACAGGACCGCAAGGCGCGGTTGCTGCGGCATCTGATCAACAACGAAAAGGGCAGCATGCTGGTGTTCGCGCGGACCAAGCACGGCACCGACCGGTTGGCCAAGCATCTCGGCCGCGACGGCATCAAGGCCGAGCGCATTCACGGCGACCGTTCGCAGAACCAACGCAACGCGGCGCTGGCGGGCTTCAAGAAGGGCGACTTCCAGGTGCTGGTGGCGACCGATGTGGCGGCGCGCGGCATTCACGTGGATGGTATCGCGCACGTTGTGAACTACGATCTGCCGCAGGTTCCGGAAGACTTCATCCATCGCGTGGGCCGCACCGGCCGTGCGGGCGCGCGAGGCGTGGCTTCGACGTTCGCGACGCGGCAGGAGCGTTCGGATATCCGTCAGATCGAAAAGACGATCAACCTGCAATTGCAGCGGCAGGATGTGCCGGATCTGGGCGTGGAAGAGGCGCCGGCGGCGCGGGAGTTTACGCCGAAGGCAAAGGTGATCGCGATGCCGGAGAAGAAGGCGCATAAGCCGTTTACGCGGTCGTTTGGCGCGAAGAAGAAGCGTTTCGGCGGGCGGTAGTTTCGCTTACAGCACGGCCCGGAAGCCCGCCCATCGAGGGTAATCGGGGGCCACGTCTCCGTCGCGCGCTTTTCGATTGGCGATTTGCGGCGCGGTGGAGCGGCGGGGTCGACGACTCGCTTTGGTGGAACCGTGATGGCCGCTCCGTTGAAAGTCAGCATTTGGGGTTGGGGAAGGTCCGCTTCCTTGCGGTCGCGGCTTCCATGAGAAGGCCCCCGCTTGTCAATGCTCATTTTTCGT
>VFZW01000333.1 GCA_016871055.1 Acidobacteriota bacterium
GCTGGCCGGTTGGAACGGAGCCCCGACCCCCTTCACATGGAAGGCCTCCGCAGACGTTATCCTCGATAAGGTGCGCCTTTGTAAAGAATTATCCAAGACAGGAGACTAGCAGAACCGTTAACATTGCCGCAATCGATTGACGCATACGCCGCCCGTACTATGTGCCTATTGCTATACTTTCTTAAGATGCAGTATTGCTGTTCATCGCACGCCTCCGAATGCGATTAAGCGTGCCCATGCCACAGGGCGTTGAAGCCCTATACGGTACTCGTGACGAGAATATCCGTCTGCTGGAGGCGGCGCTCGAGGTGCGTACGCGTTTAGCCAATGGCGCCGTCGAGGTGGAAGGCGACGAGAAGAACGTCGAACGCTGCGGCCGGATCCTGAGCGACTATGCCGAACTGGTGCGCGAGGGCCAGCCTTTTTCGAGCGCCGATATGAATAACTATCTGCGCATCGTGAGCGGGGACACCGACGTGACGCTGCGTGCGCTTGTCGCCAGCGGACGCCAGCGCAGCTTCGGCAAGAAAGTGCTGACGCCGAAGACCATCAACCAGCGCCGTTATCTGGAAGCGATCGAACGCAACGACCTCGTTTTCGGCGTCGGCCCCGCGGGTACGGGCAAGACCTATCTCGCTGTCGCCATGGCTGTCTCGGCTCTGCTGGCGAAACGCGTAACGCGCATCATCCTGACAAGGCCCGCCGTGGAAGCCGGCGAAAAGCTCGGCTTTCTTCCCGGCACGTTGCAGGAGAAGATCGATCCCTACCTGCGCCCCCTTTACGATGCGCTTTTCGATATGCTCGATGCGGAGAAAGTGGAAAAGCTGATCGAGCGGAACGTTATCGAAGTCGCCCCGCTGGCGTTCATGCGCGGACGTACGTTAAACGACAGCTTCATCATCCTCGACGAAGCGCAGAACACCACACCCGAGCAGATGAAGATGGTGCTGACGCGCCAGGGCTTTCATTCGAAAACGGTCGTCACCGGCGACGCCACGCAGATCGATCTGCCGAACGCGCGCCGCAGCGGGTTACTCGAAGCGATTGAAGTGTTGAAGGGCATTGAAGGCATCAGTTTTGTGAATTTCGATGAATCCGATGTCGTGCGCCACAATCTCGTGCAGCGCATTGTCAAGGCTTACGAGAAATACGGAGAAAACAACGGCTCGGCCCGTCAACTCACTCTCCGTCTCAACGAAGCCATGGCGGACGCAGCGGCCTCCGAGCCGCCCGCGGCCCCGCCCACAGCCAACGCATAATTGGAACCTATGTCGCCGGAAGGCAGTACTTTACTCTTCGAAAAAACGCCGGGCAGCTTGGACCGCAAAACACTGCGGCAGTTTCTGCGAACACTCACCGCGACGGTCGCCGGCGACCGTCCGTTCACGTGTTTGATCACCAACGACGCGGCGCTGCAGCGCCTGAACGCTTCGTTTCTCGGGCACGACTACGCCACCGATGTGCTTTCGTTTCCGTCGATCGGCGGCGTGCGCGAACTCGGCGAAGTTGCGATCTCGCATCAGCGAGCGGCGGAGCAGGCGGCTTCTTTCGGGCACTCGATCGAAACCGAGATTGAGATCCTGATGCTGCACGGCGTGCTGCACTTGCTGGGCCACGATCATGAAACGGATCGCGGCGCGATGCGGCGGCTGGAAAAGAAGTGGCGCGTCCAACTCAGCCTGCCCGCGTCGTTGATCGAGAGGACTCGCAAATGAGCGTAGCGTTCTTTCTCACGCTCGCCGTGTTCTCGCTGCTGCTGACGCTATCGGCGGTCGCGCAGTTGCTGTACCTCGAATCTCTCCGGCTGCGCTCGCGCGAATACGACGCGCTCGACTACTTTAAGGAGAACCTCGAACCGCGCCTCGGCATGAAGATCGAGCGCGGCGCGCTGACCTATTCGCTTTTGAAACACGGTCTCATCGCGCTGATGGGAATCTTCGCGCTGGCGCTGCTCGGCGTGGGGCGCGGCGAACGCTTCTGGTACGCAATCGCGGAAGCGGCCGTGCTGGCCTGGGCATTGTGCACGGTATTCGCGCATATCCTGCCGCAATTGCTCTACCGCCACACCAACGGCAAATGGCTCATCGCGTTTCTGCCAGCGCTGCTTGCGATGAAGTGGGCGATCTCGCCCGTCGTAGCGATCTTGAAATTCTTCCAATCGCTGACGGAGTTGCGCAACGGACATGAAGAAGAGGCCGTCAACACGAGTTCGGACTCAGTCGAAGCGCTGATTACGGCCGGCAAGGAAGAGGGCCTGATCGAAGAAGAAGACCGCAAGCTGATCCAGTCGGTGGTGGAATTCGGCGACAAAACGGTTCGCGAAGTGATGACGCCGCGGCCCCGCATCGTCGGTATCGAACGCAACCGGTCGTTCGGCGAGCTGAAGAAGCTAGTCATCAACGAACAGTACTCGCGCGTTCCGGTCTACGACGCGACGATCGATAACATCGTCGGATTCGTTCACGTGCGCGACATGTTCGAACGAAACGACGAAGAGAAGAACCGGCGCGTTTGGGAACTGATGCGGCCGATCCGCGTTGTGCCCGAACAGAAAAAGGTCACCGATCTGCTGCGCGAGATGCAGCGAGATGGCGCCCACATGGCCGTGGTCGTCGATGAATACGGCAATACGGCGGGACTGGCGACGATGGAAGATCTCGTCGAGGAGATCTTCGGTGAGATCCGCGATGAACACGAACCGGTGGCGGATGTGATTCCCGATGGCGAGGGCGCGTGGCTGGTTTCGGGCAGCTACGATCTAGATCATCTGGCCGAGTTGGTCGGCTTCAAGCCGCAGGAAGAAATCGAATCGACGACGGTTGGCGGCTTGGTTGCCGAATGGCTCGGCAGCGTGCCAAGGCCGGGCGAAGTGGTAGAACGCGATGGCGTGCGCATCGAAGTGGTGGCGGCGAACGATCGGCGCGTCGACCGCGTTCGTGTGATGCGCGCCGCGCCAGTGGAAGAGAATAGAGTCGAAGAAAAGAAGGCGGATGCCTAAGAAGAAATACCGCGCCGGAACGGCGTCGATTATCGGCTTGCCGAATGCAGGGAAGTCGACGCTGCTGAACGCGCTTGTCGGCGAGAAGCTGGCGATTGTGACCGCGAAGGCGCAGACGACGCGCACATCGTTGAACGGCGTGTGGACGGGGGCTGAGGCGCAGATCGTATTTGTCGACACGCCAGGCATTCACAAGTCCGATAACGTTTTCAATCAGCGGATGATGCGCGCGGTACGGTCGGCGATGGAGTCGATTGACGTTCTGGTCTACGTCTTCGACGCGACGCGTTTTGTCAATGACGAAGTGAAGCAAGCGATCGACCTGGTGAAGAAGGCCGAAGTGCCGGCGATCCTCGTGCTCAACAAGATCGACGCGGTGAAGGAGAAGGAGAAGCTGCTGGCGTTGATCGAAGCGTTCCGCGAACTGCACGGCTTCGCGGCTTACATTCCGCTGTCGGCGAAGAAGGGCGAGGGGCTTGACGAGCTGCGCGCGGCTATCGTCGAACACCTGCCGAACGGGCCCGCGATCTACCCGGAAGACCACATTACCGAGGTGCCGTCGCGATATCTCGCGGCCGAGATGATCCGTGAGCGGATTCTAATTCTGGCGCGGCAAGAGGTGCCGCACTCGGTGGCTGTGCTCGTCGATACGTGGGAGGAGACGCCGAAACTCACGCGCATCTCGGCGACGATCTACGTTGAAAGACCAGGACAGAAGAGCATCATCGTCGGCTCCGGCGGTGCGATGATCAAGGCGATCGGCACTTCGGCGCGCTTGCAGTTGGAGAAATTTTTCCAGACGAAGATCTTTCTCGAGCTGTTTGTCAAGGTGAAGCCGGACTGGCGCAGCCAACCGGAGTTCCTAAACGAGCTCGATTGGCGCAAAATGGTAGGTGGAGAAAGCGATGCATAGACGAACGGTTTTCCTGATGCTTGCCGGACCGGCGCTGCTGCTGGCGGATCAAAAGAAGGACGACGACATCTACGACAAGGTTCGGTTGAAGCTCGCCGGCGACCCCGACGTGAAGGGCGGCGGGTTGGAAGTCATCGTCAAGGATGGTGCGGTGACGATCAAGGGTATCGTGCGTACCGAGAAGGGCAAGGCTAAGGCGGAGAAGCTGGCGATGAAGATCAAGGGCGTCACGAAGGTGACGAACGAGCTTCGCGTGTCGCCGACGGGGAATTAGCGGGCGCTGGGGATCTCGTTCGCTACCGCCGGGTGAAGCGCGCCTCGCGGCGGAACGTAATGGCGAATAAGTAGCCGGCAGGTTAGCTTTTCTCGAGCGACTCGGATGTGGGCAGCCGTAATCGGATACCCGCCGCGTCTGCTTCATTCGGATCCAAGAAGGCATTGGTCCGATCGAGCACCAACCTTGCGCGGTCCAGATCCGCGAAATCTACAGCCGCTGTATACCTCTGGGCAAAGTCCAGCGTGCGCACAATCGCCCCGGTAATTCGATTGTGGGACAACGCTTTGAGCGCCGCCACGTAGTTATTTCGAAATACCGTCGGCACGATAATGCGAGTCTCACCAGCAGCTACCAGTTCGGCATTCATCATAACTCGTGCAACGCGGCCGTTGCCGTCCGCAAAAGGATGAACTTCCGCGATGAGGGACATCATGAAGATCGCTCGGTGTAGCGGACTCGGCAGTCCTCGATAGATTTCGAACCCCATGTTGAGTGTACCCTGGACGAGTTCCGGCGTAACGAACAGCGTCCCGCCCGCTCGGTTTGGATCCGTCTTGAATTTTCCCGGACCCTTGTCAGGCCGGCCCTCCATGATTTGCGCATGACGGCCCTTCAGCAGCGTCGTGAGTTCCTCGGAGGTTCTTGGGCATCGCGACATTTCGCGTTGATCAGAAACCACTTTCCATGTACCAAGTACATCGTGCGCATCGGCGGGACGGGCAGCCGGAATATGCCCCTTGAACACGATATCGGCCGCTTCATCGATCGCGAACTCCGTGCCATCAATGAAATTTGAGAAGTATGCCTCAAAGAACGGCAAGGCCTGCCCGTCTGTTCGCCGCGCCGTACGCGTGACCGGAGAGGTGCTGGCCAATTCCGCAAACAACCGCTGGAATATTTCGAGCCGGTGCGGGTCATAGGGCGCCCCCGCGGCACGAGCAATTGCGAGCGGCGAAACGAGCCGGGTGTCCCTAGTTCCCAACAACGAGCCGATCAGGTTGTCGAGGCGCTCGAATTCGCCGGTCCACGCTAATTGGTTCGCAATCGAGCGCGCCTCGTCGCGGATACGTTGGATCGCCGCCAGACCGCTCTGGCGAATGATTTCGTCCATCCTTTCCTCGATTTCTTTACGTGAGAGCGTGCGGGCAACGCCGGAGCGGGCGCGCGAGGGGCGCATGTTCTCGAGGAAGGCGCGGGCGGTCGAACTGAGCCGCAGCCTGCCGATGAAAGGCCTGTCGGACTCCAGCGGACCCGCGCCTTTCCGAGGGCGCAAGGTCACTCCCGGCAAAGCAATATCGCGTTTGTGATTGGAGATCAGGAACACGGAACCATCGGCGGCGGGCCGATTTTCAAGAGCGGTACGGTCCGCAATCAGCGCGCCAGGGAGATAGGCGTCAACCAGCGGCCACAGATTTCGTAGAACGAGCTTCTCTGGCTCGTCTCGGAGATTGCGCGTGTACAGCCGCGAGCCGATTTTTCGCAGGCGGCCCAGCTTGGTCTCTCGCGATACGGCTGAAGCGAGATCGCTGTTTGAGACGAAGACCTCCGGCATGGTCGAGAAATCGGGCATTTGCGACGTTTCCTGAACCCAGTCTAGCAATGTTGTGGGGGTTAATGGCGATAAGCCGATACAATTCGGGGTCTAAGCTTGCCAGCGACCCCGACGTGAATGGCGGCGGGTTGGAAGTCATCGTCATGGATGGTGCGGTGACGATCAAGGGCATCGTGTGCACCGAGAAGGGCAAGGCTAAGGCGGAGAAGTTGGCGATGAAGATCAAGGGCGTCACGAAGGTGACGAACGAGCTTCGCGTGTCGCCGACGGGGAATTAGGCGACTCCCTCTTACGGGTGATGTGCGCGGCTACGGTTTCCGGTTATCGTAGGCCATGCGAGTTGCACTTCGAGTCTCTGCGTGGCTGATAGCGGCGGGCGCGGCGGTGTTGGTACTGAGTAAGCCGAACGGCGCGCATCCCAATACGTGGCACTTCACGCACGTCACCATTGCTCTCTTATTCATCTCGTCGCTTTTTGCCTTCGCGCTCTCGCGGCTGGAGAACGATGCCGAACAGGCGCGTCTGTTGCCGTACTATCTGCTGGGTCAGTGGTCCGCGGCGTTCTTTTTTATCGGTAAGTTCCGGGTCCTCATCGACTACGAAATCCCGATCGGTCCACTCGCCCCGTTCTTTACCGCGAATCTCCTCTTGACGTTCTTGCGCATCATGGACCGCCAACCACGCGGCGGCGCTCCCATCGCCGAACTGCAGGCGCGCTACGAGAAGCAGATCCGGCTGGCGGCCGGCCAGGAGGAACGCCACCGCCTCGCGCGTGATCTGCACGACTCGATCAAACAGCATGTCTTCGCGATTCAAACTTCGGCGGCGACGGTGCAGGTGGCCGCACCGGAAACTGCTGCCGCGCTGGAGCGAGTGCGCCAGTCGGCGCGCGATACGATGACGGAGTTGGAGACGATGCTCGATCAACTGCGGGCCGAGGCTCTCGGCGTGGCCGGGCTCACGGCGGCGCTGCGAAAGCTGTGCGAGGCGACGGCGCTTCGCACGGGAGTGCCGGTTGATTTTTCGCTGGGAGAACTGCCGCGCGAAGAACAGCTGCAGCCCGGCGCGGCCGACGCGCTGTTGCGAATCACGCAAGAGGCGTTGTCGAACGTGGCGCGGCACGCGCGGGCGAAGGCGGTAGCGGTGCGGCTGTACGCGAATGCGGGACACGTGATGTTGACGGTGTCCGACGACGGCGCCGGCTTTGATGCGGCCCGGCCCAGTGGCGGAATGGGACTCGGCAACATCCGCGCGCGCGTGACTGAATTCGGGGGACAGGCAGCGATCGAATCGCGGCTTGGCGAGGGCACAAGCATCAGCGCCACACTGCCGCTGGCGGTAAAACGCGATACGCGCGCCGGCGTGACACCCGCGATCCTGCTGCTCGCCGCGATCGCGCTGATCTGGGCGATCGGCCCGGTCGGCCCCAACCCGCTTCATCCGCTGCTCATGGCCTCGATGGCGGGCGCGCTGCTGATCTTTCTCGCCCTTCGATGGCTGATCGTCCGTTTTGCGCGTACAACGATGGATCAATGCATGGGTTTGTATGAGAGTAACGAGGAGGCGGAAGTCACGTCTTTGGCGAACTGCGACCGCAGCCGTCGCATTGGCCAAGATCACCCCAAACGGTATGGATACCTCATGAGGTTGATTGGCCAGCCATTGATCGAATGCGTGCCATCGGCTGTAATCGACGGGTTCCCGTGAGATCCCCGAAACGTACGATAGTGTCCTGTCTCATATAACTATGTACATATAGGCAGAGTTGCCTCATACTGGGTCATGTTCACCCCAGCAGCTCCCTTGGCGGTAGAAGCGAGCCAACGGGAGCAACTCGAAGCCTTGCTCCGGAACGGAAGCTCCCCCCAGCGTGTGGCGCTACGCTGCCGGATTCTCCTGTTGGCGGCGAAAGGCGTC
>VFZW01000334.1 GCA_016871055.1 Acidobacteriota bacterium
AGAAGGGCCTCACTTTCGCCCGCGGTCTGCGATCGATTCTACGCCACGATCCCGACAAAATTCTGGTCGGCGAAATCCGCGATCAGGAGACCGCGCAGATCGCGATCAACGCCGCGCTCACCGGCCACTTGGTTTTCACGACGGTGCACGCCAACAACGTGCTCGACGTTATGGGCCGGTTCCTGAACATGGGCGTGGAGCCATACAACTTCGTCGCCGCGATGAACTGCATTTTGGCGCAGCGGCTGGTTCGCGTCATCTGCGAACATTGTAAACGCCCGCACATCGCAACGGACGAGGAGCTCATCCAAAGCGGCTTGAAACCGGAGGAGTGGCGCGACGTCCCTCTCTTTGAAGGCGCGGGTTGTTTCGAGTGTGGCGGCACCGGTTATCACGGCCGGAGCGCGATCCACGAACTGCTCGACCTCTCCGAACGCATGCGCGAAATGATCCTCGAGCGCCGCCCAGTTTCCGAAATCAAACGCGTGGCTCGTGAAGAGGGCATGACGACGCTGCGCGAGTCGGCCATCGAGCGCGTGAAAGCGGGCATTACCTCGCTGCGGGAAATTAACAAGGTGACGTTCATCGAGTAGCGTATGAAAAATTGCGTGAAGAGAATCAAGCCATTCCGAGCCGCGACCGTGAGGGAGCGGCCGCCGCGGGCCACTCGTGGGCAGGGCTAGCGTGGTGATCATATGAGCATCGTCGACAAAATCAACGGGCTTCTGGCGGATCCACCGCCCGAGTTCGCCTTCGAGCTCTCCGAAGCGGGCCTGGCGTGGAATGCGCCTCGCGGGCGAGGCTTCACGCCGTTTGAATCGGGCACGTTGCGCGTGTCTCCGAGCGAAGAGAACATACTCAGGCCCGACGCCGTTTCGCGCGCCATCCGTGAAGTGGTCGGGGAATCGTCCTCGAAGAAGCGCCGCACGGCGGTCGTGATATTGCCAGACTACGCCGGCCGGATCACAATCCTCGACTTCGATACCTTTCCGGCCAAAACCGAAGAACAGGAAGCGCTCATCAAGTTCCGGCTGAAAAAGTCCGTGCCGTTCGACGTCGATTCCTCCGCCTTCAGTTTCCAGCCGCAAACACGCGGCGCGTCGAAGTCGGTCGACGTCGTCGCCTCGGCGATTTCGCTCGAAACGCTGGCCCGCTACGAGTCGCCGTTCCGCGCGGCCGGGTTGCATGTCGGCGTCGTTACGATGTCGACGCTGGCGGCGCTGGAAACGGTTCCGGCCAACGGCTGCCGCATGCTGGTCAAGCTCAGCGGCCTCGTGCTCACCATCGCCGTCGTCGACGACGGCGCGCTGCGGCTGCTGCGCACGCTGGAACTGCCCGAAGTTTCGCCCGATGCGATCTGGGACCATCTCGGGCCGACGCTCGTCTACCTCGAAGACGAGTGGAAGCGAAAGCCGGAAGCGGTCTACGTCGCCGGCATCGACCCGCACTGGCTCGGCAGCGAAGCGCCGGTCGAGCCGCTGCCCGGACCGTTCGGCGCGCCGCAGGCACACAACGCGGGACTGATGGGCTGGCTCGCGGCGGGAGGCCGTGCATGAGATTTTCAATCAACCTGGCCAGCGAGCCGTTCCGCCGCGATCGCGCGATGGCGGTCGCGTCGTCGGTAATCGCGGGCCTTCTGGTCGTCACGTTCGGGCTGCTGGTCTACCTCATCATCACCGAGCGGCAGCAGAAACGCGACGTGCTCGAAGCGACCGCGCAGGCCGAGGCGCAACTGGCCAAGATGAGCGCCGATCAGATGCAGCACGAGGCGACGATGCGCAAATCCGAAAACGCCGACGTGCTCGAACGCAGCGTCTTCCTTAATTCGCTGATCGCCCGCAAGGGTGTCAGTTGGACGCGAATGTTCGGCGACCTGGAAAGCGTGCTCCCGCACAACGTCCGGCTGATTTCGATCCGCCAGCAGACCGACCCGCGCAACCATGTGCAGTTGGAGATGGTCGTCGGCTCGCAGTCGGTCGAGCCGGTGATTACGCTACTGAAGAACCTGGAAGAATCGAAGATGTTCGGCAATCCGACGATGCCGACCTCGCTGCCGCCGTCGCAAAGCGAGCCGCTTTACCGATTCCGATTGAGTGTGAACTATGCCCAGCAATTTTGACATCGGCGCCATCTACGCGAAGCTCGGGCTGCGGCGCAACGACCCGCGCACGACGGCGCGCGTCACGCTCGGCGCGCTGTTGGCGCTTAACCTCGTGGCGGGCTACTTCGTGTCCTATCCGTGGGGCGGCTCGGCCGAAGAGATGGAGCAGCGGTTGACCGATCTGCGCCGGCAAGTCGGCTCGCGGCAAGCGGTGTTGACGCGCACCAAACAACTGGCGGCCAAGATCGACAAGGGCCGCACGCAGGGCGATGAATTTCTGAGCCGCTACTTTCTGAGCCGGCCAACAACGTATTCGACGGTGGTCGGCGAGCTGCATCAGATGGCCAAGGCCGCCGGCGTGCGCGTGAAGGAAAATGCGTACGCGGAGGAAGAGGTCGAAGGTTCCGACGAACTGACGATGCTGGCGATCACGGCGAGCTACGAGGGCAACTACGCGGACCTGTTGCACTTCCTGCGCGAACTGGACAAGTCGAACCGGCTGGTGATTATCGAGAGTCTGGCGGCCTCGCCGCAGACCGGCAGCGGCGTGCTGAGCGTCACGCTGCGCCTGAACACGTTCATCCGCGAGATACAGGAGGCGCCCGCTAATGAAACTCGGCGCGGAACCTAAGAAAGTCGCGGTGCTGGTGGCGTTGCTGGCCACGGCCGCGTACTTCTTCCTCTCGCAGGAACCGATCGACGACGCGCCGCCCGCTTCCAAGCGGCCGGCCGTTGCCGCCGCGCCCGTCGAACCGCCGAAGCCGGCGGTGGCGAAAGGCCCGTCGATCGCGCGGCCGAACAACAACAAACGGGCCTCGCAAGAGTACAAGCCGGTGTTGAAATCGAAGAAGGCCGAAGACCGCATCGATCCGGCCACGGTCGATCCGACGCTGCGGCTGGAAATGATCGCCCGCCTCGCCAACGTTGCAATTCAAGGTGGCAATCGGCCTGTCTTTGAGTTCGGCAGCGCGCCGCCGCCGAAGGCGCCGGATCCGGGCAAGATCAAACCCGAGCCGACGAAGGCCAAAGCGTTCATCGGCCCGATGCCGAAGCCGCCCGACGCGCCAAAGGCCGCGGCTGTGAAGACGGAGACGCCGAAGCCCAAAGCCCCGCCGATTCCGCTGAAATACTACGGCTTCACCAGTCCGCGCGCGGGCGCCAAGCGGGCGTTCTTCATGGAAGGCGAAGAGGTCTACCTCGGCGTCGAAGGCGAGACCGTGAAGAAGAAGTACAAGATCGTGCGGATCAACCTCAACTCGGTAGTGATGGAAGACACCGACTTCAAGGATCAGCAGACGCTGCCGCTGGTGGAGCAGATGCAATGACACGCCGTCGCCACACCGAACAAGGCGGCTATGCGTTGATTTTCATCTTCGCGCTCGCGGCCATGTTTTCGCTGGCGTTGTACGTGGAACTGCCGAGGCTCGCGCTGGAGATGCAGCGCAACCGCGAAGAGATGCTGGTCGAGCGCGGTGAGCAGTACGCGCGCGCGATCAAGGTCTTCGTCCGCAAGAACTCGAAGTACCCGCAGACGATCGAAGAACTCGAAAGCTTCAACGGCAAGCGGTTCCTGCGGAGGCGGTATCCGGACCCGCTGACCGGCAAGGACGAATGGCGCTTAATCCACGTCGACGCCGGCGGCCGATACACCGATTCGCTTGTCCAGCCGACCGCAGCCGCTGGGCAGACCGGGCAGCAGGGGCAGAGCGTGAACACCTTTACCGGAGGTTACGCTCCCGGCGACCAGACCGCGCAACGGACTCCGCAAGCGCTGCAACGCCGGCAAAGCGATCAACCCGGCGCGGCCGGCCAGGCGGGCGCGCAGGAGTTGCAGCAGCCGCAGTTGCCGGTGGATTCGTCGCAGCCCGGCACGCCGCCCCCACCGCCGCCGAATCAGTTCGGACCGCCGGGGGTGTTTCAGCCGGGTCTACAGCCATTTCCGCAGCAACCGGGGCAGTTTCAACCGGCGGGCCCGCAGCCGTTCCCGCAGCAGCCGGTGATCGGGCCGAATGGCCAGCCGATCCGTCCGATCGCGATTCCCGGTTTGCCCGGCGCGAGTCCGTATTCCATGCAGCCGTCCAGTTCTCAGACCGGCGGGGCGGTGCCGCAGCAGGTCGGCGGCGGCTACTCGTTCGGCAGCGGGTACTCCGGCGGGCCGACGCCGCAGCAACAGCCGCAGCCGTTTAATCCGGGCGCGCAGCCGCAGCCGTTCCAGCCGCAAAGGCCAGGCCCCGGCAGCGGTTCGCAATCGTTCGGCAACAGCGCCACGCCGCCCGGACTGCCCGTAAATCCAGCCGCGCAAATGATCCAGCAACTATTGACGACACCCAATCCCCGCGGCCTGCAGCAGGCAGGTTTGCAGCCCGGCAGTGTCGGACTCGGCGGCGGCATCGCGGGCGTGGCCAGCAAGGTCGACGCCGAAGGCATCAAGATCTACAAGGAGAAGACGAACTACAAGGAGTGGGAGTTCGTCTACGATCCGACCAAGGACCAGCAGCGGCAGGCGGGACAACAACAACCGGGCATGCCGCAGCCAGGCGGTATGCAGAA
The DNA here is from genome assembly GCA_016871055.1 of Acidobacteriota bacterium. Lineage (GTDB taxonomy): Bacteria > Acidobacteriota > Terriglobia > Bryobacterales > Bryobacteraceae. The sequence goes on from VFZW01000334.1 coordinate 4,652, forward strand.
TCGGCAGCAGGGTTTCGGTCCGGGCCGGACCCAATAGTGGCCCTTTTCCGGCGCCATTCGCGCATTGCCCGGTAGATACCTATGGATCGCGAAAAGTGGGAGCGGTTGCGCGCGTTGTTCGACGCAGCCGTCGGCATGTCGGCAGAAGACCGCAAAGCCCTGCTGCATCGCCATCGCGAAGCGGACCCGCAGTTAACCGCGAAAGTAGAACGAATGTTGGAGGCCAGCGACCGGCCGGATGCCTTAATCGACGAGCCGCTTATTCCTCGTCCGAATCCTCGAGTTCGTCCGCATTAGCCGAGAACTGCTTCAGCGCCTTCACCGCGGCGTTGGAGGAGAAGCCGTTGTACCGCAACTTTCGAAACGCCGATTGCAGGTGCTTCGGATCGGAGAAGTCCGTCGAGCGGACTTTCCGCTTCAGAAAACTGACGGCGTGATCGACCTCGTCGACCTCCGCGTACGCCTCGTTGACGGCGGTCTCGGCGACGGTGCGGGGCACTTGCTTCACGGCCAGTTCGCGCAACACGCGCTGCTTGCCGAAGCCGGCGCCGTCGCGGCGCGCAGTCGCGAACGAGTCGGCGTAGTGCCGGTCGTTGAGCACGCGCATCTCCTTCAGCTTCGACAGCGTCTCGACGACATCGGCCTCGAAGGCGGCCTTGGCGGTGAGCTTGCGCTTGACTTCGGCGATCGTCATCGAGCGTCCGGCCAGCAGGCGGAGCGCGTAGTTCCACAACGCTTCGCCGTCGTATTTTTCGCGCGCGCGGGGCGGCATCCTTCGATTCTGGCAACGCTTCCGTCGCGCCGCAACATCTAATGTGCATGTACACTGAAACTGAGGACAAATATTATGGACGAAGATAAGCGTCTTTCCTACTTCTGCCTGGGACTGGGCATTGGCGTTGCGGTCGGCATTCTATTCGCGCCGAAGTCCGGTGAAGAGACCCGCGCGCTGCTGCGCGAAAAGGCCGATGAAACGAAGGATATTCTGAAGCGCAAGGGCAGCGAGTTGAAGGACTCGAGCGTCGAGTTGATCGATCGCGGCAAGCTCGCGTTGCAAAAGCAAAAAGAACAATTGGCCGCCGCGGTGGACGCGGGACGGCAGGCGTATCGCGAGTCGACGACAACCGATCCGCTTGACGAAGCCGCCGGGTAAGGAGACTTTCGGAATGAGCCAAGACACGCTGCTGGGTTTGATGACGGTGTTCGTCGCCATCACCGCGATTTCATTCGTGGGACAGGCGATTGCGTTGTTTCGCCTGGCGAAGACGACCAACGAGATGAAGCAGCGTGTCGACGCGTTCCTGCCGAAGGCTGAAAAGTTGATCGCGACCGCGGAGACGACCATCGCCGAAAGCCGCGCGCAGATCCTGCAGATCACAACGAACGCCAACGAAGTGCTGGCTCTGACCAAGACGCAGTTGATTCGCGTGGACGCGCTGGTGGCCGACGCATCGGCGCGCGCGAAGACGCAGATGGACCGCGCGGAGATGGTTCTGGAAGACACGCTGACGCGCGTGCACAACACCGTGAATTCGGTGCATGGCACAATCCTCCGGCCGCTCCGCGAGATAACCGGCGTGGCAGCCGGCGTGAAGGCGGCGGTCAGCCATTTATTGAAGGGTGCTCCGTCCAGTGTGGCGCAGGCTACGACCGACGAGGAGATGTTTATCTGAACCGCTAGCCGCGGGGCAACTCGCGGATAGTGCACCACCGGCGGCCTCGAAGACCGTTTCGTTACGGCCGCGGCTCGCAACCGTTTGTGCGATCTTCGCGCTGGCCGCGGGTTTGGTGCACGCGCGTCCGGCCGCCGATGCGGCCGCGGCGCTGAAGGAGGCGTCCTTCGACGCCGATCGCTGCTGGCGCATCCGCGACCTGCAGGTCGTCCGCGAAGAGATCAAAATCTACCTGACCGACGGCTTTCTGATCTTTTCGAAGCCCGTGGCTGGGCAGCCTGTCGCGGCCTTGTTTGTCGCCGAGGTAGAAGGCGGCGATGGCGAGATCATCTTAATGCCTCCGTCGGCGGGCGAGCGCCAATCGCTGGCGCGGTTCACGCAGTCACCGAACTTGAACGAGCACTTCAAGTCGGCGTTTTTCCTGTTCACCGACGGCACCGCGGCCGAGCTCGAAGCGGCGATCAAGGAGCGCGAAGCTAAGCCTTCGCCCGAGATGGGCACGCTGCTGGCGAACGAATTCTCCGCGACGCTGCGCAACCTGTCCTCCAGTTTTGAAATCCGGCTGATCCACGATCTCACCAGCGAGGTGAACCCGAAGATGGGCCTTTTCTTCGCGGCGCTCAGCGGCACGTCGCACGGAAACTTCGACGTGATCTACGATCCGCAGGCTCGCGACCAGATTGTCGCCGGGCAGATCGCCAATCGCGACAACCGGTCGTTCTACAACATCTGGACGAGCTTTCAAACCCGGCGCGTGCGGCAGGATCCGGCGCTCGAACCCGCCGAGCAGGATCTAAAGATCGAGGCGGTGACCATCGACGCCGTCATCGGCGCGGACTTGCAGTTGAGCGCGACGACGACGCTGAAGGTCCGCATTCCCGGCGGCGAAGCCGCGCGGCGCGTGCGGAACGCGTTTTCGTTCGATATCTCGCGGCGCGTTCGCGTGCGCGAGGTGAAGATCGACGGCAAGCCGGCGACCGTGTTGCAGCGCGAGAACCTGCGGTCGAACCTTCTTCGCGGCAACGACAACGAACTCTTCCTCGTAGCGTGCGACGAGCCGCTGCCGCCGGGCGAGCACACCTTCGAGTTCCGGCAGGAGGGCAGCGTTGTGATTCCGGCCGGCAACGGGGTCTACTTCGTCAGCGCGCGCGGGACGTGGTATCCGCATCACGGCTTACAGTTTGCGCCGTACGATCTGACAATCAAGCACCCGATCCATTTGACCGTCGTAGCCACCGGCGATGTTGTCGAGGAGCGCCTCGGCGAGGACTATCGCGTAACGCGACG
>VFZW01000335.1 GCA_016871055.1 Acidobacteriota bacterium
CTCCTTGCCGATCTCGCCACGCTGACTCAAAATCAGGTTCGCATGCGCGACCAGTCCTTCCAAATGCTTGCCTCGCCTACCCCCGTTCAACTCCGCGCTTTTCACCTCCTCGGCGTCACACCCTAACACTTTGTTCCCAGCGCCGCACACCCTCCTCTTCGTCTAACTCGTTTGGAGTGTGTCGATTGCCCCGTTTTGCCAAGGGGAACTTCGGGCTAGTAATCCGCGCCGGTCAGACTCTTCAGCACCGATTGCTGCCACGCTCGCAACTGCCGCTCCATTGCCGCGGCCTTGGCCGCTTCGGCGCTCGCGAGATTCTTCGTCTCGCCGCGGTCGGCGTCCAGATCGAACAGCTCGCGAGAGCCGCCCGCCGCTGCCGCTCTTCGGGCACCATCCACCACCAGCTTGTAGCGGTTGGCCAGCATCGCCGCCGGGCCGTCGGAATCGGACGCCACGATCTCGGGGTGTTTGAAGTTTCGGAAACTGCGAGTGTACTTACCGGCCATGAGTTTCGCCGTGGGCGTGGTGCCCTCCTGCAGTTCCGCCGCGATGTAGGGCGCCAGTTTTCCCTGCGATTCCAATCGCGTTTGGAACTCCCAGAAGAAGATCGGTGACGGACGCTCCTTCATCTTCCCGTCGAGCAACGGCTTCAGGCTGATTCCGTCCAGCGGCCGCTTGGGCAGCGGCACACCGGTGATATCGCAGAGCGTTGGCAGCATGTCGCTGGTCACCGCGTTGAACTTGGTCGCGCGCGCCTTCAAGTGCGCCGGCCATTCGATGATCCCCGGAATCCGGACACCGCCTTCGTAGACCTGTCCCTTCGCGCCTCGGTAGGGCGTAGTCAACCGGCCTTCGGGCGGCACGCCGTTGTCACCGCAGTACCAAAGCAACGTGTTGTCCCGCAGGCTCGCTTTCTTGAGTCCTTCACGGAGTTGGCCGATGGCGTTGTCCATGGCGCTAATTTCGGCAAGTCGCGATCGGATCGGATCGGCCAGATCCTTGTACATCGACAGGTAGGGCTCGATTCCGAAATACGGCTCGTGCGGCGAGCCGAACCACAACACTGTGAACGACGGCTTGCCTTGGCGCTTCGCCTTGGCGATGAACGCCAGCGCCTCCCGAACGACAATCTCGGAGCTTTCGCCGGGGTGCTTCTGGACGGGGCCGCCGTTGCGCGACAGGATCGGGTCCACCTCGAAGAAATTGTCGTGCGACAACCACTCATGGAACCCCATCGCGCCGGGGTTGGTGGGCGAATCGGCCTTCACCGGACCGAGATGCCATTTGCCGAAGTGGCCGCACGCGTACCCGGCCTTGCTCAGCAGTTGGGCGATCGTGATCTCCTCGGGCCGGATCGACCATCCCGGCGCGAACGTGCCGTAACGATTCGGATGGCGGCCGGTCATGATGCTGCCGCGCGTCGGAGAGCAGTTCGGATGGGCGGAATAGAAGCGGTCGAGCCGCAATCCACCGGACGCCATCTCGTCGAGCACAGGAGTCTTCAGATGCGGATGGCCGTTGTAGCCGGTTTCATTCCAGCCGTGATCGTCGCCCATGCAGAGGATGATGTTCGGGCGGTCCGGGGTTGCCGCGGCCGCCATCGTTCCAAGAAAACTCCGTCGAGTCAGTCGCATTTCAACTCTTATCGTACCGGCACCCAAAGTTGTGTCGTGGCGTTGCCGTTCCTAATCGTCACGACGTAGTCGCCGGGTTTTGTGTATGTGTGCTCGATCTTGGCGTACCCATCCGGCGCGAGCGCCTTCACATTGCCGTCCGATTTGGTCGACCGCCTCGGCGAGCCGTCGCCGAAATCCCAGGTCTCCTCGCCATCGGTCTTGCCGAAGGTGCGCACCTGAAACCGCACCACCGTGCCGGGTTTGATGTCGTGCCCTGGCGCGTAGTTGGCGTTGATCGTGAACGGATCTTCGTCGCCGTAGACGTTCACGGTCGCGAAGTCGTAAGCGAGCTTGCCGTTCCGATCGCGCACGGTTAGCGTCTCGCTGTAGGTGCCGGGCTTGGAATAGGTCATCTCCGCCGTGGCCGATTTCACGACGCGCCCATCGGAGAATTTCCATTCGTAGCGGGCGGGCTTGTCGCGAACAAAACTGCGTGAGGCGTCGAGCGCGACCCTGTCGCCCACGCGCGCATAGCGGTGCGGCCTGGCGATCGCGATCACCTCCGGCTTGCGTTCGTTCAAATACGCTTCCCACAAAAACGCGAAACCCTCTTGCGTGCCCCACTCGCCCGACGGCTGTTTGGCGACCGCTTCGAAGTGTAGATGCGACCAACCGCCGCTGCCGCCCTCCTTGCCGAGCAGCCCGAGCGTCTGGCCTTTCTTCACGGTATCGCCAAGTTTCAACCCGGGCGCGAACGAATGCAGATGGCTGTAGCGGTAATACCAGCCGCGCGAATCGAGCAGATAGATCACGTCATAGCGGCTGTTGACCGGTGTGCCTTTTTCGTGTCCTTCGAGAATCGGCTTGCCGAGCGAGACGATCCGCCCATCGGTGGCGGCGACGACTTCGACGTTGGCCTCCGGGCCTCCCATGTCGAGACCCGCGTGGTAGTAGACTTTCTTGCGCGCGACGCGCTCGCCGCGGTCGACGTAGGTCGGCTCGTTCGACATCTGCGTATGGGTCAGAAACCAGCGTTGACGCAGCGGATATCCCCACTCGCCCGGTTGCATCCACGGTGAGCCTTTCGGCCAGACGCGGAGCCTGGCGGCGGTGCGCAGGCCCCAATGGTCGAGCGTCGAGTTTTCGCGATACGCCGCGGTGACCGGGCAATCGATTTGAATCTTGCCCACCGTCACGGGCAGTTCGTAGTTGCCACAGAGTAACAGCTGTTTGACGCCGTCGACGGTAACGGAGGCGCGCGCCTCCCGGACCGCGCCTTGCGACTCATCGCGGCTGGCCGATGTTTCGATCAGCGCGATTGAGGCGCCATGCGCCAGGCGCGTCTCGCCCGCATTCATGTCGAGAGTGAGGAACAGAACCGCTTGCAGCATTACCCCGCGATTGTATCGAAGCGGCGGCGCCGCGCGTTTCGCCCCAATCCAGTTGGCGCTGGCGCATGAGTACGCTACATGTGTAGGTATGGATATCTCTCGTCGGACGTTGTTGGCTGGCGGCTCGGTTTTGGCGGCGGATTGGCCGCGGTTCCGCGGCGTGAATGGGACGGGCGTCTCGCCGGACCGGGATCTGCCGGTGGAGTTCGGACCGGAGAAGAATCTGGTTTGGAAGTTCGACGTCACCGGCTCGGGCCACTCGACGCCGATCGTCGCGGGCGGGCGTGTCTTCCTGACGGCCGCGGTCGAGAAGGAGCGGCGGGTCTACGCGCTGGACGCGGCGACGGGGAAATTGCAGTGGACGCAGAAACTCGAGTCCCAGCGCGAGGAGCCGAAGAACCGGATCAATTCGGTGGCGACATCGACGCCGTTTTGCGACGGCAACACGGTCTACGTCTTCTTTCCCGATATCGGCCTCGCGGCGTTTGGCGTCGACGGCGATGTGAAGTGGAGACGCCGGCGGGGCCGTTTGCAACGATGCACGGCATGTCGAACTCGATAGTTGTTCACGAAGGGCGCGTGTTTCTGGTCGCCGATCAACTCGGCAACTCGTACGCGGCGGCGTATTCGGCGAGCGAAGGGAAGTTGCTTTGGAAGACCGGCCGGCCGAGCGGCGTGACGGGCGGGTACTCGACGCCGTCGATCTACAAAGACACCGTGATCGTCAGCGGCGCGTTGGAGTTGACAGCGTACGATCAGAAGTCCGGCAGACGGGTGTGGTGGGTCACCGGCGTGAGCGGCGCGCCGGTGACGGTTCCGTTGATCGACGGCGACCGGCTTTATGTGTGTGAGCCGCTGTTTGACGCCGATCAACCTTTCGATCCGATGTTGAACGCGTTCGATAAGAACAAAGACGGGAAAATCCAACCGGCCGAATGGCCCGACTCGGGGAGCCGCGCGTTCGCCGAGCGCACCGATCGCGACTTCGGCAATAAAGACGGGGAGTTGGACGCGGCGGAGTGGAAGAAGTCGTTCGATCAGATCAAGGGCGCGGGCGGGTTAACGGCAGTGAAGCTGGGCGGCTCGGGCGATGTCACCAAAACGCACGTGCTGTGGCGCGCGACGAAGGGGTTGCCCTATTTGAATTCGCCGATTGTCTGCGAGGGCGTGCTGTATCATGTGAGGCCGGGCGGGATCTTTACATCGGTCCATCGTGAAACGGGAAAGACGCTGAAGGAAGCGCGCCTGAAAGACGCGGTTGGGGACTACTACACGTCGCCGGTCGCGGCGGATGGGAAGATCTACATCGTGAATAACGACGGGAAAGTGGTGGTGGTGAAAGCGGGCGCGGAGTGGGACACGCTGGCCGTGAACGATTTGGCAGACCCGTCGTTTGTAACGCCGACGATCGCGGATGGCAGGATCTACGTCAGGACGCGGAAGACGCTGTGGTGTTTTGGGAAGACGTCATAGCGGCCCAGGCGTCGTAGCCGCCGATGAGGTTGACGACGTCGGCGAAGCCGGTGGCCAACAAGAGGCTGGCGGCGGCCGCCGCCCGGTAACCACTTTTACAGTAGACGAGGACCGGTTTCGACTTCGGGATTCGATCGAGACGATGATTGAGCGCGCCGAGCGGGATGTGAAGAGAACCGGGGATGGCGCCTTGCGCGACTTCGCTGTCGTTGCGAACGTCCAGCATCGTGTAGTCGCCGAAGCGCTCTACTAAACCGCCGGCGGTGATTTGCGGCAGGCTCGCGACGAGCTGATCTTCACCCTGCCAGCCGAGGATCCCCTGCGCGATATAGCCGACGACTTTGTCAATGCCGACGCGGGATAGGCGCATGCGCGACTCTTCCACTTTGCCGATCTCCTCGCATACGAGGATAACCTCTCGTTCAGCGGGTAGCAGCGATCCGGCCCAAGCGGCGAATTGTCCGTTGAGGCCGATGTTAATCGAGCCGGGGATGTGACCGGAAGCGAATTGGTGGCCAGGCCGGGTGTAGATCACAATCGCGCCGTTGCGGATGCGAGAGGCCGCCAGAATCGGTGAGAGCGCCGGTAGCGGCTTCATCTCGGAAAGGGCGGGCGCGCCGGCACGGTTGATCTCGACGTCGCGGGCGAAGTAGGCGGGGCGTTCCGGAAGATCGGCCGTAACGACGGCGATGAACTCGCCTTCGGACATCGGGCGGCAGGCGTAGTTGGTGCGTTTCTGATCGCCAATCGTCGAGCTGCGCTCGTTCGAGACCGCGCGGCCGCAGAGCGATCCGGCGCCGTGGGCTGGGTAGACGGCGACGTCGTCGCGCAATAGTAACAGTTTGTTGTGGAGGCTGTTGTAGAGCATGGCCGCGAGCTCCTTCGGCGTGTGGTTGGCGTCGAGGTCGGGGCGGCCGACATCCCCGATGAAGAGCGTGTCGCCGGTGAAAACGGCGGGGGGATCGACGATGACGAGAGAGATGCTCTCGACGGTGTGGCCGGGGGTTTCGAGGACGAGAATGCTCGCCGAACCGAGTTTGAGCACATCGTTATCGTGGACCGCCTTGTGGGGGAACTTCGCGCCGGCGCGATGACCGAGCACAATCTGCGCGCCGGTGCGGGCGGCGAGTTCGCGATGGCCGGAGACGAAGTCGGCGTGGAGGTGGGTTTCGACGACGTACTTGATGCGGACGCCGAGTTTGGCGGCGTCGTCGATGTAGATGTCGACATCGCGGCGCGGGTCGATGACAGCGGCTTCTCCGCTATCGCTGAGCAGGTAAGAGGCGTGCGCGAGGCAGGCTAGGTAATACTGTTGGACTTGCATGGCGGATGCTCCAACTGCTCGGGGATTAGCGGCGCCTCCACGCCACTCTCCTCAATAGCATGCCTTAAAATCGTTCCAAAAGCGAATCAAAGCGGTCTCCGTATTCGGGTTAGTCGAGATCCGGCAATCGGCGAGTGGCGCGCCTTGGATCGACGAAGTTCTTGAACAGTTCGGCGGAGACGAGTCTCCCGGCGGGCTGGACGAACTCACAGAAGAAGTCCTGTTTGGCCTTGGCAGGGTACAGGCGCAGTTGGAGGTTGACGATTTCTTTGTTGGCGTAGTCGAGGTCGTCGACGGTGGCTTTGACGCGGAGTCAGTGGTTGAGGGCCTTGTCGTGCCAGATGGTGTAGAACGTCCCTTTTTGGCCGTTGGGGGTTGAGAGCATCCAGAGCTTGCCGTTGGTGTGGGCGATGCAGGGCAGCACCGCGGCGAAGGTTTCGTCGCTGACGACGGCGGCTTCGTCGACAATGAGCGTGTTGGCGGTGTAGCCGACGGCGGTTTCGGCGTTATGTGCGATGGCGAAGATGGCCGAGCCGTTGGGGAAACCGATAGAGTGTTCGCGGCCGTGGTGGCGCTTGAGGGGGAGATCGAGCGCGGCGGCATTGGCGCGGATGCGCTGCAGGATCACGCCGGCTTGCTGTTTGGTGCGGCTGAGGATGATGGTCGTTGTGCCGGGGTTGTGGACGGCTTCGTGGAGCGCTTTGATGGCGATGATGGTCGATTTCCCCCATTGGCGGGCGCAGCAGAGGATGAGGCGATCGCCCTGGTAGTTCAGGATCTCGGCTTGGAGCTTGGACGGGGTGAAATGGAGGGCGCGGGCGGCCCATTCCGACGGTTTTTCGGCGTTTGGACACACGTCGGGTGTGTGGGTTGCCTGGACTTGGAAATTCGACCGTTGCAAGGGCCGGTCGAGGGTCGCATATCCCATGATTTCTCACAGCCGGAGGGTGGGATTGACTTCGATGGCGGGGGATTGTGGGACAACCGGCAAATCCCAGCGGTTCGCCGGGTTGTTTCGGCTGCCTATTTCCAGTATTTGATCCTTCATTTCGACGTATTCTTGGGACTCTTCCTGCGACACAGTAAAAGCTCGTAAGTCCTTGAGCTGCTTGAGGACTCTGGCGGCGTTGTAGGTGCAGCGGGCGGCCTGTTTCTCCAGAGTCTGGACGTGTTGGGTCTCGGTAGCGGTTCGAAGGAAGGCCTGTTGCCATGACATCGGTTCTTTGCTGTGCGAGCGGAAGCCGGCGGAGCGGTTGATGGCTTCGTCGTTGGCGGCGGCGAGGAAACGGTCGGCGCGCCAGGTCCAGTCGAAGTATTGGCAAACGAGATTAAATTCCAACATGTTGCGCGGATTGAACTGATCGACAGCGGCTTGCCAGACGGAAGCGTAGTGCTCCTGATCCTCGAAGGGAAGTGTGGAGACACGGGCGGCGTAGGCGCCGTGGGTGATGTTGGCTTTGGCGCACTTGGCCTTGCCTTCTTCGGTTTTGGGGCCTTTCGATTTGGCGCCGTTAACGCGGGCCTGCTCGGAACGTGACAGTTTCATGGGTGACTCCTTGTGAAATAGGAAAAGGCCCTGTCGGCGACTGCGCCGAAGAGCCTTTTCCTACTTCAATAATAGCATGGCGTTTCCAACGCTTTTTAGCACGCTACTTTTGCAAGTTGTTGCAACTAAATGAAATATAAATTTTGAATTCTTGTGAACGGGATTTCGGGGAGGGGCGTTTTTTCGATCGATGTCTGGAAGGTGTTGATTTGGCGTTGGTTACGGGCGGGGTGTGGCGTTTTCGGCGAAGTGGAGGAG
>VFZW01000336.1 GCA_016871055.1 Acidobacteriota bacterium
GTTGGGCTTTGATCCGGGCAACACAGCAGGCAACGTGACGGCGCAGCACACCCAGGCGGTCAAGAATTTTCAGAAGTCCAAGTCGCTGAAGGACGACGGCGATCCAGGTCCGGATACACGCGGCGCTCTGTTTAAGGCCTACATGGATTTCCTTTGCCCGGTCACCCTCGCAAAGACCGATTTCCTTGGCAAGGGCGCCGACGCCGGTGGCAAGGCCGACTTCCAAGGCTGTTCGGAATTCAATCCGCAGATGATGTTCTCAAAGGCCGAGAACGACGCCTTCGCGGCCTCGGCTGACAAGACAAAACGCAACAGCGAAAACTCGGTCAACCGCCGCGTGATGGCGCTTCTGTTCCGGCCCGGAACCAAGATTGCTCTTGAGAAATGGCCGTGCCCGCGCACTTCGGAAGGGACGGCCGCGTGCACCACGAGACTTTTCCACGATCAAGCAAAGCGCCGGACCTTTCAAGAGAAGCGCCGCACGAACGCCGAACAACGCGATACCTTCGCATGCCGGTTCTACGATCGAATGACCGGCACCTCGCCATGCGAAGGACCGAGCATCCCGATCGACGACCGCAAGCTGCGCGTGTTCCTCCGGCTCGTATATCTCGACCCAGAAGGAAAAAAACAACCGTTTCCGAAGGACATGCCGGTCATCGTCGCCAATCCGGCAGGAGATCAGAACGAAAAGGTCATCAGCGACGGCCAGTTAATCTTCGACTTCGACCGCGCCAAGGGATTCTTCACGCTGGAGTTCAAACACCCCGACAACTATGTCGCCGTGGCGACGGCTAAGACCACAGGCGCCGAGAAGAATCGCTGGCTGGAAGCCGCCGATGTCGACGCCGCGGTAAAGGATTTCTACAACGTCTTCAAGTTACCGAAGGAGTGGACTCTAACAACTTCGAAGTGGAGCGACGCCGACACGCCGCTTTACAACAAGACCGAGTTTCGATTCGAGAAACTGACACCGCTAACCGCGGAAGTCGGCGTCGAAGGCTCGCCGGTCGAAATGGTGCTTGACCCGCACTGGCAGTTCGTCCGCTTGGAGTTTTTCGACCGCACTTTTGGTCACGCCTCGCACGGCGGTAAACGGATCTCAACGCCGCCGGTACTGCTCGAAGGATTCCGCGACGGCTCGGCAGCCCGCGGCGCCGTTCCTAATCCCGACACGCGTTCCAACTGGTCGATCGAACTGGCCGATCCGGCCAAACAGACACAGGCTCTGCCGTGGATCTTGCAGCGCAAGGCCGACAAGTCCGCCGATGAGCGGCCAACTGAAAAAGTTCTCCTGCAGTTCAAACAACCGGCCAATACATTTATCAAATCAACCGATGGGACCACGCGCGTATTGGAGGTAGTCGGTGACGCGGCAAAGCGAGGCCCGGGCCCGGATCGGATGAAGTTGTACGATCTACCGGAACTTTGGAAGTCGAACAAATACTTCACGCGCGGCGCGGCGACCGATAAGTTCTACGACAAGTTGAACGCCGCCGATGTGAAGACTTCAATGGACAAGACCAAGCCGCTGACGTTTTCACTCGATGACATCATCTTGGTCAACGCTACCGGTGCGCCGGACTCCGTTGGCGGCGACGACCTGCCGCTCATCTTTTTCCACCAATTCAAGAAACCTTCCAGCGGCAACGCCGACATCAAGGATCAGGGAGTATGGAAGCTCGGAACCGATACAACCAAGACGTTCTACCCGTATTCCAACGTCAAGATGCCGGTCAAGCACTACCTCACCGACTACGCCGATTGGACTCGGATCGTGATCGTCAATGGCAATATTTATGAAGGATTCGCGGACCGGACGCCCGACACGGGAGCGCACGACGTAGTCGGCGCGCGCGCGGCCACGATGTGGCTCGATGCGATCGCGGCGGGCAATACGCCGGGCAACACAATAGATCCCAGGCCGACAACGACGAACAAGCCGTTCTATTCGATTCAGCCTTACTGTTTTCAGGACATGCATCGCGTTCGCGGCCGGGACATGCCAGCCGGAACTTCCAACGAAAATACCACGAAGGTGCCGATATTCCCCGGCTGGTTTCTCGGACGTTATGACACGGTCTTGCTGCGGTGCTGCGACCTGGATGGGACCGACGAGCTCGCGTTCAACTTCAACTTCTTCCGGTTCTTCTTCGACTTCACCAATCCCCCCACGCAGAACGATGACGGCACGCCGTTCAACAACGGCAACTATAAGAAGCTCATGTTGGAAAACGTGCCGAAGCGGTGGAATGGCCCCGAAACCTTTACTACCTCTAGCGGCTCGGCGATCGTCACAAATACCGGCGACTTCACCTACGTCCCTCAAACGGCCGGAGCAATTCCGTTCAAGTGCAAACCGTTCATCTATTGCCAGGATATGCCCCAACCGAGAGCGCACTTCCGGTTGAACATCGTCGTTCAGCCGCGCGCTGATATGCACGGCGGGACCGGCATCGGCAACTTCAGCACCGGCAACGAAGCCGCCACCCCCAGCAACGGCTTCTTCACAGCCGCGCACGAGGTTGGTCACGGTTACGCGCTTCCGGACGAATACAACGAGCGTTGGAGTTCAGGCTCGTGCTCCTACGAGCACCCCGGGTTCGCCTGCAACATTCCCGGAGATCCGTACTCGGCGGTCCCCGGCGCGCTAATGATGGAAGGCGTCAACACTGTCGAGAACCGCTACTTTTGGCATTCGGCCGAATGGGTGAGAAGAATAATTAACAAGCCGCTGCAGGTCGAGTCGGGAGCGTTTAAGTACTTGGTACCACCGCATCCGACGGCGGTCAACAACAGCCGCGGTTTCGTTTACTTCCCGCTCTTCATCGATTCGCGCCGGACGGGCGGAACCCGCGGCCTGTTTGACTCCTACCTCTATATTTTTGGCAAAGACTCTTACGCCAATCGCGTCAAGTCGGGTGTCGAGTACGACGGCATACTCTCAGTGGTCGTCAAGATCAGATACCAATTCCCCACCGCGGCGGCGCACACCGACATCTTCAATCCAATTCGCGACTTCCGAAACACGATTGACGCGAACATGAACCGGAAGTTTGTTTTTATCGGCGCGCTGACGCCCGCCAACTTTACGAACTGCCTGGTCCACTTCGCGCCTCGCACACTGGTCGAAGACTTGGTGATCGACGGCACGGCGGCGAACAACGGCTATCTCTCCGGTTTGGGATTCGGCACGGCCAATCCCGCCACTCAAGCCAAATACACGGCTTTCGTGAACGCCATTGAACCGGACCATCCTCGACACTTCATCATTCGAGTCGTGACCGCGCCGGCACCGACCGGCTGGCAGAACGCAACGACACTTCACCTGACGGCCGCGCAACTGCGAGCAGCCGACGCCTGGAAATGGTTCGCCGATATGGTGGCCATCGACTGCAGCGGGCTCGCCACACCGGCGACCGGCCTGACCAATGCACTGGTACAGAGCCGTATCGTCCGCAACGCAGTTCCGACGGCCGTGGTGCGCGCCAGTGCATAGACGAGTTTTCAATACGCTCGCGGTAGCCGCGCTCTGCGGCTGCCGGGCGGAGTCTCAAAACCCAAAGAAGAAGAAGGAGGCCAAACGTATGACCTCGCTAACCGCGCAGACCGCGGCCAAAACGATTCCCTCTACCGCAGCAGCACTACCGGCACTGGCGCCGGCAGCCGCGCCGCCGCCCGATGGCTATCTCCGGCCCTTCGCCAACGAACGTTTGAACTCGCGGCTTGGCAACCGGCTGCCATCCGGAGACTGGAAAGAAACGTGGTCGGTGTCGATCGACGCCGCTATGGCGCCCACGTACCTGCTCACCTCGGGCAATTCGGTGTTGGCCGTCGGCCGCACCGCCTGCCAAGCGATCGGCAACGGAAAAGTCATCGCGCATATCGTCAGCGCGGGTGAGGACGCCGAACTGCTTCCGACCTCGAGTGAGTTTCTTGCCTCCGATCGCTATAGTCGCGTCGGGTCGTTCTCGCTTTCGACGGGCGATCCAACCGGATATCTTTCGGCCAACGGAGGAGACGACACGATGCGCACTTTCGTGCACCGCCGCGGCGCGCACACGGTTGTTGCCAGCTTCGACGGCAGTTCCAGTCCGCACAAGGCCGTTAAGAAGCAGGTGGTGTATCTCCAGATCTTCAACGGAGACGCCGAGACCGCGGCCCGTGATGGCGAAATGCCTCGATTGGCTCTGGCGATGCACAACGACTTTATCGTTTTGGCGCGCGCGGGCGCGATCGAGTTTCTAGACCTGACGCTGCAAGCGCTACGACGAATCGACGGCGCCATGAAACCGCAAGGCCTCAGCGTCGATGAAAGCGGCCGCGTGTATCTGGTGTGCGAAGCCGGACAGAAACAGCAACTTTGGATCGTCGCTCCGAGCGGCGAATATCAAAGCGTGGCTATGCCGTCGGCGGTCTTTCATCGGCCTCCGGTTGTGGGATTCGACCATCGCGTCTACCTGCTGGCGTTGAACAAAATAGTGACGGTCGACGCATCCGGAAAGCCAGGTTGGGTTTATGACGCTCCCGCACGTGTCGCCGGTGCGACAGTCACCGCGGACGGGATGTTACTAGCAGGCGTGGGTGATTCGGTTGTGTCCCTCGACTCTACCGGCCGTGCCCGAACTCTCTGCAGGACACCAGGCGAGCAACTCATGGCCAGCCCCATCCTCAGCGCGGACAACAAGCTCCTCGTGCTGACCGACAGAAAGGTCCACTCGTTCAGCGCAGGCTGAGCCCGCCATCGACGGCCATGATCTGGCCGGTCACAAAATTCGAAGCGTGCAAGAAGTAGACAACCGCGTCGGCGATTTCATCGCCGGTCCCCACGCGCTGCGCGGGCGTTGCGTCGAGCATCGCCGACATCGCGTCGTTCCACTCGCCGAAGGGGATCACACCCGGCGCGACCGAGTTGACCGTCGCCCACGGCGCGAAAGACTTTGCGAGCGCTTTGGTCATCATGATCACACCCGCCTTCGATGCGCAGTAGTGCGAATGCTCCGCCCACGGGCGCAGACCGCCAAGTGAGCTGATGTTGACGATGCGGCCTTCGCCTTGACGCTCCATACGGCGGCCCGCTTCCTTGCAGCAAAAGAAAACGGCCTTGAGGTTCACATCGTGAATAAAATCCCAATCGGCTTCGGTGACTTCGAGCGGATTGAAGCGCGTAAATCGCGCGGCGTTATTGACTAACCCGTCGATGCGGCCCAATCGCGCGTCGATATCGCTAAACATCGCCTCGATCTCCGCGACACTTTCCAGATTCGCCCGAAACAACGGCGCGTTGCCGCACTCCTTCGACGTCGCTTCGGCTTCCGCCTGGGACGTCGAATAATGAATAGCCACGCGGGCGCCCTCGCGATGAAGACGCAACGCGATCGCCCGGCCAATGCGCTTGGCCGCGCCGGTCACAAGGATTATTTTGCCTTCCAGCTCAGCCATTCGTCTCTCCGTGCACTTCGACCTCTTCCATTTCGTTTGCCTGTAAATACGGGGGCTCAGGCAACCTTCCCGTCACGTTGGCCCACGTCCAGAATACCGCCGTCAAGCTGCTCAACACGCCGCTGACGGCGCCGATCGTTCGGGCGTCGGTATGATCGGACGCCAGTCCGGCGCCGGTCATCGACAGCATCATCACGCCCCACGTCAAGGTTTCCAGCGTCGCGAAGACGCGTCCCCGGAACTCGTCCGGGACGATGCGCAAGATCGTTGTGCGGCCGACGTCCAAGCCGCGCTCCACGAACAGTTCCTCGACATTACGCAGGGAAAGCGAATACCGCTGGTACCAACGAACCGCTCACGGAATGAACTCGGGCTCGGTCTGCCGCCCTCTGAAGATCGCCGGTTGAGGTGTCTTTCTCACCATCTCTCCAAACTACCAACCGGTCCGTTCCGCCGTTGCAACAAATCCGGCAAGCCTGCTACGCTTTTCTCGACCGCTCTCTCCGACCATGACACGAACCGTTTTGTTTCTCGCCTTCGCCACCGTGCTCCGCTGCGCCGAGCGAGACGGTCCAGACTGGGTGAAAGAAGGCGCCGCCGAATGGAAGGCTCGCGATTCGCAGGGAGAAGTTGTCTACAAAGACCGTCTGTGGATCTTCGGCGGCTGGTACAACTCCTTCGAGGCTCCGCCGCGGGATGTCTGGAGTTCGGCCGACGGCAAATCTTGGAAGCTGGTCAGCACGGACGCGCCTTGGCTGCACAGCGATTTGCCCATGAGCATCGCGTTCAAGAACAAAATGTGGATGATGGGCGGATGGTACAACGGGCGGCTGTCGGGACACTCGGCGAGCAACATGGTGTGGTCGTCCAAGGATGGCGCGAAGTGGGACAAGGTGACTGCAGCGGCGGGATGGTCTCCGCGTATCGCGGCAGCGCTGGTGGAGTTCAAGGGGCGGATGTGGATCCTGGGCGGGACGGAGAACTACTACTTCGGCGATGCGAAGAGCTTGAAGAACGACGTGTGGTCGAGCGCGGATGGCAGGACGTGGACTCGGGCTACAGCGAACGCAGGTTGGGCTCCGCGCGCCTATCACCAGGCTGTCGTTCATGCGGGAAAGATCTGGGTTTTCGGCGGCGGCAACTATGTGCCCGAGTACGGAGCCTACAACGACGTGTGGTCTTCCGAGGATGGCGTGACCTGGACGGAAGTGACGAGGTCCGCGCCCTGGCCGCCGCGCATCTGGTTCTCAGCCGCTGTGTACCGCGAGTATATGTGGGTGTTGGGGGGATGGTCGAAGATCCCGGAGACGAATTGGGGCGACGTGTGGTATTCGCAGGACGGGAAGGAATGGACGCAACTCAAATCCAAGACCAGCTGGAAAGAACGTCACGAGCACTCGGCGTGGGTTTTCCGCGATCGCCTGTGGATCGCCGGAGGGCACGCCAAGCCGCTCAGCAACGAAGTCTGGTCGCTGTTTCTGCCCGACGGATACTTGCCGAAGTAACTCGCGCCGGATGTGCTGCAACGGCGGAGCGGAGCCGTTGGCAGCCTGGAGAGATGGCGAGAAAGACACCTCGACCGGCGATCTTCAGAGGGCGGCAGAGCGAGCCCGAGTTCATTCCGTGCGCGGTTCGTCGGTGCCTGCGGTATTCGCTTTCCCTGCGTGGTGTCGAGGAACTGTTCGTGGAGCGCGGCTTGGAAGCCGGCCACACAACGATCTGGCGCTGGGTTCAGCGCTACGGTCAACTGGATCGGCGGCTGCGCCGTCATCTCAAGCCGGCCAACAAATCGTGGCGGGTCGATGAGACCTACATCCACGTGAGCGGGCGGTGGTGCTCCCTGTATCGAACGATCGATTCCAGCGGCGCCGCCATCGACTTCCTGTCGTCGGCGATCTACGAATCGGCGATCCCGGCGGTTAACCTGACGAGATCGCGACTAACCGTGCCAACGCACGGCTAAGTTTATCGAAGGACTGTCTCGCGAAGTCCTCTATTTTGAGTGGTGAGCGCGGAAGGAATCGAACCTTCAACCTACTGATTAAGAGAGAGTCTGAAAGTCGTCCACACAGTGATACCTGTTGTTAATAATGGACTTATTCAATGGCATTGTGGTGCTCTGTG
>VFZW01000337.1 GCA_016871055.1 Acidobacteriota bacterium
TGACCCGGACGCCTTCTATCGCAATTACGTCGACGACGCGAACCTCGAACTCGATTTCTTCCGGTACAGTCCGGCTATGAAAACTGCGATTCGCGAGTGCCTGCGATTCAAGAGCGAACACAATTTGCGCAAGATGGGGCTGATGCCGGCGCTGGGAGTGCGGTAGTGCAAGGCCCGTGGGAATTCTCCGAAACCCCGCTGTTTTACGAGGCGTTCTGTGAGAAGCATGATCGCTACCGGAGTGCGAATTCCGTGCTGATCCGCAAGGGGCGCCTTTCGGCATCGGTGTCGCGCGTGCTCGATGTGGGCGCGGGCACCGGCCGCACGGCCGAGGCCGCACTTGGGAGGCTCGGGCCGGAAGCGCGCGTTGTCTGCGTTGAACCATCGGCGGCGATGCGGCGTGCCGGAAAATCGAGGCTGATCGATTCGCGCATCCGATGGCGAACGGCGTTGCCCGTGCGGCCCGCTTCTTTCGATCGCATTTTGTGCGGCGCCGCGATCTGGCAGATGTCTCCGCTGGCCGAAACCTTGAGGCGATTCGCGGGGCTGCTCCGCGAGGGCGGCGCGCTGTGTTTCAACATTCCCGGCCTCTATTTGCAGGAGGCCGACGCTCCTGGCGGCGGCGATGATCCTCATCTACTCGCGCTTCCGGCGCGGGTGTTCCGCGGGCGGGCTGACGGCGCGATATCGGCGTACGAACCGTTGACGGCGCGGTTGGTGGAAGACGCGTTGCGTGCCGTGGGGCTGCGCGCTACGGCGTGGTCGCACCGAATTCGATTGAAGCAGGAGGCGTATGCGGCGTGGCTCAAGATTCCGGTGTTGACTGAACATTGTTGGAGCGGGCTGTCGCCCCAAGAGCGTGCGCGCCGGATCGACGGCGCTCTCGGCAGAGTGGACCGTGCGTCGTGGAGATGGGAGACGTGGAAGGGATGGACCGCTTGGAAATTAGGGTGAAGCCCTTCGAGGATGCGACGCCGTTTCTGCCGCGGCCGGAGCGGCTGCAAGCGATGGCCGAGCGCGACGGCTTCGTGTACCTGCACAAACTCGTGCCAGAGGATGTGATCCTGGCGCTGCGCGGCGTCGTGCTCGACTACGCGCGGGAGGCCGGGTGGCTCGATCCGAATGGGAGGCCCGGCGAGGCCCTCGCGTTTCCCGGCAGACGGGTGGGCGGATATCAGGAAGATGATTGGATAAGTCTTCAGGTGCGCGTTCAGAATCAGGCGGAAATGTGGGCGGTCGGCGATCACACCGCCATCCATCGTGCGCTGCGCGCCGTGAGCGGGCGATCGAGCTATCTCTGTTTGAGCACCGCCAACACCTGCCGAGTGTTTTCCCCGCACCCCGATATGGCGACGCAGCCGCATCAGGACGCTAATTATTGCCGGTTCATCGACGACTTCTGGACGGTGTGGCTGCCGTTGGGCGACTGCCCGCGTAAAGACGGCCCGCTGGCGCTTCTCGCTGGATCTCACCACAACGGACTGCGCGATCACACGGGGCTTGGCATTGTTGATGGCGGGGTCGTTGTTCCGGAAGACACCGTGTGGACGTCGGGAGACTTCTCTTGCGGCGACGCGGTTTTGTTCCGGCCGCTTACGCTGCACCGCTCCTTGCCGAACCGGAGTGAAACGCGCCTTCGTTTGTCGGCCGATTTTCGCTACGGGTTTTGGGATGACACATCGCCGATCGACTGGCGGTCGCGATCGGCGGCGGCGTTTGATTCGAACGACTGATCCGGCTTCCGCGTGATAGAGTCATCGAGTGATGAACTGGAAAATTTCGCTTGTCATTTCGCTGGGCGTCGCGGCGCAGCAGCCGATTGGAACGGGCTTTTCGCCGGAGCGTGTCGCGCGGTTGAAGGCCGCCCTGAAAGAAACCGTCGATAAGAAGGAGTTCGCCGGCATTCATGTCGCCGTGATGAAGAAGGGCAAGCTGGCGATCAATGAATCGTTCGGCTATCAGGACATGGAAGCGGGCAAACCAATGCGCCCGGACACGATCATGCGCATGGCGTCAATGACCAAGCCGATCGCGTCGGCGGCGGTGATGATTCTCTCCGAAGAAGGCAAGTTTCATCTCGACGATCCGATTTCGAAGTGGATTCCGGGCATGGAGAAAGTCCGGGTGCTGGAAAGCGAAGACTCCGATGGCACGCACACAGTTCCGCTGAAGCGCGAGATTACGGTGAAACATTTGCTGACGCATACGTCGGGATTGTACAACTCGAAGGCCTACGCAAAGCATGGAACGTTTGGCCGCAACCTTACATTGAAAGAGATGGCGGCGAAGTTACCGGAAGTTCCGCTGTCGCATCAACCGGGCGAGGCTTGGCGTTACGGCATGTCGATAGACGTGCTCGGCTACCTGGTTGAGGTGTGGAGCGGGAAGACGTTCGATGTGTTTTTGCAGGAGCGCATCTTCACGCCTCTGGGCATGAAGGACACCGGTTTCCACGTTGCGAAAGAAAAACTCGACCGCGTGTCGAAGGTGTACACGCTGGGCGAAGGCGGCGTGGTGCGGCCCGCGCAGCAACGCGGCGATCCGAGTGTGGCGCCAAGATTTTTCAGCGGCGGCGGCGGGTTGTATTCGACCGCGCCCGACTATCTGCGCTTTTGCCAGCTGCTGATTAATGGCGGAGTGCTCGACGGGAAGCGGGTCTTGGCGCGTACGACGGTGGATTACATGTTCCGCAATCACGTCCCCGTGAACATGATCGTGCCGGAGGGGCCGAACGGCCGCACGGGCCACGGCTTCGGATTCGGTGGCGCGGTGCTGGTTGATCCGTCGGCGTATCAGGTGTTGAGCGTCGAGGGCGACTACAACTGGGGCGGCGCGAACGGCACGTATTTTTGGATCGACCGCAAGAATGAGATGGCCGCCGTGTGGATGGTGCAGCGGCCGCCGTTCACGGCGCCGCCTTCGAAGCGGTTCAAGATTTTGGTTTATCAGGCGCTCGAATAGATCCACGCCGTGGCGCGGTGCGTAATTGATGGCATGACTACCATCGAACAAGTTCAGGATTTGTACGCGGCCTTTGGGCGCGGAGACATCGCCTACATACTAGGGCACATCGCACCGGATTGCCAATGGATCGTCGCGGGCGAGGGCGTTCCGAACACGGGCCGCTACACAGGCCCGGCCGGCGCAGGCGAGTTTTTCAAGCGGCTGGCCGCCACCGAAGAGGTAACTCGATTCGAGCCGCGCGAGTACTTCACCAATGCGGCCGGAGACGTCGTCGCGCACGGTTTTGAGGAGTGCCGCATCATCGCGAACGGCCGCATGGTGTCGACGAACTGGATGATGTTGTTCCGCTTCCGCGACGGGAAAGTAGTGCACTTCGAGACGTTCTACGATACGTCCGCTTACGCCGCCGCGCATCGCGGTTGAAGAATTCCTGGCCGCTGTGCTATTCTGCAAGAACGGACGTTATCAGACGGGGACGTAGTTCAGTTGGTTAGAACGCCGGCCTGTCACGTCGGAGGTCGCGGGTTCGAGCCCCGTCGTCCCCGCCATACCCTTCTGGTAAAATCCGTATGCAATCATAAGAGGTACGTAAGGAGCGCTTTACGCGCTCCTTTTTCGTTATGCATCCCCAAAACGCTCCCAAAATCCATCTCGTCAACGGCCCCGACTACCGCGAAGGCTACTCCAACAGCGTGCAAGTCCGCGCCAATCTGTGGGACTTCTTCCTGATGTTCGGGATTCTTACGCCGTCCGCGCAGGATGCCGTGACTATCCAGAACTTCCAGGGTGTCTATCTGAGCCCGCAGCAGGCGAAAGCGCTGCTTAATGTCCTGCAGCAGAACGTTTCGCAGTACGAAGCCACGTTCGGCGAGATCAAGATCGAACCGCCGCATCCGAGCGGTACGGGCCCCGTACAGTAAGTCTGAACGTGATAGCATGAACGCACCTGGGTCATGCGACACACACTACTAAGCAACGCGCGCACAACGGACTCGCTTCGCCTCCGCCATCGGGCGAGTTCCTCGCCCATTAGGGGCCGTGCCTTCGCCGCCTGTGCGCTTCTCGCACTCGCGCTTTCGACGGCGGCTTTCGCGCAAACTGCACAATTGACGGGCCGGATTCTCGATCCTTCCGGCGCGGCGGTGCCTGGCGCCGCGATTCAGTTGCGAAATATCGCCAACGGCGCCGAGCGCGCGGCGGAGTCCAATCCCGCCGGGCTCTACACGATTCCACTACTGAATCCCGGCGTCTACGACATCACGGTGAAGCACACCGGCTTCAAGCCGCAGACGCAGACGGGCATTGCGTTGGTTGTCGATCAACGCGCGACGCTTGACATCACGCTGCAGGTCGGCGCCGTTACCGAGCAGGTCGAAGTGCGCGCGGCGGTGAGCCGTTTGAATACGGTGGAAGCGTCGCAAGGCCAAGTGATCGACAATCAGCGGATCGTGGAGATGCCGCTGAACGGGCGCAACTACATCGATCTGGCGTTGATGTCGGGCGGCGCGGTGCAGGCGGCGCCGGGTTCGCGCATCGGCGGCTTTTCGGCGGGTGGGCAACGCGTGAGCCAGAACAACTACGTGGTGGACGGCATCGATAACAATTCGGTCGAACTGGCCGCGGCGGGCCGCCGGGCGGAGATGGTGCAGCCGTCGATCGACGCGATTCAAGAGTTCAAAGTGCAGACGAATTCGTACGCCGCCGAATACGGGCGCGGCATGGGCGGCGTCGTTAATCTGACGATCAAGTCGGGCACCAACGACATTCACGGCACCGCGTTCGAGTTTCTGCGCAACGAGAAGCTCGACGCGAAGAACTTCTTTGATCCGGTGAATCGCCCGAAGCCGCCATTTAAGCGCAATCAGTACGGCTTTTCGATCGGCGGGCCGGTGGTGTTTCCGAAACTCTACAATGGCCGGAACAAGACGTTTTTCTTCGGCGACTACGAAGGCACTCGCATCCGCGAATCGTCGACCATCGTGAGCAACATCCCCACGGCGCGCATGCGCACGGGCGATTTCGGCGAACTGCTTTCGGGCCGGAATCTCGCCATCATCGACCCGGCGGCGAATAACCAGCCGTTCCCTTCCAACATCATCCCCGCCGCGCGGATCGACCGCGTTTCGCGCCAATTGATTGGCCTATATCCGGCGACGCAGAACGCGAACCTTGCGGCCAACTTCACCCACCTGCCGCCGCGCATTCAAGACGTCGACAAATGGGACGTTCGGATCGATCAGAACATCGGCTCGAAAATCACCTCGTTCTGGCGGCTGAGCAAACACGACACGAGCTTGCCCGACACGGCCAGTCTGCCGGCGCCCGCGTTTGGAGGCGGAAATCTCGACTACATCACCGAGGGTTACAACACCGGCGCCGGGTTCAACTGGATCCTAACGCCGAACCTGATCGCCAGCGTGCGCGGCGGCTGGAACTTCGCTCTGTTCAAGCGGAACAATCCGGCGTCGGCGCTTGGCGTTTTTCACAACGAAAAGTACGGCATTCCGGGCGCGGCCGAGCGCGTCGACGGCGGGTTCTCGCAGATGTCGTTGACCGGGTATCGCGCTCTCGGCATCGGCGGATTCAACCCGGTCGACCGCGACTCGCAGAACCGGCAGTTGACCGGCGACATCAGTTGGGTGCGCGGCCGCCACACGGTAAAAGCGGGAGCGGGTGTGATCCGTTCGCAAAACCCGGTACTCAACATTCGGAACGTGTTGGGGAACTGGACGTTTGACTCGCGTTATACGCGCGACGGCGCGGCCGACTTTCTGCTGGGGCTCGCTTCGGCGTGGAACTGGCAGTCGGCCGTGAATGTCCAGATGCGAACGTACAACGCCAGTTTTTACGGCCAGGACGATTGGAAAATATCCGATCGATTGACGCTGAACTTCGGCCTTCGTTATGAAGTTTCGCCGCCGTGGATCGAGCGGTACAACAAGATGAGCATCTTCGACATCGACACCAATCGCGGCAATCCGGCGATCGTCGCAGCCAAGAGCGGCGGATCGCGATATGACCGCGCGCTGATCTCCACCGACAGAAACAATTGGATGCCGCGTCTTGGTTTTGCGCTCAAGGTCAATGACAGAACCGTTGTGCGTTCGGGCTACGGCATGTTCTTTGCGTACATGGAAAACATGGGCGACTCGGAGCACTTGATCGGCAATCCTCCGAATGCGTTCGGCGTGACGCTGGCGGGTTCGAACACCGCGCCGGCGCTTGTGTTGCAAACCGGGCCGGCGGCGGGAGCGACGAGCCTCGATCGGGCGACGGGCTTGCAGTTCTCGTCGTTCGAGCGCAATCCGAAACTGTCCGTAGCGCACCAGTGGAACTTCGATGTGCAGCGCGAGATCGGGAAGGACTGGCTGGTTGAGATCGGATATTCCGGCTCGCGCGGATTGCATCTGCTGCGGCAACTGGAAGCGAACTTCTCGCCGGCCGGCCCCGGAGCCGTCAACAATAAGCGGATCTTTTCGCGGATTGCGATTCCGGGAACGAACATCGTCGCTTCGCCGCTTGGCAATACATTCAGCCACCGCTATGACGGAAACAACATCTATCACGCGATGATCGCCAAAGTGGAGCGGCGATTCTCGAACGGGTTCACGGTGCTGGCGTCGTATACGTGGTCGAAGAATATCGGCGATACGTGTGGATCCGCGGTGCAGGGTAATACCACGGGCTGTGGCTATCAGGACATGTTCAATCTGCGCAACGAGCGTGGCATCGACAACCAGGATATTCCGCACCGCTTCGTGACGTCGGCGCTTTACGAGCTACCGTTCCTGCGGAAGAACCGCGTGCTTGGAGGCTGGACAATCGGCTCGATCGTAACCGCGGCGTCCAATGTTCCGTTCACGCCGACGGTCGGCGGGAATCCGGCGAACTCCGCGGGCATCGCCACCGTGAATCGCCCGAACGTGACCGGCGCGGCGTATTCCGGCGAACGCACGGTGCAGCGCGATTTCAATACCGCGGCATTTGTGGCCAACTCGCAGTTCCAATACGGCAACGCGGGGAGGAACATTCTGCGGCAGCGCTCGCACTTTAACTGGGATTTTTCAACGCACAAGAATTTCCAACTGGCCGAACGGCTGCGGCTGCAATTCCGGTTCGAGGCGTTCTCGTTTTCGAACACACCGCGTTTCGGCACGCCAGGGAATGTCGTCGGCACGGCGAACTTCGGTGTGATCACATCGGCGGCGACGCCTCGGAATTTGCAGGTCGCGCTTAAGCTCGTCTGGTAAAAAAATAACCGAATTCGCAAGCCGCCAGCGCTCCTGATAGCCAGGAGGATGTTCGGGTTTGCGAACATCGCCACCGAAACATTCAGAGGCATCTTTGCGTCTGCGACCGGAGGTGCGGCTGGGACGACGCTGCTCACCGCGGGCGAGAACTTCTGAATTGGTAGCGTACTGATAGTTCTGGAACTTAAATTCCGGAAATAGCTACGCACAAAAGGGTTGCAGGCGTATTACACTGGACCGACAACCAAACTAAACCGAAGTTCCCCTTGGCAAAACGGGGCAATCGACACACTCCAAACGAGTTAGACGAAGAGGGGGGGTGTGCGGCGCTGGGAACAAA
>VFZW01000338.1 GCA_016871055.1 Acidobacteriota bacterium
CAGCCCCATGGACCATTCAGCCGAGTCATCCGGAACTGCTCAACGCATTGGCGGAGGATTTCCGGCAGCACAAGTTCGATTTGCGGCACTTGATGCGGACTATCGTACAGTCAAACACCTATCAGCTTTCTTCCTACTTTCCCGGTGAGTGGAAGCCGAAGTACGAAACTTACTTCGCACGTCACGCCACGCGGCGATTGTCGGCCGAAGAGTTCTGGGACGCGGTGCAGGACGTTACGGGCATCTATGACTCCTACAAAGTGAGGGATCTCGACCGGAAATTTAAGTACGTTATGGAAGCGTCGTTCAACCAGGACTTCGCGAGCAGTCACGCCGGGCTCTTCAACATGCTCCAGGACTGGGGACAGACCGATCGGGAGGATCCGCCGACGGATCGCCCCAGCATGGTGCAAGCCGCCAGTTTGCTGAATCACGAGTTGATTTTGAATCGCGTGAAAGTGGCCAAGGGCGGACGCCTGGAAAAACTGCTCACGCGGAGCGACGGCGAATTGATTGAGGAGCTGTTTCTGGCGGCAATTGGAAGGAAGCCCGCTGAATCGGAACGGGTGAAGTCGATGCAACTGTTGGCGAACGGGCGGACACGCGGCGCCGAGGACTTGCTGTGGGCGCTGTTAAACCGGTTGGACTTCATTCTTGTGCAGTAGTCGAAGGAGCATCATGTATCCAGCATTGACGCGAAGAAAATTGTGGCAGTGCGGCGCCGTCTCAGTGACCGGCGGTTTGCTCGCGCCGTTCGAACAACGGCTGAACGCAGCGGCGGCGGGCAAGGTGACTCCGCGCGGTTCGGCGGACACGGTGATCTTTCTCAATCTCGTCGGCGGCCCGTCGCAGATGGACACCTTCGACTTTAAACCCTACAAGTTCACGCCGGACGATCTCGCGCCGAAGAGGCATCCGCTCGGCATTCAGTGGCCGTACGGGCTGCTCCCGAAGGCGGCGGGCATTCTGGAAGACGCGGTGCTGGTGCGGTCGATGGCGGCATGGGAGACTCTGCACAATCTCGGCCAGTTCTATCTCCAGGTCGGTCATGCGTTCAACGCCGCGCGCGCCAAGGAGATGCCGTCGATGGGATCGGTGATCGCCTACGAGATGAACTCCCGTGCGAAGGCGACCGATTATCTGCCGCCGTTTGTGTCGATGAATTTTCCCGCTGGCGCGGTGAACGGTACCCTGATCCGCGAGGGCTTTCTTGAGTCCGCCTCCGCGCCGCTGACTCTCGATGTGCGCAAGGGCGGCAGCATGCCGTTCCTGCTCAAGGAAGATTACCGCGAGCGGTTTCACCAGCGTCTCGATTTCTTACACTCCTTCGACACCTCGCGCCTTCTGCAAGGCAGCGGTGTCAACAAGATGATGCCGGAGTGGGACGCGTTCGCGCGCGGGGCCGAAAAGATGATCCGGTCGCCAAAGGTCGCCGGGATCTTCAGCCTGAAGGAAGACGAACGCAGCCGGTATGGGGCGTCGGCCTTCGGAGACGCCTGTCTCATCGCGCGGAACATGGTGGCGTCGGGCGGAGGCGCAAGATTCATCCTCGTCAATCAGGGCGGCTGGGATCACCACGCCGCTATATACGGCAAAAACAATCAAGCCACAATGGAAGATTCGCGCAAGCGCGGCGGGATCTACAGCATGTGCGGTGAGTTGGACCCCGCGCTGGGGTCGCTGGTCGCGGATCTGAAGGCGGCGGGTAAACTCGACCGAACGCTGGTTTGTGTGATGGGGGAGTTCGGACGGACTCCGGGGGATTTAACCGACGTACAAGGTCGCGATCATTGGCCCAACGTACGATGCGGCTTGTTCGTGGGCGGCGGCGTCAAGGGCGGCCGAGTGATTGGCGCAACAGATGACCAAGGGGCCAAGGTTACGAAGTTCGAGTGGCACAAGAACCGGCCGATCTATCCGGAAGATGTGACGGCGACGATCTATTCAGCGCTCGGAATCGACTGGACCAAGCGGTTAACTGGAGCACCTTCGGGCCGCGAGTTTATCTACGTCGAAGACATGTCCCCCACAGGC
This sequence comes from Acidobacteriota bacterium, assembly GCA_016871055.1. Taxonomy (GTDB): domain Bacteria; phylum Acidobacteriota; class Terriglobia; order Bryobacterales; family Bryobacteraceae. The sequence continues at coordinate 2,035 of VFZW01000338.1, forward strand.
TTTATCGGCAGTACCGAGATAAAGGAGCTTTTCGTTTGAGATTGTTACTGGCACTCGGATGCTGCGCGGCGATTGCGCTGGCGGAGAAAAAAGCTATTCGCCCACCGAAGGGTCCGGCGTCAGGGCCGTATAGCGCAGGTGTATTGACGGACAAGTTTCTATACGTTTCGGGACACGTGGGTCCGGAACCGGGCGGCGGGTTTGCGCCGGGCGACGTGAGGACGCAGACGCGGCGGTGTCTGGAACTGGTCGGCAAGGTGCTGAAGGAAGCGGGACTCGACTACAAGAACGTCGTGTCAACGACGCTATATCTGGCCGATATTCGCACGCTGCCCGCAGCGGAATCGGCGTATCGGGAAGCCTTCGGAGGACACTTCCCTGCCCGTGTGGAGATCGAATCCCAGTTGCTGATTCCGGAGGCACTGGTTGAAGTCAGCGCGGTTGCCGTGCGAGGCGAGGCTCGATCGATCCAGCCCGACGGCTGGACGAAAGCGGGGGGAATTCTTGCGGAAGGTACGCTGTTCTTCTCAACACTGCGGCCGGTCGACCCGGTGACAGGAAGGCTTGCGGGAACAACGATTGAGGAGCAGACGGCGCAGGTGATGCGCAATCAGGAAGCGGTGCTGGCCGCGGCCGGAATGAAGTTCGAAGACATGGCGGCTACGCGCATCAACATTACCGACCCGAGTTACTACGCCGGCCTCAATGAGACGTATAAGAAATTCGTGACGGCGCCACCGCCGGCGCGAGCGACCGTTTTGGCGGCGCCGTTTGAGCCGGGGCATTTGTTGCAGATTCATTCGGTCGCCGTGAAGGGATCTGGCAAAGGCAGACCGGCGGGCGATTCGCCGATTCACAGCTACTCGGTGATGGCGGGCGATACGCTCTACATCACGGGAATGACGGGCCGCGCGCCGGATGGCACTTTTGCCCGGAACGACATTAAGGCGCAAACGCGCCAGGCGTTGAAGACAATCGAAGAGCAATTGAAGCGGCACGGGATGACGTTTGCCGACGCCGTCGATGCGGTGGTGTGGCTGCGCGATCCTCGGCACGCCGCCGCAATGAATGAGGTCTATCGCGAAATCGTGAAGCCGCTTCCGCCAACGCGGGCGACGGTGCGACTTTCGCCGAACTCGGCCGACGGGTTGATCGAGATCATGATGATCGCGCACAAATAGCTAAGATCGTTGTTGGGAATGCGATTTACGAGCTTGCTGATTGTTGCGCCTTTGGCCGCTTGGGCGGACGCGCGCTGCATCGCATGTCACGCGGGGATCGTTGAATCGTATGCGAAGACGGGCATGGGGCGAAGCATGTCGCGGCCGCGTGCGGAGTCGCAGGTGCAGCGGTCGTGGTGGCACGATGTGTCAGGCCGGCGAATGGGAATCGACTGGCGTGACGGCAAGATGCTGCACTATGTCGAAGACCGAGGCAACCGCGCGGCGCACGAAATGGCGTGGGCGGTGGGATCGGGCAATGAGGGCAAGAGTTACCTGGTGCAGGTCGGGGACTCGTTGTTTCAGTCGCCGATCAGCTGGTACTCGGCGCGCTTGTTCTGGGACATGTCGCCCGGGTATCACATCGACGCGCGCCCCGATTTCAACCGGCCGGTGACGGCGGAGTGCCTGACGTGTCACGCGGGTCAGATATCGCCAATTGCGGGGACGCAGAACCGCTATGGAAATCCGGCGATTGTCGAAGAGGCGATCGGCTGCGGGCGTTGTCATGGCGATGCTTCGGCGCACTTGGCGAAGGCCGCGCGAGGGAACATCGTGAATCCCGCGAAGCTTTCGCGCGAGCGGCGCGACAGTGTTTGTGAGTCGTGTCACTTGTCGGGAGAGGCGCGGATTCCGAATCCGGGCAAACAGTTCTCGGATTTTCGGCCGGGTATGCAGCTGGAGGAGGTCTTCTCGGTCTACGTGCCGTTGAAGAAGAGTTCGGACACGGTGTTAAAGGTAATATCGCATTCCGAGCAGATGGCGTCGAGCATGTGCGCGGAGAAGTCAGCCGGGAAGCTCTGGTGCGCGTCGTGTCACGATCCGCACAAGCAACGAGCCGAACGCGAGAAGGCCGCGTACTATAGGGACCGGTGCTTCTCGTGTCATGCGAAGGAATCGATTGGCGCGCACGTGGCAAAGGTTGGCGACGACTGTGTGAAGTGCCACATGCCGCGAACGCGGAGCTATGACGGCGGGCATGCGGCGTTCACCGATCATTGGATTCGAACGAAGAAAAGCGAGAACCGATTTCTGGATCGCGGCGAGTTGCTGCGCGCGTGGCGCGAGCCCGCCGCCGCGGTTCAAAAACGAAATCTGGCGTTGGCCTATGTGGGAAACGCGGCGAAGAGCCGAAGTCTGGCGCGATACCGCGAAGGCGTCCGGTTGTTGAATGAATCGATGCAGGAGGGGCATCGGGATGCGGCGTTTGCCGGGGTTGTCGGCTTGCAGTACCTGCGCGATAAACAACCGGCGCGCGCGGCCGCGTGGTTTCAAATCGCAGTGCAACAAGAACCGGCGAGTTCGCTGGCACGGTTGAACTTCGCGGCGGCGCTGGCCGGCATTGGAAAAACCGACGACGCCAAGCGCGAAGCGGAGGAAGCGATTCGACTCGAGCCGCTGCTTGAAGAGGCGTATGCGCTGTTGGCGGAAATCGAGCCGAAGCGAGCGGGATTCTGGAAAGATCAATATGGGAAGTTGGCGCCGAAGCGCATTTTGCCGTGACACGGATCTGGGCACTATTTGTTTTCTCGCTGCTGGCGCAGGTATCGAATCTGCGGCAGGAGGCCACACGTCTGTACAGCGAACGGAAGTTTGCGGACGCAGCGAGAGTCGTCGAGCAGATGCTGGTGGAACAACCTGGGGACCGTGAAGCGCGGTTACTGCTGGGGTTGTGCTGGCAACAGGCAAACGACCTGGATAAGGCAGAGTTAGTTCTCGCGGAACTGGTGACTCGCGAGCGAGAGTGGGCGAAGGCCCGGTATGCGCTGGCGCGGTTGATGTATATGCGCGGAAGGTTCGATGCATCGATCACCGAAGCCCGTGCGGCGGGGCTGTTGGGCGAACCGAAGGCGCGCGTGGAGAATCTGATCGGCCGCGTGAACGATGAGCGCGGGCGATTGGATGAGGCGCTGGCGAACTTTCGCGCGGCGATCGCGGCGGATCGAACGTTCGCAGCGCCACTGGCCGGCGAGGCAAGCGTTTTGTATAAGCTGGGGCGGTACGCGGAGGCAAAATCGTCGGCACAGGCGGCGCTGCGAATCGATCCGAACGACGACGAGGCGCGGCGTGTGTCCGAACAGATCCGGCGCGCACCGGCGGAAGTTGCGCCGGCAGCCGCACCGGTGATTTCGTTCACCGACGCTGCCAACAACATTACCTTCAAGCTGGATCACAATCCGCTGCCGGAGAAGATACTCGCATCTACGATGGCCGGCGGGCTCGCCGTGTTCGACTACGACAACGACGGGAAGTTGGACATATTTTTCACCAACGGCGCCGATTTGCTGACGCTTGTGAAGGATCACCCGCGGCACTCGAATCGCTTGTACAAGAACCACGGGGAATGGACCTTCGAAGACATGACGAAGGAGGCGCGACTGGAAGGCGAGGGATTTTCGATGGGCGCCGCGGCGGGGGATTTCGACAACGACGGCTGGGTGGATTTGTTTGTCGCCGGAGCGGGGCGGAACGCGCTTTACCGCAATAACCATGGGGTGTTCGAGAAGATCGAGGGAGCGGTGGCGGATGAGAAGTGGTCGGTAGCGGCTGCGTGGATCGACTATGACAAAGACGGGCTGTTGGATCTGTTCGTCGTGAATTATTTGGACTGGGTACCGGATATCGATCAATACTGCGGCGACCGGAAACGGGACCTGCGCGTGTATTGCCATCCGCGCGAATTTAAGCCGGTATCGAACAAGCTGTATCGGAATTTGGGCGGGGGAAAATTCGCGGATGTGAGTCTGCGCGCGGGCGTCGCGGCGCACAAGGGCAAAGGCATGAGCGCATCGGTAGCCGACTACGACGGCGACGGATGGCCGGATATTTTCGTGACCAACGACACGATGGCGAACGTGCTGTTTCGCAACCAACGGAATGGGACTTTTGTGGAGTCGGCGCTGGCGGCAGGCGCGGCCTATAACGATATGGGCAAGCCCATCTCAGCGATGGGCGCGGATTTTCGCGACTATGATAACGACGGCGCGCCGGACCTGGTCTTCACGGCACTGACGGGTGAGACGTTTCCTTTGTTGCGCAACAGGGGCGGGGTGTTTCAGGACGTGACATATCCGAGCCGCGCCGGATTGCATGCGGCTCGGCGAAGTGGATGGGGTGTGACATTGGCCGACTTGAACAACGATGGGTGGAAGGATCTGGTCACCGCGAACGCGCACGTAACCGACAATATCGAACAAGTGACAGGCGACCGCTACAAGGAGCCGAATCTTGTGATGACCAATCAGCAAGGACGGTTCACGCGGGCGATCGAACTTGGACCGGCGGCGCCGCATCGCGGGCTGGCAGTGGCGGATCTGGACGGGGATGGGTTACAAGATATCGTGACGACAGTTCTGGGGGCGAAGCCTGAGCTGTGGCGGAATACGACCGAGAAGGCGGGCAATTGGATCTCGGTCGCGGTGGATCGACAAGGCGCTCGAGTGCGGGTGGGGAATCAGTGGCAGGAAACCTGGAGCGCGCGCGGGTATGCAAGTTCGGTGCATGGGCCGGCGCATTTTGGCGTCGGTGAGGCGAGCACTGTCGATGTCGAAGTACGTTGGCCGGACGGATCCGTGACCGCGTTGAAGGACCAGAAGGTGAATCGGGTTCTGCGGGTGGTGAAGCCCGCCGCACGGTAATCCGACAGCCGGGGTGCATCACGAGCGTGTGGCGGCTTCGGCGGTGTGTTTACCGAACGGCGGACTGGGCTTGTAGGGTACTTGCGAGGAAGAAAACGGCGAGGAGGATCTCTGTTCGGTTTACGCTCGATCAGAGATTTTGATAAGGCCGATCAAAAAAACTAACTAGCGCTGGCGTCGGGATCGTCAGATGATCGTTGATCGAGTCGGCCATGTCGGCGGCTCCACTACTCCTTGTGCGAGGACACACAACCATGAAGTTGGTACGGCTTATGGCCGCCCCTTGCGCGGCGATGCCTTTGTTGAATGCGCAGTCCGAGGCGGCGCTGGAAGCGGAGATCGCGAAGTTGAAGACTGCGGTTGCGGCGGCGCAGACTTCGGGCGACAACGCGTGGATGTTGACGTCGGCGGCGCTGGCGTTGATGATGACTGGACCTGGCTTGGCGCTGTTTTATTGCGGCCTCGTCCGGAAGAAGAACGTCCTCGGCACGATGATGCACAGTTTTATCATGATGGCGGTGATCACCCTGCTGTGGGCGGCGGTAGGATACAGCCTAGACCGAAGTTCCCCCGCCGATAAGCAGTAGTTTTCACCGCAAGGTTCTCAGACAGCGTGGGTTGCGCGTTTTTTTGCCTTGTTCTGTATACCCATGTAAATACT
>VFZW01000339.1 GCA_016871055.1 Acidobacteriota bacterium
GGTCAGGTGATCGAACACCGACAGGACCGGCATCGTGAGAAGTTCGGTGCGAACCTTCTTGACCAGACGCTCGTCGGTGGTTGGATTGGTGGGGACGGCCGCGGAGGTTGTGAGGATAGAAGCTCCCGCAACCAGCAGGGCCATCAAGGATTTGTAGAGTGTGCGTTTCATTTTCGCCTCCTGCCCATAAGACGCGGAATCGAGGTGAATGGATTTCAGCTATTTTGCGCCTTTACAAATCTTTGACAATCCGCGGACAATCAGGCCGCGGCGACCGGTTCTTCCAGCGCAAACGGAGCAGCCTCCGACACGACGGGCTTTGGTTCGACCGCCGGTGCGTCGACGACTTCCGCCTCGGGCGCGGCGCACGCTGCGGCCGTCGGCACGGATTCCGCTTCATCCGCAGGCACGGCTTCCTCTTCTGCCGCCGGCACGGCTTCCGCCAGCAAGTGCAATGATCGCGGCATTGTATCGACCGGGGGCGGCGCGGCGAACTCAAGACTCGCCGGCGAGCCCACCTCGCGGAACCGGCGCGCAGCCGGCAGCAGCGTTGTTTCGAACGACCCCACAGTCCGATTGAACGCAGCCGTCGTGCGCGACAACCCGCGATGCACTTCGGTGAAGTGTTCGCCAATCGTACGGATGTGATCGTAAAGCGCTTTGCCCAACTCGCGCAGTTCACGAGCGTTGACGGAGACCTTCTCGTGTTTCCATCCCCACGCAACAGCTTTCAGCAGGGCAATCAATGTCGCCGGCGTTGAGAGAACCACACGATGTTCAACGCCGTACTCGAGCAGCGAGGGATCCTGTTCGAGAGCCGCGCCGAAGTATGCCTCGCTCGGGAGGAAGGCGACGACAAATTCGGGGCTCTGGGTGAATTGATCCCAGTAAGCTCGCTCGCTCAACTCGGTAATATAGGCGCGGACAGCCGCCGCGTGCGCCGTTCGTTTTTCTTCGGGCACTTCGGTTGTCGAAAGGAACGCGGCCAGCGGCGCGCGGGTGTCGACGGCGATGTGGCGCTCGCCCGGCAATTGCACGACCAGGCCTGGCACCGGCGCGTCGGTTTCGGGTGCAAACACGCAATATTCGGCCAACCCGCTTAGTTCCACGACGCGCTGCAATTGGAGCGCGCCCCAGTTGCCATGCGCCGACGGAAGCCGCAGCGACTGCGTCATCGCGGTCTGCGCCTTCAGCAGCGATTCGACCTGTTGCGCCAAGCCGCTCAGAGCACCGGCCCGTTCGGCTTCCAACTCTTGAATGCGCGCGTCGACGCGTTCCAGCGAGGCCTGCAACGGCGCCACGAGATCGACCGGCGGCTCGGCCGGTTTCGCCTCACGCAACGATTCCATCTGCCGCTGCAATCCCGCGATCGCGTTCGCAACATCGCTCTGCGGCGCAGGAGCCTGCGCACTCGCCAACGCTTCCACGCGCTCTTGCAGTCCGGCGATCGCCGCCGCGACGTCGTTCCGCGGCGCCGCTCCTTCGGCTGTCAAAGGTTGCCCAGTCTGCAGTTTCGCGAACGCGTCGCTGGCCAACTGAAGAAACGCTTCCTGGCTCGCCTTCACCGATTCGGCGCCGGCGATCTGTATCGACTCCGCCAGCTTGCCCTGCAACTGCTGCACGGCAACAACTTTTTCCGCAGCCGCTTTGCGCGACTCTTCCAGCCGCGTCGTCAACTCAGAGACGGCGGAGTGCAGCTTTGTCAACTCCTGCGTCTGTTCATTAATTTTCGCCGACTGCGTCGCAACTTCCGCTTCATACTTGGGCAACAGCGCCAGCCGCGCTTCGGCCATCGTGCGCCGATCGGTCTCGGTGCGCAACTCCGCTTCCAGCCGTGTAATGGCCGTCGCTGCTAAGTCCGCCTTCTGCTTCATCTCGCCGAACTGAGACTCCTTCGCCGCCAGCCGTTCATTCGCCGTCGCAATTTCGGCGGCCGACTCACTACGGCCCTTTTCATAGGAAACGAGTGTCCGCAGCCGCATCGCGATGAAGCCCGCGGCGCAGCCAACCCAGAAAGACGCGAAGAGAATGAATGCCAGCCCGAATTGTTCCATAAATGATCAGTTGTTGCGATTGTACGGTTCTTAGCAGCCGGAGAGGATTAGGAATTACCGTCGAACGCTCTAGTTATGAAGCTGACTGCGTACTAAGGCGCCCCTTACGACTCGCCCCCGAAACACCCTACGACTCGTGTCATTCTGGAGAACGTGAAATCGACGATCCTGCTCGTTCTCGCGGCCGCCGGGCTGGCGGCGCAATCGGCGTACAAGCGCCCACCGGAGGCCATTCGCAAAATCCTCGAAGCTCCCGCCACACCAACCGCTTCGGTGAACCCATCGAAGACACACATGCTGCTGTTGAGCCCGGATCGCTACCCGCCGATCGCCGAACTCGCACAGCCGATGTTACGCCTTGCCGGGCAGCGCATCAATCCGCGCAACAATGGGCCTCGCACGGTGACGTCTTATCGATCCGCGCGGTTGATCGATCTCGCATCCCTCAGGAAATCGGCGATCGCGATTCCATCCGGCGCGAAACTCGGCTCGGCGCAGTGGAGCCCCGACGGAAAAACCGCTGCGTTTCTCGCCTACTCGGAAGATCGAATCGGTGTGCTGCTGGTCGATGCCTCCACCGGACGCGCGCGCGAACTCCCTGGCGTAACGATCAACGCCGCCTACGGCGACGCACTCGACTGGCTCGACGACAGCCGGCATTTGCTATTGCAGTTGATCCCCGCCAACCGCGGCGCCGCCCCACGCGAGTCGGCCGTTCCCCGAGGTCCCGATATCCAGGAAACGCTCGGCAAGGCCGCGCCGGCGCCAACTTTCCCAGATCTGCTCAAGTCGGCGCTCGACGAAGAGTTGTTCGCATATTACGCGACATCACAGGCGGCGCTGGTCGACACCACAGCGGGAAAGATCACGCCGTTGAACAAGCCCGGCATCTTTTCTTCGCTCTCCGTTTCGCCCGACGGCAACTATGTGATGGCGCAACGCGTGCAGCGGCCGTTTTCGTGGGTGTTGCCCGCTGCGCGCTTTCCCGTCGACATCGAAATCTGGACCCGCGACGGCGCGGCGCTAAAAACCCTCGCGCGCCAGCCCCTCGCCGATCGCATTCCCATCGAAGGCGTGCGGACCGGACCACGCGACATCGGCTGGTCGCCGGCGCAACCGGCGTCGCTGACCTGGTGGGAAGCGCTTGACGGCGGCAACTCGAAGGAGCGCGTACCACACCGAGATCGATTCGTGACATCATCTGCGCCGTTCGATTCGGTAAAGGAAGTAGCGAAGTTGGAGCAGCGTCTGCAACGCGCCAGCTTCATGAGCGACGGCCGCGTGTGGGTTTCCGATTACGACCGCGCGACGCGACGAGTCCGCCAATACGTCATTGAACGCGATGGCACGCTGCGAGAGATCGCGGCACGCAACCGCGACGATCGGTATCGCGATCCGGGGACTCCCCAGGGTACGTTGGCCGGAGAACGCCGAGTCGTGCGTGTCGAAGGCGACTCGATCCTGCTTGCCGGCGACGGCGGATCCCCGCAGGGCGACCGCCCGTTCCTCGACCGCTTCAACGTTTCGACGAAAGCAAAAACGCGCGTCTTCGAGTCGGCCTCGAATGCATATGAAACCGTCGTCAGCCCGCTGAACGCCGCTGGCACGCGGCTCATCGTTCGCAGCGAGTCGCAAACCGAGCCACCAAATTTCTTCCTCATCGACAACGGGAAACGCACAGCGCTCACGGCATTCACCGATCCCGCGCCGGAACTGCGCAAAGTCGCCAAACGGGTTGTTCACTACAAGCGCGCCGACGGCGTGCCGCTTTACTTCACACTCTATCTTCCTCCCGGCTACAAGGAAGGAACAAAGCTGCCCACCGTGATGTGGGCCTATCCGCGCGATTTTGCCGACGCCGACACCGCCGCGCAAATCACCGGCTCCCCGAACCGATTCATCACACCCGCGGGCGCATCGCACCTCTTCTATTTGCTAATGGGCTACGCGATTTTGGACGACGCATCGCTGCCTGTCGTCGGTGACGCGGAGACGTTTAATAACACCTATCTCGATCAACTTGTTTCAGGCGCGAAAGCCGCGATCGACAAAGCGGCCGAACTCGGCGTGACCGATGCGCGTCGCGTCGGCGTCGGTGGCCACAGCTACGGCGGTTTCATGACGGCGAATCTGCTGGCGCACTCGGATCTCTTCGCGGCGGGCGTCGCGCGCAGCGGCGCCTATAACCGCACCCTGACGCCATTCGGTTTTCAGACCGAGCGCCGCACGTTGTGGGAGACGCCCGAGACCTATTTGAAGATGTCGCCGTTTATGAATGCGCACAAGATTAACGAGCCGATTCTGCTCATCCACGGCCAAGCCGACAACAACACCGGAACGTTTCCGATTCAATCCGAACGCATGTACACCGCGGTGCGCGGCAACGGCGGCACGGTGCGACTCTTCATGCTGCCGCACGAATCGCACGGCTACGCGGCCAAGGAATCGATCGAACATACACTCGCCGAGATGATCGAGTGGTTCGAGCGTTATGTGAAGAATAGAGAATAAGCATGCGCATATTGATAGCAACCATGACGGCGGCCGCCCTCGTCGCCGAGCCCAACGACTGGCCGCAGTTCCGAGGCCCCGCGTTCAACCCCATCTCGTCCAACCCACAACTGGCCGACCGCTGGTCCAAGACCGAAAACATCGAATGGAAAGCCACGGTGGCGGGGCGCGGGTGGTCGTCGCCGGTGGTTGCCAATGGAAAAGTCTTCCTTACGGCGGTCATAACCGACGGCGCCTCGAAACCGCCGCAGACGGGCACTGAGTACAGCAATCAATACGTCGCCGAACTGACCAAGCAAGGACTAAGTCCAAAGGAAGTGGAAGCCAAGGTCGTCGAACGCGACATGGAACTCCCTCACGAAGTATCGTTGCACTATCTCTTGTATTGCCTCGATCTGAAGAGCGGCGCGTTGCAGTGAAAGCGCGAGTTCTACGCGGGCCGGCCTCCGGGCGGACGACATCGAAAGAACAGTTTTGCTTCGGAAACTCCGGCGACCGACGAAAAGGCCGTCTACGTGTACATCGGCAATCACGGCCTTTACGCATTCGACTTCAAAGGCAAGCCGCTTTGGAAGACGCCGCTTGAATCCAGTCCGATCTATCTCGAATTCGGCACCGGGGCGTCGCCCGTGTTGAAGGGCGATCAGGTCTTAATTACCGCCGACGCCCAGAGGCACCAATACATCGCGGCCTTCGACAAGCGCACAGGCAAACAACTGTGGCGGACGAATCGCGACATCGGCGGCCCGCCCGGTGAGATGGCGCGGCGGTCCGGCTGGACGACGCCTTATGTTTGGACCAATTCTCTTCGCACCAAGATCGTGACGATCGGACCCAGGACGGCGATCAGTTATGACGGAGAAGGCAAGGAGTTGTGGCGCATGTCGAACATGACGGAGATGCCGATTCCCTCGCCGTTCGCGGTCGATGGCGTTTTGTACCTCGACGCCGGTCGCGGCGGCGCGCTTTACGCCGTGAAACCGGGCGCATCCGGCGACATCACGCTGGCAAAGGACACCCGTTCGAACGAGTTCGTTCTCTGGGCCGAACCGCGCGGCGGCACGTACATGCCCACTCCGGTTGTTTACGACGGCGGCGCTTACACCTTAACGGAAACAGGCATTCTCACTCGCGTGGACGCGAAGTCCGGCAAGCTGTCTTATCGCGCGCGACTGGGCGTCGACGCGGGCTACTTCACCGCTTCGCCGTGGGCCTACAATGGCAAGATATTCTTTCTGAACGAAGACGGCAAGACCTTCGTCGTCCGCGCGGGGGAATCGTTCGAACTACTTCGCACCAACCCGCTCGACGACTTCTCCATGGCGACGCCCGCGATCGCCGGCGACCGCCTGCTGCTGCGCACCGAGTCAAAACTGTATTCGATTAAGGCATCAGCGCGCGGTCAAAAAACGCGGTGATCGTTTGCAATGAGTGCAGGCGCAGCGGCCCAGTGACGCCGTGGCTCTTTAACGGATAGAACATCATCTCGAAATGTTTTCCGGCTTTCTGTAGCGCCTCCATCATGTGCTGCGAGTTTTGAAACAACACGTTGTCGTCCTGAAAATTGTGAACGAGCATCAGCTTGCCGGAAAGGTTTTTCGCCGCATGCACGGGGCTGGCGGCTTTGTAGCCCTCTTCGTTTCGTGACGGCAGACCCATATAGCGCTCGGTGTAGATGGTGTCGTAGTTACGCCAGTCGGAGACGGGCGCGCCGGCAACACCGGCCGCGAAGACTTTCGAGTGGGTCATCGCGTACAGCGTCATATAACCTCCGTAGCTCCAGCCGTAGATACCAATGCGGGCGGGATCGACAAAGCCGAGTTTCACCAGATAGTCCACGCCCTCCAGTTGATCGGCCAGTTCGGTCTTTCCCATCTCGCGATGAATCGGCGTCTCAAAGGCGTGGCCGCGGTAGTTGGAGCCGCGATTATCCATGCGCCAGACTACATAGCCCTTGTGCGCGAGCGCCTGCTCCCAGTTCGTGCCGGCCCAATTGTCGCGCACCGTTTGTGTGTGGGGACCGCCGTAGACCATCACGATCGCCGGGTAGCGCTTCGACGGGTCGAAGTTCTTGGGCTTAATCATCTGCCCGTGAAACAGTGTGTCGTCGCGGCCCTTGAAAGTGAGAAACTCCAGCGGAAGCAAATTAATGTCCTTAAACCGCGCGGAGGAATCGGACAGCGTTGCAACGCGCGTTCCGTCGGCGCGGTGCAGCGTCTGGCGCGGGGGCGTCGAATGCCCTTGCAAAGAGTCGATATAGAACGCCGCATCCGGCGACATGGCGATCGCGTGAGTTCCCTTCTCCGGTGTCAATCGCTTCAAAGCCCCGCTCGCCAAATCCAACCGGAACAGGTTGCGCTCCAACACGCTGTCCTTCGTCGCGACGAAGTAGGCATACGTTTTGTCGATCCCGCTCCACTGCACAATCTCCCAATCGCCGCTGGTCAGTTGGCGGGGCTTGCCGTTTTCGTAGAGATAAAGATGGCGGTGCCCGTCGCGTTCGCTGGCCCACAGAAACTTGCCTCCTGGCGTGAAGTGCACGATGTCGTGCAGATTCACCCAGTGTTTATCGCGTTCTTCGACAAGCACGCGCGCCTGTCCCGACGTCGCGTCCACGGCCAGCAACTCCACGCGATCCTGAATCCGCGACAATCGCTGCACGGCCAACTCCTTGGCCCCGGGCATCCAGTCGACGCGCGCCAGTAACGCGTCCACGGTAGAGCCCAACTCCATCCACTTCGTCTTGCCGCCCTTGGCTGCGATCACGCCGAGGCGCACCTTTGCGTTCGGCGTGCCCGCCTTGGGAAAGCGCTGCGGCTCGCTACGTGCCATCAAGGGCGACGAATCAACATGCGGATGGATCATCTCGGGCGAAACGTCGAACTGCAAATAGGCCAGGCGAGTTCCATCAGGCGACCACCAATACGCGCGAGAAAGCGAAAGCTCTTCGGGATAGACCCAATCCA
>VFZW01000340.1 GCA_016871055.1 Acidobacteriota bacterium
ATCAACGGGGTCCTTGAGCGGCCGCTTCGAGATCGCAGCGACCTCGCGCGCCATGCCGTAATGGCCCCAGAGATCGGGCCGGTGCGTGAGCGACTTGTTGTCGATTTCGACAATCGTATCGGGCTTCAAACCGGGAAGCGGTTTGCCGACTTCGACGCCATCGAGATCGAGAATACCTTCGTGATCCTTGTTGATGCCGAGCTCGGCGCCGCTGGCCAACATGCCGTCGCTCTCGACACCACGGACGGTCTTCTTGCCGAGCGGCCAATGCGCCGTGATCATGCCGGCGCGGCAGTTAGGCGCGCCGCAGATCACTTGGCGCACGCCGCCTGCGCCCGTGTCAGTGCGCGTTAGCGTGAGGTGCGTGCCTTCGATTTTTTGTGCTTCGAGCACACGCGCGGCAACGGCAACGCCGAGCGGTTCGCCATAGGGCTCGACGCCTTCGCACTCAGCGGTCTTGAGCGTGATGAAGCGGCCGATTTCGGCGGGTGTAACGGGAAGCTCGTCGATGAGCTCGCTGATCCAGTTGTAGGAAAACTTCATGGCCGTCTCTCTTTAGAACTGCCGCAGAAAGCGGAGGTCGCCGCCTTGCAACTGGCGAATGTCGTCGATGGCGTAGCGCATCATGACGAGGCGCGTGAGGCCGAGTCCGAAGGCGAAGCCGCCGTACTCTTCGGGGTCGATGCCGGATTTGCGCAACACATTCGGATGCACGAGGCCGCACGGCAGCAGTTCGACCCACCCGCTCTGCTTGCAGACCGGGCAGCCCGCGCCGTTACAGATCAGGCATTGAATGTCGAGCTCAAAGCCGGGTTCGACAAACGGGAAAAAGCCGGGGCGCAGACGCACGGTGACTTCGCGTTTGAAAATCGCCGAAAGCAGCGTCTTCATGAAATAGAGCAGGTGCGCGACGGAGACGTCTTTGTCGACCATCATGCCTTCGAGCTGGTAGAACGTGTGCTCGTGCGAAGCGTCGACTTCTTCGTTGCGGAAGACGCGCCCCGGGGCGATCATGCGCAGCGGCGGGCCAAGCTTGCGCATACCGCGGACTTGCACGGGCGACGTATGCGTGCGGAGCAGCCAGCCGCCATCGAGCCAGAAGGTATCCTGCATGTCGCGCGCGGGATGGTCGGCGGGAATATTGAGGGCGTCGAAGTTGTGTTCGTCACTCTCTACTTCGGGACCGTCGAGAACAGTGAAGCCGAGCGAGACGAAAAGGTCTTCAATCTCGGCTTGGATTTGCGTGAGCGGGTGGAGCGAGCCGCGGCGAGGGCCGGTGGGCGGCGTGGTTAGATCGATCCACTCGGACTCTAATCGCGCGGCGAGCGCGGCGGATGCGAACTCGGCCGTGCGCGTTTCGAGCACCGATTCGATTTCGGTTTTCGCGGCGTTCAACTGCTGGCCGAGCGCTTTGCGTTCATCGGCCGAGAGCTTGCCCATGTCCTTCGACAAATTGGCCAGCGCCCCGCCCTTGCGGCCAAGAAGCTCGACACGAATCGCTTCGAGTTCGTCTTGCGTAGCGGCGGCGGCGATGCGGCTTCTAGCGCCCTGTGCGAGTGCTTCCAGTTCGGTCATCGCGCAACTCTCTCCAACAGTTCGACGGCTTTGGGCTGATTGCGCTGGCGGGCCATGTCGAGCGGCGTGTCGCCCTTTTCGCTTTTCACGCCGGGCTTCGCTTCGTGCGCGAGGAGCAGTCGCAGCAGGTCGAGATCGCCATTGGCGGCCGCGGAATGAAGCGGCGTATACCCGCCGTGCTGCGTGGCATTTACGTCGGCTCCCTTGGCGATCAGCGCGGTGCAAATCCCTAAATGCTTTCCGGCGGCGGCGGCGTGCAGCGGCGTATTGTGCATCTGATTCGCCGAGCGCGCGCCGATGTCGGCGCCCATGGCGAGCAGCATTTCCGCGGTTTCAAGATGGCCGAAGAACGCGGCGAGATGCAGCGGCGTCCAGCCGTCGGAGCTGTTCATGTTGAGCTGCACGGGCTCGGCGAGGAGTAGTTGCCGGCAGCGCTCCGTGTCGCCGAGCGCGGCGGCGATAAAGGGATCGACCGGCGCGCCGCGCGCGATCAACTCTTGCGCGATCTCACGCTGCCCGGCGTAGATAGCGACAAGTACGGGGGCCATGCCGAGAGCGCCGCCGCCAACGAGCAACGACGAATCGCCATCGATCAACGCGGCTACACGCGGCGAGTCGCCGGCCCGGATGGCTTCGTGCAACTGCTGCGCGGGTGTCATTTTCCGGCCTGCGCCAGCGGGTTGAACAGCGGCAGATCGGGCGTCATTTCAGCGGCGAGGTGGTTCAAGTAGAACACGAGCACGGCCTTGGGCATCGAGCTTGCGTGCGCATCCCATGAACGCTGCTGCCAGTCGCCGGTGAGATACTTCGCGATCTCCGCGTCCTTTTCAAAGAACCCTTCCTGGTGAGGAATCTCGAGAAAATTCAGCACGCCGATGACGACTTCGAGATGACACACGAGGATCGCCTGCGCCACTTCGGCGGCGAAGGCTTCGTCGCGCTCGACGGCGATGCGCTCTAGCTGGCGCGGCGCCGAGCGGGCCAGCGATTCCAGGTTCAACTTGTTGACGCGGAATCGCAATTTCATGCGCTCATAGAGCTGAAAGGTCTTGAGCTTTCCGATGGAGATGGACGCGAGGAGTTCGCGAAAGACTTGCTCTCCCAGTCCCTGATAAACGTCGCACAACTGCATTGAGAACAAGGATAACATTGGAGGGACATGTTTCTCTTTTCCCGGCGCGATTTTGGGCGGATGGCGATGGCGGCCGGCGTGTCGTACGAAGTCGAGACGATCGAGAGCCGGCATCAGGCAACGGCGACTTTTCTGCGCGTGGCGCGGCCGAAGAGGCGGCCGGTGAAGCGGACCGTACTGGTGTTGCCGGTGATCGCGGGCACGACAGCGCAGTGGGGCGATGGGTTCTATGAAGCGTTGGCGCTGCGCTGGCCAGAGCGGTATGGCGTGCAGATCGCGGCGCCATCGTTTGCGCATGTACCGTGGTATGCGGATCATCCGGCGAATCCGAAGATCGCGCAGGAGAAGTTTTTGCTGGAAGAGATTGTCCCTCGGTTGCCGGGCAAGATCTTGCTAATTGGATTCAGCAAGTCTGGTAATGGTGCGTTGACGCTGTTGCTGCGGCATCCGGACAAGTTCGCGGCGGCGGCGGCGTGGGACTCGCCGTTATTGCTGGATGCGCCGGGCCGGTATGAATCCGGGACAATTTACGGGACGACGGAGAACTTTGCGGGGTATGCGCTACCGGCATTGTTCGAGAAGCGGGCGGCGGAGTTTCGAACGTCGCGGATTTCTATCAGCGGCTATAAGATGTTCCAGAAAGATACGGCGGTCGCGCACGAGAAGTTGACGGCCCTGGCCGTTCCGCATCACTATGCGAATGAGACGCAGCGCGCGCATCACTGGGCGTCGGGGTGGATGGAGGAATCGATGGCGGCGTTGGACTCAATGACGCGCTAACCTTCCACCGCTTTAACCGTCGGGTTGTAGTGCAGCACGCGCCCACACTCTTCACAAAGAAAGAAGCCGTCGGGTTCAGACTCGATTTTTTGCAGAAAAGCGAGGCGGAGGTCGATCTGGCACTCTTCGCAGGCGCCGCCGACCACTTCAGCGACGATTGGGCCGGACTTGCACTTCTTGCGCAAGCGTTCGTAGAGCGTCGACATCTGGCCCGGCAAGCCGGAGAGCAGTTCTTTATGGCGCGCGGCGTTTGACCCCAGCGTCGCCTGGCCCGACTTGTTTTCCTGTTCGGCGGCCTTGAAGTTTGCGATCGCCGTCTTCAACGCCGATGTGTGCGCGGCTTCGTGGTCCTTCGTTTCAACGGCCAGAGTTTCGGCCTGTTCCATCAATTCGAGAATGCGGTCTTCGGCCTTTGAAATTTCCGCGGTTGCGAAGTCGATCTCGTGTTGAAACGCCGTCACCTGCTGCTCGTTGGCGGCTTGCTCAATCTGCTTTTTCAGCTTCGCGAGTTTTGTATGGCACAACGCGATGTCGCCTTCGAGTTGCCGGCGTTCGCGGTCATTGGCGGCTATCGACGCTTGCGACGAATCCCAACGCTTCTTCAGATCCTCGACCGACTTGCGTTCGGCTTGGAGGAGCTTGCGAAGTTCGGCGAGTCTGGTTTGGAGGCGATGGGTCTCGGCGTCGAGATCCTGCAACTGCGCGAGTGTCGAAATATCTGGAAGCATGTCCGCTAGCGGATTCTAGCACGCAATCGTTCGAAGGGACGGCTGAATGCGGTGACGGCGAGATCGAGTTCTTCGACGTTCAACTTGCGGCAGGCCGCGTAGAAGATGGCCGCGCCGGCGGGGATGCCCGCAATGAGAGTGACGACGTACCGGAGGCGGCCCGGGGAGATCGACTGTGATACGGCCCACTCGATGCCGAAGACGGCGAATGACATGAGGGCCGAGGCGAACAAGACCTTCATAACGCTTGCGGTCAGAGCGCGCCCGTAGATGCCGCCGATGCGACCGCGTAGGATCAGGAACTGAACGAGGCCGCCGAAAGCCGCAACGGTCGCGGTCGACATTGCGAGGCCGGCATGGCCGAAACCGGCGGCGCCGGTCATGGTGGTGACGACTGCGTAGTTGATCGCGATCGAGGCGAGGGAAATGTACATCGGCGTGCGCGAGTCCTTCAGGGCATAGAACGCGGGCACGAGAATTTTCAACGCCGAGTACCCCGCGAGGCCGAGGGCGAAATAGGCGAGCGCGGCGGCGGTCTGCCGTGTGTCGTAGCTGGTGAACTCCCCACCTTCGAACAGAGAGCCGACGATGGATTTGCCAAGAACAATCAGACCCGCCGACGAAGGGATCGTCATGAGGAATACCAGGCCGAGACTGCGCGAAAGGGTCTTGCGAAAGTCCTCCATGTCGCCTTGTGCGGCGGCGCGCGAGATGGCGGGAAGAGTGGCTCCGCCGATGGCGACGCCGAACAGGCCCAGCGGCAATTGCATGAAGCGGAAAGCGGCGCCAAGCCACGTGACCGGGCCATTCAAACCGGTTACGGGATCGGCGATTTGCGAAGCGAAGTTGGAGTTCACGGCGACGTTGATCTGGACGGCGGCGTTGCCGAGAATCGCCGGGCCCATCAACGCGAAGATGTGCAGCAGGCCGGGATGCTTGAAATCGAACGCGGGGCGGAAGATGAAGCCGGAGCGAACGAGGCTCGGGATCTGGCAGCCGAGTTGCAACGCGCCGCCGACCACCACGCCCAAGGCCATTCCTTCGATCGCGGGAATGCCCAGATACGGACCGGCGACAAAGCCGATCACCAGTCCACAGATCAGCGAGCCGATGTTGAACAGCGAAGAAGACAGCGCCGGCACGGCGAATTGGTTACATGCGTTCAGAATGCCCATGGCTTGCGCGGCGAGCGCAACAAGCAACAGAAACGGGAACATGATGCGCGTCATCGAAACGGCAAGTTCGAATTTGCCCGGTACGCCGCGGAAACCGGACCCGAGCATGTCGACCAGTTGCGGAGCGAAGATCATGCCGAGCAAACAGATGACACCGACAATGAAGATGATCGACGTCGCGACGAGATTGGCCAGACGCGCGGCTTCTTCCTTGGACTTGTTGGCGAGGTAGTCGACTAAGGTGGGAACAAAAGCGGAGCTGAGCGCTCCTTCGGCGAAAAGATCGCGCGTCAGATTCGGAATGCGAAACGCAAGCAAGAATGCGTCGTTGGCGGCGCCGCCACCCGCGCCGAAGAGGCGGGCGAGTACGATCTCGCGCGCCAAACCCGTGATGCGGCTCAAGAAAACCGCGGCGGATGTAATGCCGGCCGAGCGCGCGACGTTTTCCGATGACGAGGTGGTGGCTGGCATTAGCCTCCGTAACGCGCGAGGAAATAGGCCACCGTGGAGATGCCTTGGTAGTAGTTGGCCAGTTTGAACTTCTCGTTGGGCGAGTGGAGTCCATCGTCGGGCAAACCAAAACCCATCAGAATGGTTGGAATGCCGAGATGGCGGGCGAAGTCGCCAACGATTGGAATCGAGCCGCCGCTGCGGATGAAGACGGTCTTGCGTCCGAGCGATTCGGCGAAAACATCGGCGGCGACGGCGATGGCGGGATGATCGGGATTGACGATCAGGCCGGGGCTTGCACCAAGAACACGGACTTCGCATTGGATGCCGGCGGGCGCGTTGTCGGCGACCCACTTCTTCATCAGCGCGACGATCGCTGCCGGATCCTGATTCGGCACAAGACGGAAGCTGACTTTCGCAAGCGCCTTGGCGGGGATGACGGTCTTTGAACCGGCGCCGGTGAATCCTCCGGCAATACCGTGCACTTCGAGCGTCGGCCGCGACCAGGTTTTTTCGAAAACGGAGCGGCCAGGCTCGCCGGTGATCGCTGTTGATCCGACTTCGTTGTCGCGGTACTCATCGGCGTTGAACGGGAGGCTCGACCAGCTTTCGAGTTCGGCGGGCGCGGGTTCGGCGACGCCGTCGTAGAAGCCGGGAATCTGAATGACACCATCGGCGTTCTTGGCTTTCGCGAGAAGTTCGACCAGGCCGAAGACCGCGTTCGGCGCGGCGCCGCCATAGAGACCCGAGTGCAGATCGCGGGCGGGCCCGGTGGCTTCAACCTCCATGTAAACAAGGCCGCGGAGACCGATGCACAGCGTCGGAATGCCGTCGGTGTAAAGCGCGGTGTCGGAGACGAGAGCGACGTCGGCCATCAACTTTCCCTTGTGTGCGGGGACGTACTTGGCGATCGACGCGCCACCGATTTCTTCTTCACCTTCGATGAGGAACTTGATGTTCAGCGGGAGTGTTCCGGTGAGCGACTTCAACGCTTCGATCGCCTTGATGTGCATGTACATCTGGCCCTTGTCGTCGACGGCGCCGCGGGCGTAGATATTGCCGTCGCGAACCGTTGGCTCGAACGGCGGCGTGTGCCAGAGTTCAAGTGGATCGGGCGGCTGGACATCGTAGTGGCCGTAGCAGAGCACGGTCGGCTTGCCGGGCGCGTGCAGCCAGTCGGCATAGATCAGCGGGTGGCGATCGGTCGGAATGATTTCGACGTTCTCCATGCCCGCTTGCCGCAACGCATCGGCGGTGAACTGTGCGGCGCGGGCGACATCGTCCTTGTGCTCTGGCAACGTCGACACGCTGGGGATTCGAATGAGCACGAAGAGTTCGTCGAGCAAGCGCTGGGAGTTGGCGTCGACCCAGCTTTGAATGGCGGGAAGAGAGGAGGACATGGAACCTCCATTATAGAGAGCGCTAGATTCTAGAATCGAAGATTCTAAATCAGAGTACTGCAACAAACGAAGTTACGCAGCGAGTAACTTGACGATGTCCTCGATAGCGCGGTCGGCCTTGTAGTATGCGTTTTCGAGTGCGGAGTGGGGTTTGTGATCGGGCGACGGCCGATGGTGAAAGCGGCTGTTGGCAAGGGGGCCGCACAAGCGTTTGTGAAAGAACAGGAACAGTAGTGCCACAGTAATGCCTTTGGTGGTGAGCCTGTAGG
>VFZW01000341.1 GCA_016871055.1 Acidobacteriota bacterium
CAACTCCGCAATACAATTATTAACTTATGCAGCTAAGTACTAGTTGCCAGCGCCGCGCAAGCGATGCTGAAGGCATTGGTACACTGAAGATGTAAGGAATTCATGTCGTTCCGAACATTCATCCGCCTCGCGGCGCAAACGCAGTTGTTACCCGTTCTGGAGAGCGGCGAAGAGACTCTTGTCGGCGGCCAGGCCGTGATGGAAGGCGTGATGATGCGCGCGCCGCACAGCTACTGCGTCGCGGTACGCCGGGCGAATGGCGAACTTGTCACCGAAGAAAGCCCGCTGCCGCGAGTGTCGGAAAAGTATCCGATATTCAAGTACCCGATTCTGCGCGGCGTCGGCACGCTGGGGCAGGCGATGTGGCTGGGCGTAAAGTCGCTGAATTTCTCCACGCGCATTGCCGTCGCCGACGAAGCGGCCAAGGAAGGCAAGCCCGCCGAAGAAGGCAAGGAGCTGCCGAGTTGGATGATGACCGCAAATCTCGTCTTCAGCTTGGTCTTTTTTATCGCTCTCTACAAGGTCGTGCCGCTCTGGCTCACCGAACATATTCAGGTCACCTATCCGGCCGTGCAAAATCAGTTGCTCTTCAACTTGGTTGACGGGCTGATTCGCATTGCCATCTTCCTCGGATTCCTCTTCGCACTCTCGCGCTTCAAGGACATCCGGCGCTTGTTCGAGTTCCACGGCGCCGAGCATAAAGTCGTCTACAATTTTGAATCGCGCTCACCGGTGACGACCGAGAACGCGCAGGCGTTCTCCACACTGCATCCGCGCTGCGGCACGAGCTTCCTGCTTGTCGTCATGGTCATCTCGATGATCCTCTACATGTTCCTGCCGGCGAGCGGATTCATCGAAAAGATGATAGTCCGCGTGCTGTGCATTCCACTGGTCGCCGGCTTGAGTTATGAACTGATCCGCTTCGCCGCCCGCAAGCGCGGATCGCTGCTCGCGTTGATGACCGCCCCCGGCCTCTGGCTACAGAAAATTACAACGCAGCCGCCCGACAACGCGCAGGTCGATGTCGCCATTTACGCGCTCAACGGCGCCATGGCGCTCGAAAAAGAACAGGGCGGCGAGTTGGTGATCGCCTAATCCCCCATGCAATACGCAGACAAATTAGACCTGCTCGAGAAGCGGTACGAAGAACTCAGCACGCAGATGGCCGACCCGGCCGTCATCTCCGACAACGAGTCGTATCGAAAGATCTCCAAGGCGCACCGCGATCTGGAAGAGATCGTGGCCAAGTACCGCGAGTGGAAGACCGCGGCGTCGAACCTATCGCAAGCAAAGCAGATGCTCGCCGAGTCCGACGCGGACTTGCGCGCGATGGCGGAAGAAGAGATCGTCGGGCTGGAACCGCAACTGGTCGCCTTCGAAGAAGAGTTGAAGCTGCTGTTGTTGCCCAAGGATCCGAACGATGAGAAGAACGTCGTCATCGAAATCCGCGCCGGTACCGGCGGAGACGAAGCGACGCTGTTCGCCGATGAGATTTTCCGCATGTACACGCGGTACGCGGAAGGATTGAAGTGGCGAGTCGAAGTGACCGATGTCAGTCACAGCGAAGTCGGCGGTGTGAAGGAAGTGATCGCGCTGGTAAGCGGCGACCGCGTCTTCAGCCGCATGAAGTACGAGAGCGGCGTGCACCGCGTGCAGCGTGTACCGCAAACCGAAACACAGGGCCGAGTGCATACTTCGGCGATCACGGTCGCGGTGCTGCCGGAAGCCGACGATGTCGAAGTCCATATCGAAGCGAAAGACCTTCGCATCGATACGTTCTGTTCGTCCGGACCGGGCGGGCAATCGGTAAACACTACGTACTCGGCGGTACGCATCACGCACCTGCCGACGAACACCGTTGTTTCGTGCCAGGACGAAAAATCGCAGATCAAGAACCGCGAAAAGGGCATGCGGGTGTTGCGCTCGCGGCTCTATGAGTTGGAGTTGGAGAAGCAGCAGGCGGCGATCGGCGCGGAGCGGAAGAAGATGGTGGGATCGGGCGATCGCAGCGAAAAGATCCGCACGTACAACTTTCCGCAGAACCGCGTGACCGATCATCGCATTGGACTCACGCTGCATCAGCTCGATCTGGTGATGGAAGGGCGGCTCGACGCGCTGGTGGATGGCTTGACGACCTACTACAACGCGGAGAAGCTGAAACAGCAGGCCGAGGATGACTCTAAGAACGGCTCTGGCCCAGGGCACAAAGCTTCTTGAGGACGGCGCGATTGACGCGCCTCGACTAACGGCGGAAGTTCTGCTCGCGCATGCGTTGCGCGTGGAGCGAGTGTACCTGATCGTGCACGCCGGCGACGAACTCAGCGAGCTTGGCTGGATTCACTACGGGCGCTATTTGCACGCTCGTTTGCGGCGTACCCCGACGCAGTACATCACCCACCGGCAGGAGTTTTATGGGCGCGAGTTTTATGTGGCGCCGGGGGTGTTGATTCCCCGCCCCGAGACCGAGTTGCTGGTTGAAGCCGTGCTGCCTTTCATTACGCCGGCTTCCGCGGTGTTGGACATCGGCACGGGCTCGGGCTGTATTGCGGTGACGATTGCTCTTGAATCGTCCGCGCGCGTTTTCGCTTCCGACCTCTCGATCGATGCGCTGCGCATTGCGCGGCGGAATGGCGCTCTGAACACGGCGCTGTGCGACCTCGGCAGCGCGTTCTCTTCTGGCTCTTTCGACATTGTTGTTTCGAATCCGCCGTACGTACCTGCGGCCGATGTGTTGGCGCCGGAGGTCCGCGACAATGAACCCGCACAAGCACTCTTCAGCGGCGCTGACGGCCTTGATGCGATTCGGCGTTTGATACCCGAAGCACGGCGGCTGCTCAAGCCCGGCGGCGTGTTGGCGTTCGAATTTGGCTTCGGGCAGTCGGCGGCCATTCGCGCGTTGCTTCCTACTGCGACGATCATGCCGGATTTGGCGGGGATTGACCGGGTGGCGGTCCTGCGGACTAGCTGAACCGCTCCCGAAACTTCTTCACCTTCGGCCCCACCACAAACAAACAATACGGCTGCATCGGATGCGTCCGATAGTAGTTCTGGTGATAATCCTCGGCGGGCCAGAAGCGTTCAGCCGGCCGCAGTTCCGTCACGATCCGCCCCTCATAGATCCCCGCCATCTCCAAGTCGCGCATTACCTCGGCGGCCTCCATCTTCTGCTGCTCATCGGCAAAGAAAATCGCCGACCGGTACTGCGGCCCCTCATCGTTCCCCTGCCGGTCGCGCGTGGTCGGATCGTGAATCGTGAAAAACACCGCCAGCACCTCGCGGAACGACGTGATCGACGAATCGAACGAAACCTCGACAACTTCGACATGCCCAGTGCCGCCGCCACAGACCTCCTGATACGTCGGATCGTCGACATGCCCGCCCATATAGCCGGACACAATCCCGGTCACACCTTTCATTTCCTGATAAACCGCTTCCAAGCACCAGAAGCATCCGCCGCCCAACGTCGCTTTTGAAGTCATCGAACTATTCTCGCTCTTTGTTATCATTGCTTCATGAGTATGCGATTCAGCGGTCGAATTATTCCTCTCCTTATGCTCGTGCCGATGGCGGCACAGGAATTCCGGGCCAACATCACCGGCACCGTCACCGATGCCTCCGGCGCGCCCGTAACCGGCGCAAAAATCGAGGCCATCAGCGTGGAGCGCCAAGTCCGCTACGACGCCACGTCCAACGACGCCGGCACCTACCTCATCCGCTTCCTGCCACCCGGCAAGTACAGCGTCTCCGCGCAGAAGGAAGGCTTCAAGCGCGCGCTGCGCGACGGCTTCGTTCTGCAATCGGCCGACCGCATCAATGTCGACATCCGCCTCGAAGTTGGCGGCGTCACCGAGAGCGTGACAGTCACCAGCGAAGCGCCTCTGCTGTCGACACAGACCGCTTCGCGCTCGGTCACTCTCGAACAGAAGTACGTCGACGACCTCCCCACCTCGGGCCGAAACGTCTATCAATTGCTCTACTCGCAGCCTGGCGTTATCAAGACCAGCCGCTATTGGGGCTCGTTCGAACTTTACGCTTTCGGCAACATCAATGGCGTGTCAATCAACGGCGGCCGCTCGGGTGAAAACGAAACGCTCATCGACGGCATCTCCTCGGTCCGCGGTTCGCGCAGCGCTTCCTTCGCGCCCGCGCTGAACGCGATCCAAGAGGTCAACGTGCTGACGAACTCCTACGACGCCTCTTACGGCCGTTTCGGCGGCGGCGTCACCAGCATCGTTCTCCGGACCGGCACCAACGATCTGCACGGACAGCTCTACGAGTTCTTCAAGAACGACAACCTCAACTCAAACGGCTATTCGCGCAACGCCGCCAACGTGCGCCGAACCGAGTACAAGAACAATACCTTCGGCTTCACCGTCGACGGCCCGATCATCATCCCGAAACTCCTCAACGGTAAGAACAAACTCTTCTGGGTGGTCTCGACGGAGTTCCTTCGCGAACGCAACCCCCAGGTGCAGTTGTGGACCGTACCCACCGCCGCCGAGCGCCGCGGCGACTATTCGCAACTCGTCGACAACGCACGCCGCCAAGTCTCGATCTTCGACCCCTTGACTACACGCGCCAACCCCAACGGCGCCGGCTTCGTCCGCACGCCGTTCGCTGGCAACGTCATTCCCGGCGCGCGCGTGAATCCAGTCGCCGCGAAGGCCATTGATTTCTTCCCCGCTCCAAACCGGCCGCCAGATGGCCTCGACGGGCAGAACAATTATCTGTTCATCAACAGCTCCCGTAATTTCTACGACCAGTGGCTCGGCAAGATGGATTGGGCGATCACTGACCGCCATCGCGTCAGCGGCCGTTACGGCGAAACGCCCTGGTTCAACTTCGCCCGCATTCAATGGGGCACCAACGCCGCCGAACCTTCGAGCGAACATCCCTCCACGCGCATCTCGCGCAACTGGGGCTTCGACTGGACCTACACCGTGTCGCCGTCGATCGTGTTCAACCTGCGCGCCGGCCTGGCCCGCTACGAAGGATTCAGCGGCAACACGTTCGGCCGCGATTACGATCCGCGCCAACTCGGTTTCCCCGACCGGCTCGTCAGCCAATTCACTGCTCTCCAATTCCCACGGTTCAACTTCGGCGGTACGTTCTCGCCGCTTGGCGCATCGCAAACCAGCGGCTACGAAACCAGCGACGCCTATTCGGTGCAGCCGAATATTCAGATGATCCGCGGCCGCCACTCGCTCAAGTACGGCGCCGAATTCCGCCGCTACAACCAGAACAACATCATCCCGCAATCGGCCGCCGGCAACTACACCTTCGGGCGCAATTGGACGCAGGCCAATCCGCAACAAGCCGACGCGTTGTCCGGCAATCTCTGGGCATCGTTCGTCCTCGGCAATCCGTCGAGCGGCTTTGTCGACCGCAACATGGACCCCGCCTACACCAATCCATACATGGCATTCTTCTTCCAGGACGACTGGAAACTCTCTCGCACTGTGACGTTGAACGTCGGCCTCCGCTGGGACTACGAAGGACCCATTCGCGAACGCTACAATCGCCAGGTGCGCGGCTTCGCGTTTGATCAGGCCAGCCCGATCGCCAGCCGCGTGCAAGGCCTCAATTTGAAGGGCGGTTTGGTCTACGCGGGAAGCTCCGGCGCCGACCGCGAAGCGTTTAATCGCGATCGCAACAACTTCCAACCGCGCATCGGCATCGCTTGGCAGATCGCGCCGAAGTGGGTCTTGCGCGGCGGTTATGGCATGTATTTCCTCGGACAGAACGCCACCGGACCCAATACTGGATTCAGCCGCCAGACGCCGCTGATCGCTTCGACCGACGGCGGCCTCACTCCGGCCGTTAATCTCTCCGATCCGTTCCCGGCCAGCCTATACCCGACCGGCCTGCTCCAGCCGATCGGCAGCTCGCAAGGGCTTGCCACCAACCTCGGCCAAGGCATCGGCGCGCAACTTCTTGATCGCCCGCTGCCGGTGACACATCAAGTGTCGTTCGGCTTCCAGCGCACGATCCTAAGCGACTGGCTCGCCGACGTCTCGTATGTTGGCAATCAGACGCGCCAACTGCCGATGGGCTTGGGCCTGAATTTCCTTCCAACTTCGGTGCTCGAGTCGCAGCCGCTGGCCACGCGCGGCAATTTCTTCACCGCCCAAGTGCCAAACCCGATGGCCGGGCTGCTCCCCGGCTCCGGCATTAACGGCGCGATGGTTCCCCGCCAGCAACTCCTGTTCCCCTACCCTCACTTCGCGGGCGTTAGCATCAGCAACGTGGCCGCCGGCGAGCAGAGCTATCAATCGCTCCAGGCAAAGGCCACGCGCCGCTTCCGTAACGGCTTCGCCGGACAGGCCAGCTACACGTGGGCGAAGACGCTTGAGAGCGTCTCGTTGCTGAACAGCCAGGACGTTGTGCTCAACGATCTCCGCGCCACGCGAGGCGAAAAGCGCCTCGCAGAATTCGACATTCCGCATACGCTCTCGTTCGTTTCGTCGTACGAGCTGCCCTTCGGCAAGGGCCGCCGCTTTATCTCCGGCGCCAACGGTTTCGTCAACTCAATCTTCGGCGGCTGGAACGTCAGCGTGCAGTATCTTCGCCGGGGCGGTCAGCCGATCGATTTCCCCAACGCCGCTCCGCTGGAAGCCCGGTCCGCCAAGCTCAGCGACGCCAAGCGCGACGAACTCGCCCGCGCCGCCGGACGGCCCGCGTACAATCCCTTCTTCGACAAATACTTCGACACCACGCTCTTCCCGCGCGCCGCGCAGGCGGCGTTCACGCTGCGCACGTTCCCGACGCGTTTCCCCGACGTCCGCAGCCCAGTTCTCACCTCAACCGAACTCTCCGGCTACAAGGAGTTCCCGATCAAGGAACGCCTCAAGGCCCAGCTTCGCGCCGACTTCCAGAACCTTCTCGATCAGCCGTACTTCGGCCGTCTGATTGGCGGCGCCAACAGCGTCACCGATCCGCGTTTCGGCCAACTCGATCCGGCGCAAGGCAACCAGCCGCGCGTTGTTGTCATCGTGCTGAAGGTGTTGTTCTAAGAACCTCGCGCACAACAACGGACTCGCTTCGGCTCGGCCGCCGCAGCCTGGGCGCTTCTATCGCAGTAGCAATCGAAACGCCAAGTCGAGAATCAGCGATTCTTTGCCGACGCGCACCGTGCGCACGGCAACGCCGTCGACGCTCTTCTTGTATCCGATGCCCGGCTGCTCGGCCTCAAGCGCGCGCTTGAAATCGGGCCCGAGGTCGTAGACCAGCACGCCGGGCAGCGTCTCCGCCAGCGCCTTACACACCCGCCGCGCGTAGAGCCCCGGCCTCGGCCCGCCCGATACTTCGATGTCTTTCAACCGCAGAGTGGATTTATCCGCATACGGCGTCATGCGGATCGTCGCGTCGAAGGAATCGCCAACACCTACACACTGCCCAAATACATTCAACGCCGATCGCCCGGAGAACTTCGCGCGCACTTCGATCTTGCCCCCCGCCTCGGCGATGCGCGGATTCTCCAGGTATG